>NZ_WQDM01000010.1:0-126943 GCF_013033125.1 Ruegeria sp. HKCCA4008
CGTGGTCCTCCGTTTCCTAAACATAACGGTGGACCAGTTCAGTGGGGGAGGCTCACAGAGTTTGCACTCAGAGGAAGGACACGCGCTTCCGTGTTTGGCAAAGCGCGCAACACTTCCACGGCTGTAGGCGACAACGGAACCAATCGTGAATGCCCGTTCTTGGTTCTGGGCAGAAACACCATACACGCATCGAAATCGACATGTTTCCACCCCATTGAAAGGAGTTCACCGCGCCGCATTGCAGTCTCTCTCGCGAGAACCAGCAACGGCTTCACGTAGGGGTTAAGGCACTCGTCAGCCGCCTGAAGCAATCGACGCCATTCGTCTTCAGTCAACCTGCGATCGCGTTGTTCCTTGCTCCTTGGCCGTTTCGCGTGCCTGACCGGGTTCGCGTCACTTCCGCTGTCGCCAAGTACTCGGTCAATTGCTGTTTGCATCAGCGACAGCTCGCGAACGACTGTAGACGGCTTGGCATCTTGCAGGCGTACGTCTCGCCAAGTCGAAACGTCTTTCGCAGTCAGCGCTTCGATCTGCGATCTGGCCAACTTGGAGCGTGCCAATGCCTCGAGTCGCCAGCGTTCTCCAGGCATTTCATTTGTCAATCGGCGGAGTGCATCTGCGAGGGTCAGCTGCAGCGCATCTGCCTGCTTGCTTGCCGGTTTCGGCAAGCCTCCCCCGATTGCATCGGCCTGCGCTTCGACGGCGCTTCCCCACTTCATCGCATCCGCGCGTCTTTCAAACGACTTGCTTGCCGTACGGCCCTCACGTCTGACGATGCACTGCCACTTGGTTCCACGCTTTCTGATCGTTGCCATTCCCGTTGCTCCGTAGGTGGGCAACGCGGTGCTGCGAGTGACGAGAGAGTGACAGACAAGTGCACGTCGGTGCGTGCCGAGGGGAGAAACTGCAAAAGATGTATGTCACATCAAGTAGTTAATTGGTCGGAGTGAGAGGATTCGAACCTCCGACCCCTGCCTCCCGAAGACAGTGCTCTACCAGGCTGAGCTACACTCCGACCGTGGCGGGTGATCTATACGCGGCGTGTCTGATGCGCAAGAGGATTCTGTATTTCGATCACTCGAATCTTTCGAACGCAACAACCAAAAAAGGGCGGCGCACCGATAAGGTCGGAACCCGGTAATTTGAGCAGGTCTTCACGATTCGAAAAAACGAGCGGTTGCTTGTCTGCGTTCTTCTGGTTGATCGGCAAGCAAGAGTGTCCGCCAACTTGTTCGCCCCTGCCGGACGGGTCACGATTGCACCGGTGCCAAGATGTCGAGAGGTTCACAGGCACGTTGAGAAACAAGGGAAGCGCCCCCTTTGCGGCGGAAACCCTGTGGTTTTCTTGTCCGCTCTCGCCCGCGCAGCCATCGTCATGAATTGGTTGTGAAGCGTCCCAGGCAATCACGGCAAGCGATCTGTTTTGTACAGACGAATTTTGGTTCCACCATGGTCGACGACCGGTCCTGGCGCCAGCAAAGGCAGACGTGTGGCCCGGGCAAGCCCCGGAGCGCTGGTGATCACGCCGACCCGCCATCCCCGGAACCGGTTCATCAAGGTCTTGCCCATCGCACCATAGACCGAACGCAAGCGTCTTTCGTCACCAATCCGCGCCCCGTAGGGCGGGTTCACAATGACCAGCCCCGCAGGACCTTCGGGGGGCTTTATGTCACTGACGGAACGCTGTTGAAACTGCGTCACAGCAGCGACTTGCGCCCTTTCGGCATTGGCAGTCGCCGCGTCGACCGCGCCCGAGTTGCGATCCGAGCCGTAGAAGGTAAGCGCGCATTCCGCCGTCTTGGTTTCCTGCCGCATTTCCTGCCACTGATCAGGGTCAAAGCCCGCCAGGTCCTCGAATGCAAAACTGCGGGAGCGGCCAGGGCGCAGACCCAGAGCGATCTCGGCGGCCTCGATCACGAAGGTACCGGATCCGCACATCGGGTCCAATACCGGTTCATCGCCCGAGTAGCCACACTCTCTCAGGAACATGGCGGCCATTGTTTCGCGCATTGGGGCCTTGGCAATGGCTTCCTTGTGACCGCGTTTGTGCAACAGCTCGCCGGAACTGTCGACCGAGATCGTGCAGATGTCTTTCTCGATTCGAAGCAAGACCCGAAGGTTTGCCTCGGATGAAATCGAGGTGCCCAATGTCTCGGATATTGCCCGCTCGATCCTCTGACGAGCTGCACCGGCGTGATAAATTCTGGATTTGCGGCTGATGGCTTCCACCTTGACCGGCACGTCAGGACGCAAAACGGTGCCCCAAGGAAATTTCCGAGCACGTTTGTCCAATTGGGCAAGGTGCACGGCGGGGAAACTGCCCAGTCGCACCAGAACCTTGTTGGCGCCGCGCAGTGTCAGGTTGGCGCGCCAGACCTCGGGCCATGAACCCCGGCATGTCACCCCGCCGGGTACAGTTCTGACCTGCGCGAATCCGTTGAGTTCCGCCTCGTCACCAAGAGGCGCTTCGAGGCCCGGCGTGGCAACCAGAAAGATTTCCAAATCTGTGTCTTTTTCCATTCCGGTTGCTTACACTGGAACCTTGGTGGGCGCGATATGCAATTATACGCCATGGATTCAGAGGAAATGACCGATCAATCGAAGGATTGTGTGGTTCATCCTCAAGTTTTGGCGGTAACAGGTTTGCGTTTGTGACCTTCCCCGCGTAAAGGGTCCTTGATCGGAAATACGCCTGCGGATTTTGGACCGTTTTCGACGCTTTTGCGACGGAGGTTCAAAAAAACCGCGCTATTGCATGACCCCGAAAGGGCGTTGGCAGAGCTGGCGCAGAAAAGAGGCTTGGAAGAACGTAGCAACATGCAAACTTTCAAACTGAAAAAGGGGCTGGATCTGCCGGTGGAAGGCGCTCCTGACCAGACCATTCACCCGGGCCCGGAATACTCGACCGTTGGCGTCCTGGGCGGTGACTACATCGGCCTGAAACCCAAGATGCTGGTGCAGGAAGGCGACAGCGTCGTTCGTGGCGCGCCGCTGTTCTGTCACAAGGACGCGCCTGACGCGATGATGGTCGCACCGGTAAGTGGCAGGGTCGTCGCGATCAACCGTGGTGCCCGTCGGGTGCTGCAAAGCGTCGTGATCGAAGTGACAGACGTCAATGACGCCGGTGTTGATTTCTCGGGCATAGGGGATGCCGACAGCGCCGAAGGCGTGACGGCCAAGCTGTGCGCCGCCGGCCTGTGGACGTCGTTCCGCACGCGTCCCTATTCGAAAATGCCGAACCCCGGCGCCAAACCGGATGCGATCTTTGTCACCGCCATGGACAGTGACCCGTTGGCCGCTGACGCTGCCACGATCATTGCCGAGGCGCCCGAAGAATTTATCGCCGGTTTGGCGGCAGTCAGCACATTGACCGAGGGCAAAACCTATCTTTGCCAAAAAGAGGGTGACACGATACCCGGCGCAGATGTCGCCGGTGTCGAAGCTGCATCTTTCGCAGGCCCGCACCCATCGGGGCTGGCCGGAACGCATATTCACTTCCTCGAACCCCTTGCAGGCGACAAGCAGGTCTGGACCATCGGGTATCAGGATGTCATCGCCATTGGCCGCCTGATGCTGACCGGCCATCTGGATCCGAATGTCGTGATTGCCCTGACAGGGCCGGGTGCGCGTCAACCGCGTTTGATCCGTACCGTGATGGGCGCATCAACTGACGATCTGACCCGCGACGAAGTCGATTTGGACGGTACGCCCCGTGTCATTTCGGGTTCGATCCTGTCGGGCCGGCACGCTGAGGGTCCGACCGCCTATCTGGGCCGGTTCGCGCGCCAGATCAGCATCATCCGTGAAGATCCCGATCAAATCCCGTTGGGCTGGATTCGTCCGATGCCGTCGAAATACGCGGTCCAGCCTGTATTGGGTTCGGCATTCGCCAAGAAGCTGTATGCCTTCACATCCAACCTGAACGGCGGGCGTCGGGCCATGGTGCCCACAGGTGTTTTCGAAGACCTGATGCCGCAGGACTATCTGCCCACTCAGTTGCTGCGGGCGCTGCTGGTAATGGATACGGACACTGCCCAAGCCTTGGGTGCGCTGGAGCTGGACGAAGAGGATCTGGGCCTTGTGGGCTTTGCCTGTCCGGCAAAATATGAATACGGGCTGGCGCTGCGCGACTGCCTGAGCAAAATTGAAAAGGAGGGCTGAGCCGAATGGGTTTGCGCAGCTTCTTTGACAGGATCGAGCCGAACTTTACCAAGGGCGGCAAGTACGAAAAGTACTTCCCCATCTACGAGATGGTGGAAAGCTTCATCTACACTCCAAAAACCGTGACCACGGTGGCGCCGCACGCGCGGTCCTATGTGGATATGAAGCGGATCATGACCTATGTCGTGATCGCGACGATCCCCTGCATCCTGTGGGGGATGTGGAACACCGGCTATCAGGCGAACTCGGCGATTGCTTTGCTGGGGCCGGAATCGGCCACCGGCTGGCGGATTGCTTTGTTGCAGATGTTCGGGATTTCGCTGGACCCGTCCAGCATCTTTGCCAACGTCATGCATGGTCTGATGTATTTCCTTCCGATCTACATCGTCACGCTGGTCGCGGGCGGTATCTTCGAGGTCATCTTTGCCACCGTGCGCGGGCACGAGGTGAACGAAGGCTTCCTTGTTACATCAATGCTTTACACGCTGATCATGCCTGCTTCGACGCCCCTGTGGCAGGTGGCATTGGGCATCATCTTCGGCGTCGTGATCGGTAAGGAAGTGTTCGGGGGCACCGGCAAGAACTTTCTCAACCCCGCGCTTGTGGGGCGGGCGTTTTTGTATTTCGCCTATCCGGCACAGATGTCGGGGGATGCGGTCTGGACACCCGTTGACGGGTTCTCGGGCGCAACTGCATTGGGCGTGTCTGCGGCCGAAGGTGTGCAGGCACTGGCCGCCGAAGGCATCACTTGGTCGAGCGCGTTTTTCGGCACCATACAGGGCAGCTTTGGCGAAACATCGACACTGGCCTGCATGATCGGTCTGGCTTTCCTTCTGATGACCAGGATCGCCAACTACCGCCTGATTGTGGGCTGCCTGGCGGGCACCATCGGCTTTACCCTGCTGTTGAACCTGATCGGATCGGATACCAACCCGATGTTCGCGATGCCGTGGTACTGGCATATCGTGTTGGGCGGTTACGCTTTCGGGCTGGCCTTTATGGTGACGGAACCGGTTTCGGCCAGCCACACCAATGTAGGGCGTTATATCTACGGCGCTCTGATCGGTGTCATGGTCGTGATGATCCGCGTGATCAACCCGGCTTTCCCCGAAGGGATGATGCTGGCAATCCTGTTCGGCAACGTCTTTGCACCGCTGATCGATTATTTCGTCGTGCAAGCCAACATCAAACGGAGGGCGCGTCGCCATGTCTGATACGCAATCCCCAGATAAAAACGAGGCACCCAAGGGCGCATTGGCCAAATTCCTGGCGGCGTCGCCGGATTCTGTTGGCAAGACGATCTTCATCGCCGTTGCCGTCTGTCTGGTCGCCTCGATGGTTGTGTCCGCAGCCGCAGTCAGCCTGCGCCCGGTGCAAGAAGCCAACCGGCTGAAGGACAAACAGGTAAACGTTCTGCAAGTTGCGGGCGTGTTTGAGCCGGGCATCGACGTGACAGAGGCTTTTGCCGCCTTCGAACCACATGTGCTGGAGCTGTCCACAGGCACCTTCGTCGATGATCAGTTTGATCCGACCACGTTTGACGACATCACCGCCGCCAGCGATCCAGAGCTGAGCGTCGCGCTGGACAATGACCCAGCCGGTATCGGCCGCAAATCCAAGTACCGTGTTATCTATCTGCTGCGCGATGATGCGGGTGATCTGGACAAGGTGATCCTGCCTCTGCACGGATACGGCCTGTGGTCGACGCTCTATGGATTTATCGCGCTTGAAAACAACGGCAACGATATCTACGGCCTGCAATTCTATCAGCATGGTGAAACTCCGGGTCTCGGGGCCGAGGTGGACAACCCGCGCTGGAAAGCCTTGTGGAACGGGAAAAAGTTGCGCGACGAAGCAGGTGATCTGCAAATCACCGTTGCCAAATCGCAGCCCGCCGCCGGGCCAGATTTCTATGTGGATGCGTTGGCGGGGGCCACGCTGACGTCGGTCGGCGTCGACAACCTTGTGAAATTCTGGATGGGCGATGCGGGCTATGGTCCCTTCCTGGCCAAACTTCAAGCAGGAGAGATTTGATGTCCCAGACCAAGAAAGAGATGCTGGTCGACCCGCTTGTCGACAACAATCCGATCACATTGCAGGTGCTGGGCATCTGTTCGGCGCTTGCGGTGACATCATCGCTGCAAGTGTCGATGGTGATGGCGCTGGCGGTGATCTTCGTGACCTCGTTTTCGTCCTTCTTCATTTCATGCCTGCGCAACCAGATCCCCGGTTCGATCCGGATCATCGTTCAGATGGTGATCATCGCGTCGTTGGTGATCCTGGTGGACCAGATCCTGAAAGCCTATGCTTTCGAGATTTCGAAAACCCTGTCGGTTTTCGTCGGCCTGATCATCACCAACTGCATCGTGATGGGCCGCGCCGAGGCGTTTGCGATGAAGAACCCTCCGGTTGCGTCCTTCATCGACGGAATGGGCAATGGCATGGGCTATGGTCTGATCCTGCTGCTGGTCGGCTTCATTCGTGAGCTGTTTGGCGCGGGGTCGCTGTTCGGCGTCACCATTCTGGAAACCGTCAACAATGGCGGCTGGTACGTGCCCAACGGCATGTTGCTGCTGCCGCCCTCGGCGTTCTTCATCATCGGTCTGATCATTTGGGCTTTCCGCACATGGAAGCCGAACCAGGTGGAAGAGCGTGAATACAAAATTCAGCAGGTAGAGGCCCACTGATGGAAGGTCTGATCTCACTGGCCGTAAAGGCCATCTTTGTCGAAAACCTTGCGCTCAGCTTTTTTCTTGGCATGTGCACTTTCATCGCCGTGTCCAAGAAGATTTCGACAGCGCTGGGGCTGGGGATTTCGGTCATGGTCGTGCAGGCCATCACCGTGCCTGCCAACAACCTGCTGCTGAACTATCTGCTGAAACCGGGCGCGCTGGCCTGGGCCGGGTTCCCGGATGTGGACCTGACCTTCCTTGGCCTGATTTCCTATATCGGCGTGATCGCGGCGATGGTGCAGATCCTCGAGATGGTTTTGGACAAGTATTTCCCACCGCTTTACAACGCGCTGGGGATCTTTCTGCCACTGATCACGGTGAACTGCGCCATCCTTGGCGGCTCGCTGTTCATGGTGGAGCGTGACTATAACTTTGCCGAGGCGGCGACTTATGGCTTGTCTTCCGGTTTTGGCTGGGCACTGGCAATCACCGCAATGGCCGGAGTACGGGAAAAGCTGAAATATTCGGACATTCCCGATGGTCTGCAAGGTCTGGGCATTACCTTCATTACCGCAGGTCTGATGGCTATGGCCTTCATGTCCTTCTCGGGCGTGAAACTGTAAGGGGGCGTTGATGGAAACCTTTACCTTAGGCGTAGCTCTTTTCACCGTAATCGTTCTGGCATTGGTGGCCATCATCATGGCCGCCCGATCCAAGCTGGTATCGACTGGAAACGTCAACATTACGATCAACGGCGAAAAGACGATTTCCGTCCCGGCAGGTGGCAAGCTGCTACAGACACTGGCTGCCGAGAAGCTGTTCGTTCCTTCAGCCTGCGGTGGCGGCGGCACCTGTGCGCAGTGCCGGGTGCGGGTGCATTCGGGGGGCGGATCGATCCTGCCAACCGAAGAAAGCCATATCACGAAACGTGAAGCGTCATGTGGTGATCGCCTGTCTTGCCAGGTGGCCGTCAAGCAGGACATGGATATCGAAGTTCCGGAAGAAGTCTTCGGCGTCAAGAAATGGGAATGTACCGTTCGGTCGAACGAAAACGTAGCGACCTTCATCAAGGCGTTGATCCTGGACCTGCCCGAGGGCGAGGATGTGAACTTCCGCGCCGGCGGCTACATCCAGATCGAAGCACCTGCACACCAGTTGAAATACACGGATTTCGACATTGAAGAGGAATATCGCGAGGATTGGGATCGCTTCAATCTGTGGCAATATGAATCGGTGGTGACCGAACCCATCGAGCGCGCCTATTCGATGGCCAACTACCCGGACGAAAAAGGCATGATCATGCTGAACGTCCGCGTGGCCTCGCCGCCGCCGGGGTCCGAAGGCATTCCGCCGGGTCAGATGTCGTCCTACATCTTCAACCTGAAGCCGGGTGACAAGGTCACCATTTCAGGCCCATTCGGCGAGTTCTTTGCCCGTGAAACTGACAAAGAGATGGTCTTCATTGGCGGCGGCGCCGGTATGGCACCGATGCGCAGCCATATCTTTGATCAGCTCAAGCGTCTTCAGAACCGCAACCGCAAGATCAGCTTCTGGTACGGTGCGCGGTCGAAGAAAGAGATGTTCTTTGTCGAAGACTTCGACAGTCTGGCTGAAGAATTCGACAATTTCGAATGGCATGTGGCCTTGTCGGACGCGCAGCCCGAGGACAATTGGAAAGGCTATACCGGCTTCATCCACAACGTATTGTTCGAAGAGTACCTCAAGAACCACCCCGCGCCTGAGGATTGCGAATACTACATGTGTGGTCCGCCAATCATGAACCAGTCGGTCATCAACATGCTGCTGGATCTGGGCGTGGATCGTGAAGACATCATGCTCGACGATTTCGGCGGGTAAGGAACAAAAAAGAACCGGTGTTGAAGACGCCGGTTCTTTCATTTGGCGATAGGCCTGCGTTATTTTCCGTAATAATCTCGGTACCACGCAACGAACTGGGTGATGCCGTCTTTCAGGTCTGTCCGGGGACGATAGTTCGTCAGTCTTTGTAGCAGCCGATTGTCTGCCCAGGTGGCATGAACATCACCCATCTGCATCGGCATGAAGTTCTTGATCGCCTTCTGCCCCACGGCCTGTTCGATGGCTTCGATGAAATCCATCAGGCGCACTTTTTCTCCGTTGCCGATATTCACGATGCGGTAGGGCGCGACGGGGGACAGGCTGTCTCCGTCCTCGATATCCTCACGCCTGGCTGGCCGCACTGGAGGCACGTCGATCAGCAATCTGATGCCGCGTACAAGGTCTTGGACATGGGTGAAATCCCGGTACATGTCGCCGTGATTGTAAATGTCGATCGGGCGGCCATCCAGGATGGCGGCGACAAATTTGAAATACGCCAGATCCGGCCGTCCCCAGGTGCCGTAGACGGTAAAGAAGCGGAACATGGTCGTCGGCAAATCCCAAAGATGCGCATAGGAATGCCCCATCGCCTCATTCGCCTTTTTTGTTGCGGAATAGATGGTCAGCTGGGTGTCGGCTTTTTCCGTCTCGGTAAACGGCATGTCTTCGTTGGCACCGTATATCGAAGAGGTCGATGCCATTAAAAGATGATCCACCTTATGTTGCCGTGCAATTTCCATCACGTTGAATGTTCCAACGACATTCGATTCAACATAGCTGCGGGGATGTTCCAAACTGTGTCTCACACCGGCCTGAGCCGCCAGATGAACGATGACTTCCGGCTGAAACTCTTCGGCGACCTGCATCAACCGATCAAAATTTTCCAACCGATCCTCGGTTGCCGTGAACCCGGGTGTCTGAAGCAGAATTTGATGCCGACGCTGTTTCAGGACCACATCATAGTAATCCGTCATCCCGTCGTATCCATGCACGCGGAACCCTTCCTCTAACAGCAGCTTTGCCAGATGGAACCCGATGAACCCCGCAGAGCCCGTAATCAAAACTCGTTTCATAGAACCCTCAAAACGCCCTGCACGATCATCGCCGAACAAAAGGTTCTGCCCGTGATGCCGGGTCAAACATTTTGAACTGCGCCGAAGGTCATATCGAACATCCAGACGTCATTGGTCAACTCTTTGCTGATTCAATCAGATGCTCATTGCCGCCAATGGAGGAGAAGGATAGGGATCAACGTGTATGATTACGAACTGGATCAGACGGTGGTTCGACCGCAGTGCGGGGCGGACAACGAATGCAGTGTCTTGCGACATCGCTCCGGCCGAGAAAGTGACGGCCGTGGGCGATGTCCACGGTCGTCTGGACGTGTTGCAGGCGTTGTTGCCCAGACTGGACGATCAGGGCTTGCTGGTCTTTGTCGGAGATTACATCGACCGAGGGCCATACAGCGCGCAGGTGCTGCGCCACCTGTTTCACCTGAGCGAGACGTCAGGAGGACGCGTTCAATGTCTTCTTGGAAATCACGAAGAGTTTCTGTTGCAATTCCTGGAGGCGCCGGAAGGCAACGCTCGGCTCTGGTTTCAAAATGGGGGCGTGCAAACGCTGGCGTCTTTCGGGTTGAAGCCGCCCGGGGATGTCGACAACAACCAGCAGGTTCGAAAACTGGCGGATGATCTTCGCCTGAAGATGGGGGAAAGCCTGATCAACTGGCTTGCCGACCGGCCTTTGACCTGGACCACCGGCAACGTCACTTTCGTTCATGCGGCGCTGGACCCCCGACATCCGATTGAGGCCCAGGATCGCCAGATTTGCCTCTGGGGACATCCCATGTTTCCCAGGCTGGCTCGCAGCGATGGCCAATGGGTGGTGCATGGCCACACCATCGTGGACCTGCCCCGGATCAGGAACCGGGTGGTATCGATTGACACGGGCGCTTTCGCTTCGGGTCGATTGACAGCCGCCGAGATCAACGCCGGAAGTGTTCGGTTCACCTCGACCGGATGAACAGTGGGCCTTTAGCCGACGATCATTTGCTTCATGCGAAGCGCTTCATATTCCAACTCTTTGAGACGGAAGTGGACAACGTCTCCGATCGTGATGACGCCGCACAAGTTTCCGTCGCGCAGCACCGGCATATGGCGAAAACGACCCTCGGTCATTGTTTTCAGAACTTCATTCAGCAGATCATCCGGTGTGCAGGTCTTGACATCCCTGGTCATGAGGTCTTCGACCGATTGCGGAAGGGTCTGGCCGGGTGTATCTGCCATGCGCCGAACGATGTCGCGCTCTGACAAAATCCCCTGCAAAGCCCCGTTCTGATCCGTCACGAGAACAGCACCGATCCGCTTTTCCTTCAGCGTGTTGACCACAGAATGGATGGTGTCATTTGGCCGCACCGAAAACACCGCGTCCCCTTTACCTTCCAGCAGCTTGGCCACGGTTGTCTGCGAATGCGACAGGTTCGATTCCGCTGACTGGCTGTACGTCGTCTTGTCTGACTTGTCGCCACGCGAAGGCGACTGGTAAGAGGTTGGAGCCATGGGCAATCTCCTTGTGGTTCTTGCAAAGTCTTTCCCTTTCACCTTAGCGCAGCTAAACGACCTGTATAGGGTGCAATTGCGCCGATCGGCAAAAACGCGGGCCCGGAAAGGACGTTCAAGCCATTGAGTGAACTCTATCTTACGCCACCCATAGCGGCATTGATCTTCTTTGCCGTTGTTGTTTGTGGCCACAATTTCCGCATGGCGTGGAAGCAACAGCCGCCGGGTTGGCAAAAACGTGCGTGGTTGTTCGGCGTGCCGGCGGGGGTCGGCCTTTTGATGCTGGGTTTCCTGCCGCTGAAGATGTGATCGCAGTTTGACTCTGGCCGGGGCCACTGGCATATGCCGGGCACAGAATTTCCCGGAGATCGCCCGATGCGTCTTATGCCTTTACTGGCCGTTGCCACCCTTCTTTCCGGCTGTTTGTTCGACAAAGAACCCGAGGTGGTTCGTCTGTCGGGCGAAACGATGGGCACGACCTTCAACATAACCGCGATCGGCGAAGATCTTGATGAGGCCGCATTGGCCGCGGCCGTCGAAGAGACGCTGGCCGAGGTGAACGCCAAAATGTCCAACTGGGATCCAGAATCCGAGGTGTCCGTCTTTTCGGCGTCAACCAGCACAGCCCCCGTTCCGGTCTCGGACGAACTCGCATTGGTCCTTTCGGCAGCCAATGACGTGCACGAAAAAACCGGTGGGACTTTTGATGTAACTCTGGGCCCGCTGATCGAACTTTGGGGCTTTGGCCCACGCAAGCCCGAGGATCCGGTGCCATCGGATACCGAAATCGAGGCCGCGTTGAGCGGCGTCGGGCAGGCCCGTTTGCTGACGCTCGACACCGAAGCCGGCACGCTGTCGAAGGCTGATCCAAAGGTGGGCATCAACCTGTCGGCGATTGCAAAGGGCTATGGCATCGATACGGTTGCCGGTGCTTTGCAGGATGCCGGTATCGACGATTACCTTGTCGAGATCGGCGGTGATCTTGTTGCCAAAGGCAAGAATGAGCAGGGCGAAGCCTGGCGCATTGGCATCGAAAAGCCTGAAACGGGCGCTCAGAGCATTCAACTGATCGTTTCTCTGGATGATCGCGGCATGGCCAGCTCGGGCGATTACAAGAATTTCTTCGAACAGGACGGTGTGCGTTATTCGCATATCATCGATCCGACCACGGGACGCCCGATCACACATCGCACGGCCTCTGTCACGGTTCTGGCGGAAAACGCAATGTTGGCGGATGCTTGGGCAACGGCCATGCTGGCTTTGGGTCACGAGAAGGGAATGGACATTGCGGAAAAGCATAAACTTGCCGTGTACTTCATCTCGCGGGATGTGACAGGCGGCGAAGATGCCTATATTACTTCGCACAGCACCGAGTTCAAAAACGCTTTGGGAACCAACTGACAGTCAGGAACCGAGATGAGCACTTTTATTCTGGCCTTTATTCTTTTGGCGCTTGTCATGGTCGGTATGTCATTGGGCGTCATGCTGATGGGCAAGACCATCAAAGGCAGCTGCGGTGGCCTGAATGCGATCTCGGGCGCCGATAAATGCGTTGTGTGTCAAAAGGATGTCGACCCGGACAGCCCGCTGCGCGATCAGTTGCAGTGCAAACGTGCCAGGAAGATGCTGGAACAGATGGAGCATAAGGCCTGAAGCAAGTTTTGCTTCGCTCTGCGAACGGAAGTGGCTAACTAGGTCCCTATGACTTTCGGGGAGGCACCGTATTGGCCAAGGCAAAAAATATCCTGTTCATCATGTTCGACCAGCTGCGCTGGGATTATCTGAGCTGTTACGGGCACCCACATCTGCATACTCCGAATATCGATCGTCTGGCCGCGCGCGGTGTCCGCTTTGACCGGGCCTATATCCAATCGCCGATTTGCGGCAGTTCCCGCATGTCGACCTATACCGGGCGCTATGTGCATTCCCATGGGGCCTCATGGAACAACATTCCCCTCAAAGTGGGTGAGATCACGTTGGGCGACCACCTGCGCAAGGCGGGAATGGATTGCTGGCTGGTCGGCAAGACCCATATGGCAGCCGATGCCGAGGGGATGGCCCGTCTTGGGCTGGAGCCCGACAGTATCATCGGGGCCCGCGTCGCGGAATGCGGGTTTGACGTGTTCGAACGCGATGACGGGTTGCGCGCAGAGGGTCCGGACGGATTCTATGACCCGGACGGGGCAAAGAAATACAACCATTACCTTGCAGACAAGGGATACGAGAGCGACAATCCGTGGCATGATTTTGCCAATTCCGGTCTGGATGCCGATGGCAACGTGCTGTCGGGGTGGTTCCTGAAGAATTCATCCGAACCGGCAAATATCGCGGAAGAGGACAGTGAAACACCATATCTGACCACCCGTGGAATCGAGTTCATGGACAGCCATGACGGACCGTGGTGCTGTCACCTCAGCTACATCAAGCCTCACTGGCCTTACATCGTGCCGGAACCTTACGCTTCGTTGTACGGGCCCGAACATGTCGTGCCCGTGGTCCGCTCGGAAGCTGAGCGAAAGAATGCCCATCCCGTCCTGAAGGCCTTCATGGACACCAAGGTCGGGCAGGCATTTTCGCGGGAGGATGTCCGCGAGGCGGTGATCCCGGCTTATATGGGGCTGATCAAACAAGCGGATGACCAGATGGGTCGTCTGTTCGACTGGATGGAGAAAACCGGGAGGATGGAAGACACGATGATCGTGCTGACCTCGGATCACGGTGATTTTCTGGGTGACCACTGGATGGGTGAGAAGACTTTCTTCCACGATGCCTCCACCAAAATGCCGCTGATCATTTATGACCCGTCACCCGAAGCGGACGTCACGCGCGGCACCACCTGCGACGCGCTGGTCGAGTCGATCGATCTGGCGCCGACGTTTCTGGAACTGGCAGGCGGCGAAAAGGCCGGGCATATTCTCGAGGGGCATTCTTTGCTGCCGATCCTGCATGGTCAGTCCGACAAAACGCCCCGACAGGTCGCGATCTGCGAATATGACTATTCCGCGTCTCCCATCGCGCAGCGGCTGAACCTATCCGTTCGTGACGCGGTGATGTTCATGGTCGCGAATGAAAAGTGGAAGCTCATCCATTGCGAGGGCGGGTACAGGCCGATCCTGTTCGATCTGGAAAACGACCCCGATGAACTGGTGGATCTGGGTGACAGCGCGGATCATTCGGATGTCATCGCGCAAATGTACGATCACCTGTTTGCCTGGGCGCGGCGCCCGTCACAGCGCACCACCCGGTCCGAACAGCAGTTGATCGACATGCGGACCCGAAGCGGAGGCACGGGCATCATGATCGGCATCTACGACGAAAACGACACGCCACTGGAACTGACGGTCAAATATCGCAACCGCAAGGCGAAGCCATACACAAGTTACCGAAAAGACTAGTCTCGTCCGGGTTTTCACCGATAAAACCATGATGGCTTTGCGTCGAAAAATGCAGCGGCTCATTGTCCTCCAGCGATGGGCCGAAGCCGCCAGGCCGTTTGATTAATTCTGCGTAAATTGCCGCAAAGATGGTTCACCCCTTGCCGGCCAGACGCTAGAAGAAGACCCAAGAGCAGTAATCGGAGAATTTCAATGCCAACCCCCAAACCCGTTGTTCTGTGCATTCTTGATGGGTGGGGCGTGTCAGACGACACACAGGCGAATGCGCCCTATCTGGCGCACACGCCGACCTTTGACGCGATCATGGCCAAATGCCCGCACGCCACGCTGACAACGCATGGCCCGGACGTAGGTCTGCCCAGTGGGCAGATGGGTAATTCCGAAGTCGGTCATACCAATATAGGTGCGGGCCGCGTTGTGGCCATGGATCTGGGGCAGATCGACCTGGCCATCGAAGACGGTTCGTTCTTTGACAATGAGGCATTGCAGGCATTCATTTCCAAGGTCAAATCCTCTGGGGGGACGGCTCATCTCATGGGGTTGGTCTCGGACGGTGGTGTTCACGGGCACCTGAACCACATCATCGCTGCAACCAAGGCCATTACGGATGCCGGTGTTCCGGTCGCCCTTCATGCGGTCACGGATGGGCGCGACGTGGCCCCAAAATCAGCGCTGACCTATTTTTCCAAGTTGGAAGAACGGCTGCCCGAGGGGGCCCGTGTCGTCACGGTAAGCGGTCGCTATTTCGCCATGGATCGCGACAATCGCTGGGAACGGATCGCAGAAGCTTATGACGGGATGATCAACGGCAAGGGCAGGGCGGCCAGCACCGCACATGGCGCCGTGGACCATGCCTACAACCAGTCTGAATCTGATGAATTCATCACGCCGACCGTGTTGCAAGGTTACAAAGGTGTCTCCGACGGCGATGGCTTTTTCTGTCTCAATTTCCGTGCAGATCGTGCTCGTGAAATCCTGCGCGCGATTGGTGAACCGGGCTTTGCCGAGTTCGAAACCGGGCCGCGGCCGAAACTGTCGGCGCTGCTGGGCATGGTAGAGTATTCGGACGGCCACAACACATATATGACCACGGTTTTTCCGAAACGGGCGATCGTGAACACGCTCGGGGAATGGGTCGCCAAGCAGGGGTTGCGTCAGTTCCGGCTGGCTGAAACCGAAAAATACCCCCATGTCACTTTTTTCCTGAACGGGGGCAAGGAGACCCCTGAAAAAGGTGAAGATCGCTTTATGCCCAAATCACCCAATGTCGCGACCTATGATTTGCAACCCGAGATGTCCTCGGCCGAGGTCACAGCCAAGTTTGTCGAGGCGATCGAACAAGGTTACGACCTGATCGTAACCAATTACGCCAACCCTGATATGGTCGGGCATACCGGCGACCTGCAAGCCGCGATCAAGGCATGCGAGGCCGTTGATGCAGGACTGGCTCAGGTCATTGCTGCCTTGGAAAAGGCAGGCGGTGCAATGATCCTCACCGCCGATCACGGTAATTGTGAAGTGATGGTTGATCCGGAAACCGGCGGTCCGCATACGGCGCACACGCTGAACCCGGTGCCCGTCGCGTTGGTTGGGGGACCTGAAGGCGCGCGATTGCGTCAAGGAAGATTGTCTGATCTGGCGCCGACGCTGCTTGATTTGATGAACCTGCCCAAACCGCCGGAAATGACCGGAGAAAGCCTGCTGTCATGAGGCTGACCGCCCTAGCGATTGTGCTGCTTTCAGCTTGTCAGGCCTTTGCCCAGACCAACGCTTCTCGGGCAGCACTGGATGCGGCAAGGATGCTGGAACAGGCGTCGATTTCGCTGAGCGAAGCCGACGGCGCAAGGGATCGGGTGCGGGCGCTGACCGAAACGATACAGGCCTATGAGGCCGGGCTGAGCGCGATGCGGACCGGTCTGCGCAAGGCTGCAACACGCGAAGCGCAACTGAGCGCGCAATTGAGCGCGCGTGAAAAGGACGTCAGGCAGTTGCTTGGTATTTTGCAGACCATCGAAACGACCGCGCCGCCAGTGCTGATGCTGCACCCGTCAGGCCCATTGGGCGCGGCGCGGGCCGGAATGATGCTGTCCGAGGTCACGCCTGGTCTTAACGCAAAAGCGCAAGCGCTGGCACAGGACCTGCAAGAGGTTCAGACCCTGCGTCTGCTGCAACAAAGCGCCTCGGAAACTTTGACCGAAGGGCTGCGTGGCGTGCAGGACGCCCGCACGCGGTTGAGCGAAGCGATTGCCGACCGCACTGATTTGCCGCGTCGGTTTGTCGAAGACCCGGTGCGCACGGCCATTCTGATTTCTTCGACCGAGACCCTGGATGGCTTTGCAAGCGGTCTGTCAGAGATTTCAGAAGGCGAGATCGTTGAAACCGACGCAAGCATCCTGAATCAGAAAGGACAGATTCCCTTGCCGGTGCAGGGCATCCTGCTGCACAAGGCCGGTGAACCGGACGCTGCAGGGGTCGCCCGCGCTGGTCTGGTCATCGGCACCCGTTCCCGTGCGCTTGTAACATCCCCCACTGCGGCCACGATCCGCTATCGCGGGCCATTGCTGGATTTGGGAAACCTTGTCATTCTGGAGCCGCAACCGGGCCTGTTGTTCGTGTTTTCGGGTTTGCAAGAGGTCTATGGTCAACCAGGGCAGGTGATCCCCAAAGGCACTCCGGTTGGCCTGATGCCGGGTGAAACGCCGGAAATCGGCGCAATATTGTCAACAAGCGGTGATGGCACTGGAACTGATCGTCCAGAAACGCTCTATATAGAGGTAAGAGAATACAACACCCCAGTGGACCCGGAAACTTGGTTTCGGACCGACAAGGATGGATAAACGAGTATGAAGAAATTTGTGATGGCCGGTTTGGCCGGAACTGTGGCAGGCATTCTTGCGACAACGCAGATCGCAGGCCCCCTGCTGGCGCAAGAGGCTGTGAACAAGGCCAGCGTCTATGAACAGCTTGACCTGTTCGGTGACATTTTCGAACGCATCCGTGCGCAATATGTCGAAGAGGTCGAGCCCGAAGAACTTATCGAGGCGGCAATCGATGGTATGCTGACCTCTCTTGATCCGCATTCCAGTTATCTTTCGCCCGATGATGCGGAACAGATGCGCGTGCAGACCCGGGGCGAGTTCGGTGGACTGGGTATCGAGGTCACGCAGGAAGACGGTTTTGTCAAAGTCGTGTCACCCATCGACGACACACCCGCTGACGAGGCCGGGATCGAAGCCGGAGATTTCATCACACATGTGGATGGCGAAAGCATTCTGGGCCTGACGCTGGACAAGGCGGTGGATCTGATGCGGGGTCCGGTCGGCTCCGAGATTGTTATTACCGTCGTGCGCGAAGGCGAACCTGATCCCTTCGATGTCACCATTATCCGTGACACGATCAAGCTGACCGCCGTTCGCGCCCGCACCGAGGGCACAAGTGTCGTGCTGCGGGTAACGACCTTTAATGATCAGACTTTCCCCAACCTACAGGAAGGGTTGAAGGAACAGATCGAAGAAGCTGGTGGCATCGACAAGGTCAATGGTGTCGTACTGGACCTGCGCAACAACCCGGGCGGTCTGTTGACACAGGCCATCAAAGTTTCGGATGCGTTCCTGAACGAAGGGGAAATCGTCTCGACCCGTGGACGGAACCCGGAAGAGGGTGAGCGGTTCAACGCCACCCCCGGCGATCTGGCGGAAGGCAAACCCATTGTCGTGTTGATCAATGGTGGTTCGGCCTCGGCATCTGAAATCGTCGCGGGCGCGCTTCAGGATCATCGCCGGGCCATCGTCGTCGGCACCAAAAGCTTCGGCAAAGGGTCGGTTCAGACGGTGATGCCGTTGCGGGGTGATGGTGCGATGCGCCTGACCACGTCCCGGTATTACACCCCATCAGGGCGGTCGATTCAGGCTCTGGGTGTCAGCCCTGATATCATCGTGGAACAACCCCGTCCGGCGCCGGAACCGGAAGAGGAAGAAACCAACGCCCGTTCACGCTCCGAGGCCGATCTGCGCGGCAGCCTCAACAATGACAGCCTGAGCGAAGATGAGATTCGCCAGATCGAAGAAGATCGCGCCAAGGCCGAAGCAACCGCAGAGCTGAGGGAAGAGGATTACCAGTTGGCCTACGCCATCGATATCTTGAAGGGGCTGTCCGCCTTCAACCCCAACGGGCCGTCACAGTAAAACGGTAAGGGCTGCGGATGTCGCAGCCCTTGGCTCCCGGCTTCAGCTTTCGATCCGGTGCAGTTTCTTTTCGTCGAGAAGCAGC
This sequence comes from Ruegeria sp. HKCCA4008, assembly GCF_013033125.1. Taxonomy (NCBI): domain Bacteria; kingdom Pseudomonadati; phylum Pseudomonadota; class Alphaproteobacteria; order Rhodobacterales; family Roseobacteraceae; genus Ruegeria; species Ruegeria sp. HKCCA4008. The sequence goes on from NZ_WQDM01000010.1 coordinate 18,913, forward strand.
GCCAGAACGAGACCGACCGAGACGGACAAGGCCGAAAAGACGAAAGCCATACTCATCCCGCTGTCAAACGCCGCCGACAATGCCCGTTGAACCGTCTCTGCCTCGCTGGATGACAACCGGCTGATGACCGCGTGGGCGGACGGCGTATCAAGTGTTCCGCCGTTGATCGTGCGAAGCTCTGCTTCGGTCAACTTGATACCCGAAGCGGCCACATTCTGGCGAAGGTCAGACAGGCTGACGACGTACATGATGGCCGTGGCACAGGCGACAGAGATTGCGCCGTAAACCAGGTGGGTCATGAAGCTCAGGCCGCCAACCAGCCCAGCCCGTTCCGGCTTTACGGCGCACATTGCAGCAGTGCCGGACGGCCCGACCGTCAAAGTTGCGCCCAGTCCGATCATCGCCATGCCGGGCAGGATGCGAAAGTACCCCAGATCACCGGGCAGCACGACAATGGTCGCAGCGCCGATCGTTGCGATCAGATATCCCCAAAACAGCAGCCGCTTGGGGCCGAAATCATTGTAAAGCGTGCCCGAAACAATTGATCCCACGGCAAGCAACACGGTCAGCGGCGCCAAGCCCAGTGCCGATTCAAACGTCGACCAGCCCAGCACCTTTTGCATGTATTGGGGAAAATACAGCAGCCCCACAAATGCCGCGGACACGTTGAACATGTTCAGGCCAAGGGTGATGCGAAACTCGCGGTTTTGCATCATCTGCGGCAAAAGCAGCGGCTCTGTCACGCGTTTTTCGACTTTGGGGAACAGAATGAAAAGCGCAGCGCTGATGAAAAACAGCATCAACAACGGGACGGACGTCCACCCCCAGTCCGCGCCCACATCCAAACCGTAAAGCAGCAGCAAAACGGCAAAGGACAACACACCCATCCCAGCGAGGTCGAGGTGTTCATCCGGTTTGTGCTGTGTTTCGCGCTCCATCAGGATCAGCGCGGTGGCCATCGAAATGCAGGAAAAGACCACATTGGCAAGGAAGAAGTAGCGCCACTCTCCCAAGTTCACGGCCAATCCGCTGATCATCGGACCAAACACGTTTCCGGTGGTCACACCTGCCAGAATTAGCCCCATCACCAAGGCTCGATGTTCTGGCTTTGATACTTTGGTTGCCCCGAAGGCCAGCGTGCAGGGCCACACACAACCCGCGCCGATGCCTTGCAGCGCACGCGCAATGACAAGAAAATCAAGACTGGGCGAAACGAAGCACATGACCGAGGAAAACAGAAAGATCGACAGGCCAAAAAGCATCATTCTGCGGTGGCCGTACATGTCGCCAAGCCGCCCGCCTGCGACCATGGTCATGGCGAAAAACAAGGCATAAATGTTCAGAACCCATTGGGTGCTGGTGATATCGGCGTCAAAGCTGCTTTCGATCGCAGGCACCAGCATCAGGGCGCCGGTAAAATCAATACCGATGCCAAATCCGGTAACCATCAAAGCGATGACTTTGACTATGCTGCTGCGATCCATGACAAGGCGCGATCCGCTCTGAAAACGCCAATGATGCACGAATCTGGCAAGATTGACAGGAAAACCAGCAGGAACGAATTAGGGGTCGTCTCGGCAAATCCGGCGGAAAGCGCGTTTCAGCATATCCAGTTCAGCCCGCAGCAAATCAATTTCGGCCCTTAGATCATCTGCGGCGGGCTCACCGGCAATCACCGTGAAGCTTCCCAGTTTCTCGGTCGTGGCTGCATCTGCAACGACGAACGTGTGCACACCTTCGGACAGGGCCGCAACAGGCACCTGTATGCGCAAGTCCCATCCGTCTTCTGCGGGCGACAGGTCAACATCGCTCAGGGTTTCGCCCTGATAGCTTACCTCGGGGTTAGGCGTACTGCTGGCTTGAATGTGGCCTTGCCAGATTCCGTTTTCGAACCGTATGAAGGTTAGCTTGGTCTGCGTCATGACTGATCTTCTCACAAATCGGCGCGATGAAAACGGCAAAACGTAAGATCCCGCACCACCATGCGATTCATCTCGGGCGTTTCAAAAATCAGATCAAGCCAGATTTTTTCGATCCTGCGCTCATTCAGGGGGAGATGCGCCAGATCAAAATCCACGGCTTTTGATACCTCGCCGGGATCAAGGCTTCGCAATACCTGTTCCATGTTGGGACCGTGCTGAATGTTGAGGCGCGCGAACACGCCCGATGGCTTTTCACACTCGATCAGGGTTTCCACCCTCACAAGGTGCTCGCGTGTCAGGTGAATTGCAGCATCCTCAGGCAATTCGACCGAAACGGACAGAAAGGACCCCCCAAAGCTGAAAACCTCGATTACGAGACTGAACGGAGCCAGGTCTCTGTCCCCTCTGTTCCGGACTTGCCGAACGGCAATTTCAGAAAACGGGCAATCGTGGAACACGCTGACTTGACTGTCCAGAACGGTCTTTCGCGGGGCCGAAGCCACACCGGGTTGCGTCAGGGGCGCACGCCATAGGTCGGGGCGGCAGCTCCAGTCTGTTCCGACGGGTTTGGGAAACTGCGTTGACCCAATCGTTGGCCGGATCAGGCGACTGTCTGCCTGCTGTATCAAATGATCAAGATGCCTGCGCAAACCGCGGGCCTGATCCCTTTGCAAGCGCAAATCTGCCTGGCTGGCATACGGTGCCTGATGCGCGGCCCGACGCCAGCGCCCCAGAGTCTTGCGATGAATATAGCGATCCAGAATCCTGCCCATGGCCACGTCGTCCAATAATGCCCGGCCTTAGTCAAGGACAACGGCATGAACAAAACCGCAATAACGGATTTGCTATTGAAGACTTGTGTTTTCCTGTTGGGGTCCCTCCATAATTTGGTTAGGCGCAACATGCTGAAACTGAACTGGTCTATTCTTGCAATGTACCGGGTCAGTGCTTACCGTTTGGCTCCTGCAAAGTGGGTCATCCCAAGAACAGCCACACAACAGTTTAGCGCATGACAAGGCCAGGTTATGGAGTCCACTTTATTTGCCTTCATTTGGAAATATTCGAAGAAACAGCAACTTGTTCTTCTTCTGCTGACGGTCCTGTCGTTCCCGTTTCTTTACGCCTCGCTGGAATTGCCCAAACAAATCATCAACGACGCAATCGGCGCGCCGGGTGACACGGTAACCATCTGGAACTTCACCGTGACGCAGGTTCAGTATCTGATGATACTGTGTGTTGCATTCCTGGCGACGGTGATCGCGAGCGGTGTCATGAAGATGCGCATCAACACGATGAAGGGCGTCCTAGCCGAGCGCATGCTGCGGCGCCTGCGCTATACGTTGATCCAACGGTCGATGCGGTTTCCGAAATCCTATTTTGCGACCACCAGCCAGGGTGAGCTGGTATCGATGATCACGTCCGAGGCCGAACCGATGGGTGGCCTGATGGGAGATGCCATCGCGCAGCCGGTTTTCCAGTTCGGCCAGATGATGACGATCGTCACCTTCCTGTTCATGCAAAGCGTTTGGTTCGGACTTGCCAGTATCGCGCTGATCCCGCTTCAGGCCTGGCTGATCCCCAAGCTTCAGCGGCAAATCAACCTTCTGAACAAGGACCGCATTCAGGAAGTTCGACGTCTGAGCTCGGAGATCGGCGAAACTGCGGCGGGTATCAGCGATCTGCGGACCAACGGAGGGTGGCGCTATCGCCTTGCGCAATTCAGCCATCGGCTGGGGAAACTGTTCGAGATCCGTTTTAAGATATACAACAAAAAATTCTTCATGAAGTTCCTCAACAACCTGATAACTCAGATGACACCCTTCCTGTTTTATTCAGTGGGTGGATATCTGGCGATCACCGGTGAGGTGACCGTAGGTGCGCTGGTTGCCGCGTTGGGCGCCTACAAGGATCTGAGCGGCCCATGGAAGGATCTGCTGACCTATTACAATCAGGTACAGGACATGTCTTTGCGGTGGGAAATCGTCACCGAGAGATTTGCGCCGGACAACATGATACCGGAAGAGCTTTTCGAGGGTGAGCCTGAAACCATTCCGCGTCTGACTGGCGACATAGAGCTGCGAAATGTGACGGTTCGCGACAGCGATGGTAAAACCGTTCTCGAAGATCTCGATCTGACCATTCCGCGCGGCGCGCGCGTCGCAATTCAGTCTGGACAGGCGTCGGAACGCAGCGCGCTGGGACAGCTTCTGACACGTGAGGTGTTGCCGGCTCAGGGTGAGGTGATCATAGCCGGGCATAATCTGCGGGGTCTGCATCAGGCCGTCATCGCGGCCCGCATCGGCTATGCCTATTCGCGCCCTTACCTGTTTGACGGGACATTGGGCGACAACCTCATGATGCCTTTGCGCACGCATCCACGACATCAAGCAGATACGCTCAAGGCCCCGACGCGGTGGCAAATCGAAGCTGTTCGTGCAGGCAATTCACCGGATTCTCTGGACGATGAATGGATTGACCCGGGCCTCGCCGGTCTTGATGATATCGACGACATACGTGACTGGTGGTTCCAGCTGGTGGAAGCGATGGGTATCGACGAGTTCATGTTCCGCCGCACTTTGCGTACGCAGTTCGACCCGGAAATTCACCCGGTCCTGGCACAGGAAGTTGTCAATTTACGAGGGACCATCGCCGAGCGCCTGGCAGAAAAGGGGCTTGATCGATATGTGTACCGTTTCGACCCTGATCGCTTTAACCCGGCAGTTCCGCTGGGCGGAAACCTGTTGTTCGCGGCACCATCCAAGGACATTTCTCCGGATATTTTGGCGGGTGACGAACGGTTCGTTCAGATGCTCAGGGCCCATGATCTGGTTGACGACGTGATCAGCATCTCTCAGGCCGTCATTGACACGCTCAGCAAGACCTTCGGGCGGGACGGGGCGGATCACCCGCTTTTCCTAAGGCTTGGCATGTCCAAGGACATGTATCACAAATTGCTGGATATCGAAGAACGGCGTAAAGCCAAGGGTGATATGGCCGTGAGCGACCAGGAGCGCGCATTGCTGTTGACGGTACCGTTCCTGTTAACGGCCGAACAGATCGGCCCAAATTTCCCGGAAGTATACAAGGAAAAGATTCTTGCCATCCGCAAAAGCCAGGCCAAGCGGCTGCGGGATGCGATGGGTGGCATGTTCATGTCAGTTGCGCCGGACATCTTTGTGCCGCGCCTGACCGTGATGGAAAATGCGATCTACGGCCGGGTGTCGTTGATGGCCGGTGCACATGCGGACGAAATAGAAGACGTTGTGGCCGAAGCCATGAACGAAGCCGGCCTGCGACGCCGTGCAGCTGCCATCATCTACGATCTGCCAGCAGGCCTGGGCGGGAACAATCTGCCGACCGTCTTTCAGGAGCGTGCCGCATTCTCTCGCGCGGGTATCAAACGGCCTGACGTCCTGATTCTGGACAGGGCCCTGGCAAGTCACGATTCCGAAAGCCGGTTGCGCACCCGCCTGAAACTGCGGGAATTGTTGCCGGATTCCATTATGATCTTTATGGAAGATCACTTTGCACATCCCGAAGCGTATGATCTGTTTGTGGAAATCAAGGATGGCCGTATCGATGGTGTGTCACGCTCCAAATCCCCGCAAGAAGACAGCACGTCGGACGATCTGAGCCGCAAGCTCGAGATCATTTCGGCGACCGAGTTGTTTTCCGGCGTGGATGGCCGCAACCAGCGGTTGTTGGCGTTCTCAGCGCAATGGTACGAAGCAGCAGCGGGGCAAGTCATTTTCTCGCGTGGTCAGGCGCCGGACGCGGCGTATCTGTGCGTCTCAGGGCAGGCCAGGCTGGACTGGCCCACGGATGATGGAAAAAAACGCCCGATCTCGATCATCGAACCCGGGCGGCTGATCGGTGATCTCTCGATCATAACAGGAGAGCCCAGACAACTGGATCTGGTCGCCACCGAAGATTGCAGGTTCCTGCGTATCGGCGCCGAGGAACTGCGTGCCGTGGTCGAAAGCGACGCTTCGGTTGCTACGCAATTGCTACAGACTGTTGCGGGATATCTGACTACGTTGTCCACAAGAATCAATGCGGCGCAGAACCCCGAGGAGCTGCTCCCGACGATTACGGATCAGGCGATTCAGGAAAGCACGGATAATAATGCCTAAAGCATATTCCGCTCATGACCATCTGGTCGAAACCGCGCGCGGCAAACCGGAAATCTGGCGCCTGTTGCTGGGGCTCTTGCTGGTTGCCGTGCTGGTCAGCGTTCTGAACATGGTGTTTTTTACCGTGGTTGCCGGGATGGGTCCGGAAAGCTGGGCGCAGACGCTTCTGATGGGCGGTTCACCCCTCGCGCTGCTGTTGCTGTTGGCCAGTTTCGGTTTCATCATTCTGGGCGTGGCCGTCGCCGCGCGGCAGGTTCAGCACAGGTCTTTGGTGTCCATCGTGGGCGGGTACCGATTGGCTGCGGGCCAATTCCTTAAAGTGTTGAAAGCACTGCTTATTTTGGGCGTTGTCGGGTTCCTGTTGCCGCCTTATGGCTTTGGCGGATCTCTGTCGCAGAACCTGCCATTGTCAACCTGGCTTCTTCTTTTGCCGGTTTCGGCCCTGGTTGTTCTGGTGCAGACCAGCGCCGAAGAGCTGTTGTTCAGAGGCTATATTCAGCAAACCCTAGCAGCCAGATTCCAATCGCCTGTCATCTGGATGGGGGTACCATCCATCCTGTTTGCAGTTGGACATTACACACCGGACATGGCTGGCGACAACGCGTTGCTGATTGCGCTGTGGGCTTGCGTTTTCGGTCTGCTGACATCGGACCTAACGGCACGGGCGGGAACATTGGGGCCAGCTATCGCCTTGCATTTTTTCAACAACATCATTGCGTTGCTGTTCATCTCGTTGCCCGACAATCTGAACGGGCTGGCGCTGTTCACCCTTCCGTTCGATGCATCCGACGCCGAACAGCTTCGCCCCTGGCTTCTGGTGGACCTTGCCGTGATGTTCGTTTGCTGGCTGGCCGCGCGACTTGCGCTCAGGCGTTGATTGCAATTCCTTCCGTGGCGTCCTATTTGACGTCAACACCGCACAAGTCAAGGTTCCGACATGAACTGGATCACAAACTACGTCCGCCCCCGGATCAACTCGATCTTCTCACGCCGCGAAGTGCCTGAAAACCTCTGGCACAAATGCGACGAATGCGGAACGATGCTGTTCCATCGCGAGTTGGCGGAAAACCAGAATGTCTGCACACAGTGCGACCACCACATGGCGATCAAACCGCGAGAGCGGTTCAAGCACTTGTTTGACGGCGGCATCTTTACCGAACTTGAAGTACCCGCGCCAAAAGACGATCCGTTGCAATTCCGCGATCAGAAGAAATACCCCGATCGCATGAAGGCAGCGCAGAAGAAGACCGGCGAAAAGGAAGCCATGCTGGTCGCCTTGGGTGAAATTGGCCGCACCCCCATTGTGGCCGCCGCGCAGGATTTTTCGTTCATGGGCGGATCGATGGGCATGTATGTCGGCAACGCGATCATCGCCGCCGCGCAGGAGGCGGTGAAACTCAAACGGCCGCTTATCCTTTTCTCGGCAGCCGGTGGCGCCCGTATGCAGGAAGGTATCCTCAGCCTGATGCAGATGCCGCGCACCACTGTGGCAGTCGAGATGCTGAAAGAAGCCAACCTGCCATATATCGTGGTGCTGACTCATCCGACAACCGGTGGCGTTACTGCGTCTTATGCGATGCTGGGCGATGTCCATATCTCGGAACCCAATGCGCTGATCTGCTTTGCCGGGCCTCGCGTGATCGAGCAGACGATCCGCGAAAAACTGCCCGAAGGCTTTCAACGCGCCGAATACCTGCTGGATCACGGGATGCTGGACCGTGTCACCAGACGTACCGAAATGCGCGATGAACTGATTACCATCACGCGGATGCTGATGAATCTGCCGCCAGCGATCAAGGGCGATCTGCCTGCACCGGAACCAACCGACGCAATCGAGGCCCCCGCCGAAGAGACAGATCAGAAATGACGGCTAAGACGTCCGACGCCATCCTCGACCGGATGATGGCGCTGCACCCCAAGATCATTGATCTGACCTTGGACCGTGTCTGGCGTCTGCTGGAGGCACTGGACAATCCGCAGCTGAAATTGCCGCCGGTCATCCATATTGCCGGGACCAACGGCAAGGGCTCAACTCAGGCGATGATCAGAGCGGGGCTGGAAGGGGCGGGGCGCTCGGTACATGCCTATACCTCGCCGCATCTGGCCCGTTTTCATGAACGTATTCGATTGGTCGGAGAGCTGATCTCGGAGCCAGAACTGACGGCGGTTCTGGATGAATGCTACGCTGCGAATGGCGGCGAAAACATCACTTATTTCGAGATCACCACATGCGCCGCCCTGTTGGCCTTTGCCCGCGCCAAGGCAGATTTCACATTGCTCGAGGTCGGGCTGGGCGGGCGTCTGGACGCCACAAACGTGATTGAAAACCCGGCCGTCACGGTTATTACCCCCGTATCCATCGACCATGAACAGTTCCTGGGTGATACTTTGGGCAAGATCGCGGCGGAAAAAGCGGGCATCATCAAGCCCGGCGTTCCGTGCATTGTCGGCCCGCAACAGGACGAAGCGCTTGAGGTCATCGAATACACGGCCGCCCGATTGGGTGCGCCTTTGTTGGTTCATGGTCAGCACTGGCACGTGCAGGAAGAAAACGGGCGTCTGATCTATCAGGACGAAACCGGTTTGCGGGATGTGCCTCTGCCCAACCTTCTGGGCGCACATCAGATTCAGAATGCGGGCGCAGCGTTGGCGGTTCTGCGCCATCTGAACATGGGCGACGACGCATACGAAGCTGCCGTGACCAAGGCCGAATGGCCGGCGCGAATGCAGCTTCTGAAATCCGGCCCGCTCGTCGATCAGGCGCCGCAGGCCGAGATTTGGCTGGATGGTGGTCACAACGCCGCCGCCGGAATCGCGTTGGCGGACGTGCTGACGAACCTGCCGCAAAAACCCACGCACATGATCTGCGGCATGCTCAACACCAAGGATGTGACCGGGTATCTTGCACCTCTGGCAAAAAAGGCGACAAGTCTGACAGCCGTGTCCATTCCGGGTGAGACCGCAACGCTCAGCGCGGAAGAAACCGCTGCGGCTGCGGCCAGGGTCAACCTTCCCGCATCCACCGCTGACAGCGTATCGGACGCATTGAAAGTGATCGCGGACACTGACCCGCAGGCGCGCGTTCTGATCTGCGGCTCGCTCTATCTGGCTGGAAAAATTCTGCAAGAAAATGCGTAGGCGCGTTCCAGCCTCTTGACCCGGCTGACACTGTCTTGGATGCGGCGCGGGCGATACGGGCGGATCAGCGCCCCTGTCGCCCCCAATCCTGATCCTGCATTTCACGCAGGCGGGATGCCGTGCGCTCAAATTCGAAGGTTCCTTCGCCTTCGACATACAGCATCTCGGGTTCGGCGGCAGCCGAACAGATCAAACGCACCCTGGCTTCGTAAAGCGCATCAATCAGGGTGACAAAACGCTTGGCCTCGTTGAAATTGTTGCGCGACAGGCGCGGGATGTCCTCAAGCACCAGCACCTTTACCTCTTCGGCGATCGCCAGATAATCACCCGGCCCAAGCATGCGGCCACACAGATCATAGAATGAAGCCCGCGCCACCCCGTTGCGAAAGGCGGGCAATTCGACGGCCCGGCCTTTGACGTGCAACACAAGCGGATCAGCTGGTCCGCCGGCAAGATCTGTCCAGACCTCTCTGATCTTCTGCCGGGCTTCTGGGCCAATCGGAGTGAAATAGACCGGGGCACCCTCCAACCGGTTCTGCCGATAGTCCGTGGGCGACACCAATTCCCACACCTGCAACTGCTCTTTGATATGGGCGATGAAGGGCAGGAACAGCTGCCGGTTCAGCCCATCCTTGTACAGATCGTCGGGATGCCTGTTCGACGTGGTAACCACGACCACGCCGCCCTCGTGCAGCAAGTCAAACAGCCGCCCGACAATCATTGCGTCCGTAATGTCGGTGATCTGCATTTCGTCAAACGCGAGCAAGCGAACTGAATTGACCACCTCCTTCGCCACCGGTGCCAGGGCATCCTCGACATTCTGTTGCCGGGCCTTGTGCATTCCAGCGTGAATTTCCTGCATGAAAGCGTGAAAATGCACGCGTCGTGCCGGGATATTGTCCAGTGTATCGACGAACATGTCCATCAGCATGGATTTCCCACGCCCGACACCGCCCCACAGGTACAGTCCTTTGGGGGGCGGAGGCGCCTTGCGGAAGAGCCCGCGTTTGACCGGCTTGGACAGCGCCGCCCGGATACGTTCGAATTGGGGCAGAACGGCCTCTTGCGCGTCGTCGCGTGTCAGGGTTCCGTCCGCAATGCGGGCCTCGTAAAGCGAAATAAGATCCGTCATGAATCCGAGCCTTACCCGTCACCTCGGCCGTTGAAAAGAAGCCATTTTTGGCGACACATCAATTTTGTTTATCCGTGACCGCAAATCTGCTGAATTGACGGTGACACCAAAAGTAATACGGTCCTTCGGACGTAACGCCTGAGGTCCCATGCCCCGATCCGCCCGCTTGTTGAATCCGATTCTGATTGTCGGATGTATCATCATCACGGTCAGCTTCGCCGTTCGTGCGTCGTTCGGCGTGTTCCAGATTCCGATAGCGGATGAGTTCGGCTGGCTGCGAACCGATTTCTCGATGGCGATTGCAATTCAGAATCTGGCCTGGGGCATCGGGCAGCCGATCTTTGCCGCGATTGCCGAAAAGGTGGGCGACCGCCGAGCCATCATCCTCGGCGCTCTCACCTACGCGGCCGGCATGGTGCTGACGGCATGGTCCGTTACGCCGTTCGAGCATCAGATATACGCGTGGCTGGTGGGTTTCGGCATCGCCGGGACCGGGTTTGGTGTGGTTCTGGCGGTTGTCGGACGGGCGTCCACCGATGAAAACCGGTCCATGTCGCTGGCCATCGTTACCGCCGCGGGCAGCTTTGGGCAGGTTCTGGGGGCCCCGACCGCCGAATGGCTGCTGACTTTCCTGCCTTGGCAGCAGGTTTTTGTCGTGTTCGCCGCGGCAATTCTTGCCCTTGTGCTGACCTTGCCCTTCATGCGCACACCCCAGCCCGTTTCAAAAGCAGAGATGCAAGAAAGCATGAGCGAGATTCTGGGCAAGGCGTTCCGCGACCCTTCCTATGCGCTGATTTTTCTGGGTTTTTTCAGCTGCGGATACCAGCTGGGCTTCATCACCGCGCATTTCCCGGCTTTCGTGACCGAGATGTGTGGACCAATCCAGCCCGGAGGCGTACTGCATTCCATCGGGATCACCTCCACATCCGCACTTGGTGCGGTGTCGATTTCCTTGATCGGTCTGGCCAATATCGGCGGCACGCTGCTGGCGGGTTGGGCCGGCAACCACTTTCCGAAAAAGTACCTTCTGGCCGCAGTCTATACGGGCCGGACGATTGCGGCGGCTTTGTTCATCGTGTTCCCGATCACACCGCTTACGGTCATCGTGTTCTCGCTGGTGATGGGATCGCTTTGGCTGGCCACCGTGCCGCTGACTTCGGGGCTCGTCGCGCATCTATACGGTCTGCGCTATATGGGAACGCTCTATGGCTTTATCTTCTTGAGCCACCAGATCGGCAGCTTCCTGGGCGTCTGGCTTGGCGGACGCATGTATGACCAGTATGGCGACTACAACATGGTTTGGTGGATCGGGGTCGCGATCGGTGCCTTCAGCGCCATAGTCCACCTGCCGATCCGCGAGAACCGAACGGCAGTTCCTGCCTGAGGCACATCGATACGCCACAGGCAGGAAACCAATCGGGCAAAGGCGTTACCGAAGTTCGGCCTCGGTATTGCCGCCATCCACCGTCACGACATGACCGGTGGTGCGTTCCATCAGCGCCAGCGCAACAAAGGCGTTTGCGACATGCTTTGCCTCGACTTCGCGGCCCAGCAGGTTGCCTGACATATAGATCTCCTGGGAAACGCCACGTGCGGCAGCGCGTTCCTGAATGAAACCATCCGTCAGCAGGCCAGACCGAATTCGATCTGCATTCACCCCGTTCACACGGATTCCATATTCGGCCAATTCAAGCGTCAGCTGGCGCAACAGGAAGAGTGTGGCGGCTTTTGGCGTGCCATAAGCCCCCATGTTCCGGCCCGGGTTGATCGCCTGTTTGGAGATATTGAACAGGATCTGACCGCCGCGGCCCTGAGCTTGCATCACTTGGGCAGCCTGTGTCGCAAATGCCTTGTGCGCGAAGAAATTCAGTTCAAAAGCCGCGCGGAAATCGTCGTCACCAAGATCCATCAAAGCGCCCGAAGTCGCCGACCCGGCATTCGATACCATTACATCGATCCCACCAAACCGGTGTATCGCCGCCGCAATCGCGGCATCTGCGGCGCCTCTCTCGGTTACGTCGCAAGCATATGTCGAATGCCATGTGCCAAGGGTCGATTTGGCCTCGGCCAACGCCCGTTCATCCCGGTCCACCAGAACGACATTTGCACCGGCGTCAGCAAAGGCCTTGGCGGTGGCCAGACCTATCGCCCCTGCACCGCCGGTCACCATCACAATCTTGCCCTGAAGCGGAGGTGGTGAGCTTTTGCCCAGCTTCGCCTGTTCCAAGGACCAGTATTCACAATCAAAGCGATCCTTTTCATTGATGGGAAAAAAACCGCCCGCGTCTTCGCCCACTGTTCGAACCCGCAGGTTTTGTTCCGCAAGATCCGCCGCTGCCGAGGCAGCCTTCGCGTTCGGGCCCATTCCCAGGACCCCCACGCCCTCGATCCAGGCATGTTTGGGGTCTTGGGGCAGCAGTTTCTTGGGTTCGTCGGCCTGCGGCGACTGCCGTTCAAAATACGCCCGATAGTCTTTGGCAAACTCTTCGACCTTTGCCTTGATCCGCGCCCGCCCCCCAGACAAATCCGACGCGCGCAATACAAGCGGGCAGCCTTTTGTCCGCAACACGTGATCCGGCGACGCCATGCCCCGCTGGGCCAATGAGTCAATATCCGGACGATCGAAAAACTGCATGACATCCGGCCCGTTGCGGAGGTCAAAAACCGGCATCGGGTCATCCCGTTGGGCCGCCACTTCGGCGATGACCCCGCGCAGGATCGGCAACACCTCAAGATTCTCAGCCGGATCGCGACGGCCAATTGTCGTCAGGTCCTTCATTCCGAAATAGGCAGCAACCTCGTTGGTATGCGCCACGATCCGGTCATAACTTTCCTGCGCCGTCGCGCCGAACGTGAAATGCCCGTGCTGAAGCAGCAGAAGCCCTTCGACATTCGGGTTTTCGTCAAATACCTCGGCCGCCTTTTTGGCCAACCCGAAGCCAGGCATGATATAGGGCACAATGCCCAGTCGGTCGCCAAAAATCTCGCGGCAGACGTCCTCGGCATTTGGCAGATTGGCGAGCACCAGAAAGGGTGTCGCATGCGTATGATCCACATATTTGTGCGGCAGAAATGCATGCAACAGAGTTTCCACAGAGGGGTTCGGAGAACCCGAATCCAACAGATTGGCGCGCTGAACATTGACCATCTGCGCATCTGACAGATGGTCCAATGCGCGCAGTTTCATCAAAGGATCAAGCCACACGCCCGGCAGGCCCGGTGCCTCGATGCTGTCCAGATCCCACCCAGATCCCTTGACATGCAGAACGCGCTGCGGATCACCGAACAGATCAGGGCGTTCCAGTTTGACCGACGTGTTGCCTCCTCCGTGCATCAGGAGGTCCGGGTTCTGACCGATCAGCCGCGAGGTATAGACACGCTCGCCCAGTTCCTGATCCGCGGGGTCTGTTCCGGCCCGATCACGCCATTTCCGTGCCTCGTCGGCCCTGTACCAGTTTTCAATCATCATTCATTCTCAGCAAGTTAAGCGGGTGCATGATCCGCGGGGGCGATTGCACAATTCAGGACTGTGATAAACAAAGTGTTAACCAGCCCGTTCGGGAAACAACCGGGCAAGCCCGTCAGCAGACGCCTCGCTGACGCCGCGCTCGGTGATAAGCCCCGTCACCAGCCGGTTTGGGGTGACATCAAAGGCAGGATTGCCACCTTCCGTGCCATCTGGCGTCACGCGTACATCCGAGATGTTCCCCTGCCCATCGACACCCATGACATGGGAGACTTCCCTGGAATCACGTTCTTCGATCGGGATTTCGGCCACACCGTCGCGAACGGTCCAGTCAATCGTAGGGGAGGGCAGGGCGACGTAAAATGGCACACCGTTGTCCCGCGCAGCCAAAGCTTTCAGATAGGTCCCGATCTTGTTGCAAACATCACCTTGGGCCGTGGTTCGGTCCGTGCCCGTAATCACCAAATCAACCAGGCCGTGCTGCATCAAATGACCGCCGGCATTGTCCACGATGTAACGATGTGGAATGCCATGTTCGCCCAATTCCCAGGATGTCAGCGCGCCCTGGTTGCGCGGTCTGGTTTCATCCACCCAGACGTGCAAGGGGATGCCAACGTCATGTGCGTGATACATTGGGCTTGTGGCCGTGCCCCAATCCACAGTCGCCAGCCATCCCGCATTGCAATGCGTCAGCAACCGAACCGGTTCTCCGGCGGGTTTTCGGGCCGCGATATCCTTGATCAGTTCCAACCCGTGCCGGCCGATTGCGGCGTTGATCTCGACATCTTCGTCTGCAATCTCCTGCGCCAGCGACCAGGCGCGCTCGGCACGGTCACCCGGAGCAAGCGGCATCAGCGCTTCTCGGCATCTGTCCAATGCCCAGCGCAGGTTGATTGCCGTGGGTCGGGTTGCATGCAAAACGTCATACGCGGCATAAAAGGAGGCTTCGGAGCTGTCCCGAGACATCTGCTCGGCAATTCCAAACGCAGCGGTCGCGCCTATCAAGGGTGCGCCCCTGACCCACATATCCCGTATCGCAGCTGCAAATTCATCAAGGGTTTTCAGGGTTACGACCCGAAAATCATGCGGCAACCACCTTTGGTCGATGATCCGAACCACGCCTGCCGGTTTGTCCCACCAAATAGACCGATAATGGGTGCCTTGTACTTTCATAACGCAGTCTCCGTATTCGAAAAGCCTGATCGGAATTCAAGCACAGGGTGCGTTCTAATGAGGTACTTGTAAACGGGCGTTTCGGAATTCGGGTCAGTAATTGATCCGGCAAAAGGAATGATCATCCCTTTCTGGCGGCACGTATTTCCCGCTCCAAGGCGTCCAGAAACCGCGAGCGGTCGGCTTTGCCGAAGGGTCGCCCACCGCCGCCGGTTCCCAACGGATTGGCCGCGCGCAGATCGGCCATCAAGTCACGCATTGCCAGTTGTTGGCCAATATTTGCCGCAGTGAAGGTTTCACCATTCGGGCGCAGCACGCGTGCGCCCGCTTCGACGCATTTTGCGGCCAAAGGGATGTCGGACGTTATGACGACATCCCCTTGTCCACAGCGTTCGGCAATCCATTTGTCGGCCTCATCGGCGCCTTCGGAAACGACAATGACCTGCACCAGCGGGTTGGCCGATGGACGAAGCCCGCCATTGGACACCAGCGCCATCGGCACTTTGTGCCGCGTCGCGACCCGTTCGGCCTCGGCTTTTACGGGACAGGCATCGCCATCGACATACAGCGTCGTCACGCCTTCTTTGCCTCTTTCTTTGCCGGTTCCACCGGTTTCTTTTTGACCTTGAATTCCTCGGGTATGGGCATGCGGTTGAACGCATCCAAGCCCGCGATTTTATACGCTTCTGCAAGTGTCGGGTAGTTGAACGTGTTCTGAACGAAGTAGTCCACCGTACCTTTCAGGTTCAGCACGGCCTGCGCGATATGGATCAACTCCGTCGCGCCTTCACCAACGATCTGGACACCCAGCACCCTGCGGGTCTTGAGCGAGAACAGCATTTTCAACATGCCGTGTTCCAGCCCCATGATATGCCCGCGAGAGGTCTCGCGGAATCGCGCGACACCGACCTCGTAGGGGATGTTGCGCTCCTGCAATTCTTCTTCCGACATTCCGCAGGTTGATATTTCGGGCACTGAATAGATGCCATAGGGGTACCACGGGCTTTCCGGCAGCGTGGGCGTTTCAAGCGCGTGACAGGCAGCCACGCGCCCCTGCTGCAAAGAGGTCGATGCCAGCGACGGATGTCCGATGACATCGCCCGTGGCATAGATATGCGGTACCGCCGTTTGATATGTCTTGCGGTCTACCTTGATCCGGTTGCGGTGGTCCGTCTCCAGCCCGACGGCATCCAGATTGAGTTTGGACGTCGCCCCCATGCGTCCGGCCGCGAACAGAAGCATTTCAGCACGAACGTGGCGACCGTTTTCAAGGGTCACTTCCACATGCTCGCCGGCGTCTTCAATCTTCTCGACAGCCGAGCCCAAACGCAGGTCGACACCGTTTTCCCGGATCTGATGCGTAAAGTCGTGGATCAACCGGCTGTCGATGAAATCCAGAAACGTGTCGCGGGGTTCGATCAGCGTGACCCGCACGTCCAGGGCTGAAAACATCGTGGCATATTCCACGCCAATGACCCCGGCACCGATAACGACCAGCGAGCGCGGAATCTCTGCCATTTCCAGAAATTCGTCACCGTCCACCACCGTTTTGCCGTTGAACGGGACATAATCCGGTCGATAGGTTTTCGTGCCTGTCGCAATCAGGAACTTCGCGGCCGTCACGCGCGTTGTTTCCCCGGCATCGGTTGCGACCTCTACTTCGTGTGGCCCGACAAATCTGGCCAGACCGTCCAGGGTTTCGACGTGGTTCCTGTTGAACTGATGCTCCAACACGTCGACTTCATGGTCGAGGGTCATATGCAGGCGGGCTTTCAAGTCTTCTGCCCGGATCTGATCCTTTACCCGGTATGAACGCCCGTAAAAGCTGCGCTCGCGCCAGCCCGACAGGTTCAGAACGGTTTCGCGCAGGGTCTTGGACGGAATCGTACCTGTATGGACAGAGACGCCACCAAAACGGTCTTTGCGGTCGATGACCAGCACACGCCGTTTCAGTTTGCCTGCCTGAATCGCCGCAGAACGCCCAGAAGGCCCCGACCCAATGATGATCAGGTCATAATCGTAATTGCTCATCCCTCAGTCTCCGTACAGTGCCTCGGCATGGAAGATGACGTGATCTTCCATAAACGTGGACACAAAGAAGTACGAATGATCGTAACCCGGCTGGAAGCGATACGTCGCTGGCTGGCGGCGTTCGGCGATGGCTTGCGCCAACGCTTCGGGGCGCAGAAGATCCATGAACTGATCGTTTGCACCTGTGTCGATCAGGATCGGACCGTCAAAGCCGGTTTTCTTCATCAACAAGGACGCATCGTGTTTTGCCCAAAGCGCTTCCTCGTCACCAAGGTAGGCGCTCAGCTGTTTGCGTCCCCAATCCGCTCCGGTCGGGTTCGAGATCGGCGCAAAGGCTGACACCGAACGGAAGCGTCCGGGCAGGTTCATGGCAAGTGTCAGGGCGCCGTGCCCCCCCATGGAATGGCCCGTTATGGCCTGGCGTTCGCTGTCGATGGCGAAATTTTCGAACAGCAGGGCGGGCAGCTCTTCGGCGACATAGTCCCACATCCGGAAATGCGGCGCCCAGGGTTCCTGTGTCGCATTCACATAGAACCCCGCGCCCTGACCCAGATCATAATCTTCGTGATCTGCGACGCCGTCACCACGCGGTGACGTATCCGGAAACACCACGGCAATTCCCTGTTCCGCAGCCCACGCCTGAGCCCCGGCTTTGGTCATCGCGTTTTCATGGGTGCAGGTCAATCCCGACAAATACCAAAGAACCGGGACCGGTCCGTCCCTGGCCTCGGCTGGAAGAAACAGGCCAAAAGTCATGTCACACTTGCACGACGAGGAGGCGTGGCGGTACACGCCCTGCACACCGCCGAAACAGGCATTTTCCGAAATGGTTTCCATCAGGCACCGTCCTTGTTTTCGAGTCGCAACATGGCTAACGATCCGCGGACCCGGCGTAAAGTCTGTGCGCCTTCGTTGAGAGTATTTTTCGAAAAGGTGAAAGTCAGAATGTGCCCGCCCAGGCAATCACCATCGGCACGCTGAGAATACTGACGATTGTGGATAGAAGGATTGCCGCCGACGCGCGATGCGGGGCGATGCCGTAATGCGCGGCCAGCATGTAAACATTGCCCGCAACAGGCAAAGCAGCGGCAGAGATGGCAACAGTTGCGGGAAAAGTATCAATCGGTATCAGCCACAACAGAGCGACCGCAACGCAGGCCGGATGGATCACCAGTTTGCAGAAGCTCAACCATGCCGCGATCTGGACACGTTCAGCCGACTTGTCCGCCAATGATGCGCCAATGGCGAACAATGCACCCGGAGTTGCTGCCCCACCGAGAATGATCAGAAAATCGCCAAGAGGTTCAGGAACAGGCAATTGCAGCGAGGACCAGATGAGACCGGCCGAGATGGATACGATCATGGGATTGCGGACCAAACCCATTCCGATCAGCTTGAAGGTGGTCGGGGTCAATCTGCCGTCACGGCCGCCGTTGATCAGGATCACGATCAGGGAAGAGAACACGACCAGATCGACGGTCAGGACCAGCATCACGGGCCCGATCGCAGCCTCGGAAAACAAAAGGGAAAGCATGGGCAGCCCGAGGAACCCGACATTGCCGATGGCCGCGCACTGAGCCTCGACCGCAGCGGTCGGAATGTCGAGCCCGCGAAGCCAGGCGATGGCCGACGCCAGAACGTAGACGGTCATGGTTCCCAGCAGATATCCAAGGATGAGCCGGGCATTGAAAATCTCGGCAAATGGAAGGGTGGCGGCAAAGCGAAACAGCATCGCCGACAGCGCAAAGAAAAAGACGAACTTGGTCAGATATGCCGTGGCTTCAGCCGAGAAGAACCGTGTGCGCCCCGCCCAAAAGCCCAGGCCGATAATCGCGAAAAACGGAAGGGTGCGCAGAAAGATTTCGACCATGGGCCCAGTCCTAGCACGGTTTGAACGCGCTGCAAGTCCCCGGCATCAAAGCAAATGCAACCTCCGCTTCGCTGAAATACTCGAGAATCGTTGTATCTAAACCGAACGGTTTATAAACTGGCGCGGCTATCGATCGAGGAGAAGACATGACCCAGACCGCCACCATCCTGCGCACCGGCCGAAAATTCGACCAGGTTCTGCGCGGGGCTCGAGAGGTTTTCATGGCGGATGGGTTTGAAGGGGCAAGTGTGGATGACATTGCCCGCGCAGCTGGCGTGTCAAAAGCAACGCTTTACAGCTATTTCCCGGACAAGCGCCTTTTGTTCATGGAAGTGGCCCAGACAGAATGCTGCCTGATGGCCGAGCGGGTCATCTCGATGATCGACGAAACCAAGCCTGCCCGCGAAGTGCTTCAGATCACGGCGACGCAATTGACGGCCTTCCTTGTGTCGGACTTCGCGCAGCAGGTTTTCAGGATCTGCGTTGCCGAGCGCGACCGGTTTCCCGAGCTTGGTCGTGCGTTCTATGAGGCAGGGCCGCAAAACGGCCAGCGACAGATGGCCGAGTATCTGGAAAAAGCCGTGGCCAAGGGTGAATTGGCCATTGATGATGTACATATCGCTGCCGAGCAGTTTTCCGAACTGTGCAAAGTGCGGATCTGGACCCGGGCGGCTTTTGGCATTCAGAACACGTTCACCCAGGAAGAAATAGATCAGGTGGCTGCTCAGGCTGTTGACATGTTTCTTGCCCGTTACGGGGTCTGATCCACAAAAGTGATGGCCCGCGTCCGGAACAGGGGCGCAGACCATCGCTCACTCACCAAAACACTCGATACACAACAGTATGAAGCTGTAAGTCTTGTAAAACCCTTTACTCGATGAAAGTTCTGGCCAGACGCTCGCTGACAGGCTGTGCCAGATATGCAATCACCGTGCGTTCGCCTTTGCTGACGAACAGGTCTGCGGGCATGCAGGGGACCAAGTCCAAAGCCGCCACTTCGTCGGATTGCTGATCGTTCAGTTTGACCCGGGTCTTGAAATAGCTCTCGCCCGCGCGTTCGTCCTCCAATGTGCCGGCTGGGATAAAAGATGGAACCTCGGAACTCGGGCACATTGGCCTGCGCAAAAGCTAATAAACGAATCCGTGTGGCCTGACCGATTTTCAGCTTGTTGATGTCACCGGGATTGATCCGGCGCGAAATCGCCGAATTGCAACCGATAAGGATGTCGTCGCCGCCTTCACCGATCAGCGCATTGGTCAGATCGCTGCCGACAATCACGTCGCCATCATCCGAGCCAATGACGTTCTCAATTGAAAACAGTCCATCGGTTTCGACCTGGTTCGAGATCACGTCTTGACCGATGACACCGATGCCCCTTGATGCGTTCACATTCAGCGTGGCGCCTGCATCCGCCAGCGTGTCCTGTACAACCGGGTCGTTTTGGCCGACCGGCGCATTGTGCAGATGGATGGCCGAAACCGCGCCGGGGATGGGCGTGTTCAGGTCAACTTCGTTCCGCCCGACAACGCTCAGTTCGCTGGAATACGAGACTTCTCCGGTCGCCGAATTCCGGGTGATGACTACGATCGCGTGGCCGGTGACCTTGCTGTCCAAGGTCGGCCCGGGCTCTTGCTCCGCGTTCAGGCTGCCGCACAGGGTGACGGTGCGAGTGTCACCTTCAGTCACATCGGTGTCGATCAGCAGCGGCCCGCGGATTTCACCGGCGGGGAACTCAGCCGTGTGGATGCTGTAGTACAGATTGCCCTGTAGAGCTTCTTCAACAAACCAGGCACCGCCCGGGATATTCGCGCCGATCTGTTCCTGCGCCTCAACAACGATGTGCCCCGACACTGTACGGTGCCCGTGTCGTTGAACGGGCTGGGCGCCTTCTGAACAATGCGCAGAAAATCCGTGACACCACGACCGAGTTCCGCGACCCTGAAACAGTTCCTTTGACTTTCGGAATGACTCCGAATTAGGCCCCTTATCTGACCGGGTATCTCTCTGAACCCTCCAGCTCGCTGTTTCCGTGGATGCGGGTCACGCTGGTCGAGGATCTGCCTGAAAACATGTTGCGTATGGTCGATGATCACTTGCTGGACATGGCGCTTGTGGCGAAGATCAACAGCAGCGCCACTTTGGATTTCACTTCAATCTGGTCTGAACCATTGTTTCTGGCCCTTCGAAAAGTGCACCCGCCTTGCACCTTGTCATCCACCACCCCAGAGGATGCTCCGCCATATGATTTCATCCGGTTTTCACATGGTTTCGGCTACGAACTTGAGGGGAGGCTTCCCAACCAAGATGGATCAACCCGGATCAGCAAAGGTTTCGACCTGACCACGCTGAGGTTCGAGACGATCTGCCTGCCATTCCGACGATTGTACAATTGTCCGTGCCCTGGCCGCTGAACAACGAGAACCAAAACTCGGCTGCTTCGGATGCTGAATGGGCAAAGGTGACTGCCACGACAGCCAGGAAGGTGGGATCGAAGCGATGAGGTTTTGCTTCTATGTCAAAACCTGTTCGGTGCTCTGGCCTCAATACGTGGTGCGCATCTGGTATCCCTGATGGAAAGTCATGCGCACGAAAGTTACCGGATCGCTGCGAAACCATGTCGTGCGTTCCAGCTGAAACAACGGTGTGCCGGGCGGTACCGCCAGAAACTCCTGCAAATGCCCTGTTGCCGGGACGGCAGAGAAGGCAATTTCAGCGTTTGAAAACGGCACCTCGGACAGCAGCCATTCATTCGGCCCGGTGGTCAGGAAATCTTCGTCGAGAACCTGAGGCACGGTGCTGACGTTGATCCAGCGTTCCTCGAACTGGAATGGACGGTTGTCGGCGTGGTGCATGCATTGCAGATGGACGACCTGCGCACCTTCCGGGATGTTCAGCTTTGCCTGCAACCACGCGGGGCAATCGATCAGTGTCCGGCTGACCAGAGCATAGCGGTATTCGGCGTTCATTTCTTCGATGGTCTGCCGAACGACAGTGATCGGCAATTTCGCCTGCTTTACCGGTGTGGTCACGACACGCGTTCCACCCTTGCGTTTGCGGGTGACAATTCCCTGTTCGGCAAGTTCCCGCAGCGCCCGATTGACCGTCGCCCGTGCAACGCCGAATTCGGCAGCCAGTTCCATCTCGGTGGGCAACAGGCTGCCCTGTGGCCAGACACGGGTTTGAATGCGGTTCACGACTTCGTCCCGAATGTCCTGAAAGCCGAGAGGTTTTTGATCGGTCACGTGGTGTTCATCCAATTACGTACAAACATATTGTTATTATGATGCCATTTTTGTCAGCCCGTAAAGGCGGCAGCAAGCTCAAAGCCTCGGCATGAGATCAGCCATGGCCTGCCGATAGTCAGATACGATCCGATCCCGGGCAATATGGCGGCCCCGGCGTACCTGATGGCGGCCAGCCGACCACAGATCGGTCACTACGTGGTCCTTCGCGGCAAAGGCCAACCCGTCGAGCAACTGTTCAGGACGCAGGGCACACAGTGCGGGATCCTGGCTGTCGATGGCAACAAGATCCGCCAGCATCCCTTCTGCGATCTGGCCCGCCGCGCGACCCAGGGCCTGCGCACCGCCCAAAGCCGCATTGCAATACAGTGTCTGTCCTACCGAACCGTCCCCTTCGACCAGGACATTGCGCGACAGGTCTCGCAGGCGTTGGGAATACTCCAGCGTACGCAGTTCCTCTGTCATCGAAACCAACACGTTTGAATCCGACCCAACCCCGAAACGACCACCGGCTTCAAGAAAGACAGCCCCATTGAAAGGGCCATCCCCCAAATTGGCTTCGGTGATCGGGCAAAGCCCCGCGACCGCGCCCGTTACAGCCATATCGCGGGTCTCCTTTTCCGTCATGTGAGTGGCGTGGATGAGGCACCAGCGATGGTTTACCGGTGCATTGCTCAACAGCCATTCCACCGGGCGGGCGCCCAGACCCTCGTGAACCTGCTCAACTTCCATGGGTTGTTCCGAAATGTGAATATGGACAGGTCCCGTCTTTTTTGCGTCCAGCACTCGGGCAAGATCTTGCGGTGATGTCGCGCGCAAGGAATGCGGGGCAATGCCTATCTGACAGTCATCCGGCAGTTCGCCCAGTGCCGCCTGCGCCTGTTCGACCAACGCCAGATAGCGGTCTACATCATTGCCAAATCGTTGCTGTCCCGCTTCCAACGGTTGCTCGCCGACCCCTGCGTAAGAATAAAGTACGGGCAGATGGGTCAGCCCGATTCCCGTCTCGGCCGCAGCAGCCATGATGCGCTGGGACAGCTCTGCAAGATCGTCATAAGGTGTGCCGTCTGGCTGGTGATGCAGATAATGGAATTCACCAACCGAAGCATAGCCGGCTTCCTGCATCTCCATATAGACCAGAGCGGCAATCGCCTGCACCTGTTCAGGCGTCAGGTGCGCAGTGAATCGATACATCAGTTCCCGCCACGTCCAGAAACTGTCGCGACCGGCCTTTCGATATTCGGTCATGCCCGCCATCGCGCGCTGAAATGCGTGGCTGTGCAGATTGGCCAATGCGGGCAGCAAAGTGTCGACGCAAGTATCGCCTTCTTGCGCTGTCGCGCCCTGTTGCAGCGAGACGATCAGCCCTTGCCTGATTTCTACCCGCAGGTTCGTAGCCCAACCGGTGCTCAGTAATGCGCGATTAGCGAAGATAGCCATTTTTCACCTCATTTTATGCATAGACATATAAATGATAGAAATGTACTAGAAAAGAAGGAAATGCACGGAGGGTGCGAGTCACATGCAGACGCAAACGCAGGTTTTGACGGATCTTGACACCGCAACGATGACCGCAGGCGGTGCGCCATACGGTTTGGTCCCGGATGCCGCGATCGCGTTGCAGGACGGGCGCATCGCATGGGTCGGCCCTGTTGCGGATCTTCCTCCTCGTTTCGCCGACCAGCCAAGGGCTCGAATGGGTGGGCGCCTGGTTACGCCCGCCTTGATCGATTGCCACACCCATGTGGTTCACGGTGGCCATCGCGCGGCAGAGTTCGAAATGCGCCTGAACGGCGCAAGCTATGAAGAGGTCGCCCGCGCCGGGGGTGGGATCATCTCGACGGTAAAGGCCACGCGCGCAGCCGGAGTGGAGGAGTTGGTCGCACAGGCATTGCCGCGAGTTGATGCGATGCTGGCCGAAGGGGTATCGGTCATCGAAGTGAAGTCCGGTTACGGATTGGATGACGATACCGAATTGAACATGTTGCGCGCGGCTCGGGCGTTGCCTGATCATCGTCCCGTCCGCGTTCTGACCAGCTTTTTGGGGGCTCATGCGGTGCCTCGGGACTATGAGGGCAGGGCGTCGGACTACATTCATCAGGTCTGCATTCCCACGCTTCGCGCCGCTCATGCCGAGGGATTGGTCGATGCGGTCGATGCCTTCTGCGAAGGCATCGCCTTTCAACCGGAAGAGTTGATCCCGCTTTTTGATGTTGCGACAGAGCTTGGCCTGCCGATCAAGATCCACGCCGAACAATTGTCGAATTTGGGCGGCGCAAAACTGGCTGCCGGATACGGCGCGCTGTCGGCAGATCATATTGAGTACCTTGATGAAGCAGGTGTTCTGGACATGGCGCAGGCCGGTACCGTCGGGGTTATTCTGCCGGGGGCCTTCTACACCTTGCGCGAAACACAGGCGCCACCGATTGACCTGTTGCGCCGGCATGCTGTGCCCATGGCGCTTGCCACGGATTGCAACCCCGGTTCGGCGCCGATGACCTCGCTGTTGCTGGCGATGAACATGGGGTGCACCCTGTTTCGCCTGACGCCAGAAGAGGCCCTGCAAGGCGTGACGGTTCACGCGGCCCGTGCTCTCGGGTTGGCTGACTGCGGCCAGATCTCAGTCGGGCGGCGCGCTGATCTGGCGGTTTGGAATGTCGAACACCCCGCGGAATTGGCCTATCGCATCGGCTTCAACCCTCTTCATACCCGCATATTCGGAGGTATATTTTGACGACCCTCACCCTTACCCCGGGCACCGTTACCCTGTCGCAGCTGGAACAGGTCTTTCGCGAAGAGTGCGCAGTTCGGTTGGACCCCGCCTGCCGCCCGGCCGTCGAAGAAGCGCACAAGCGCATCGCCGATGCGGCGGCGGGAGAGGCCGCCGTATATGGCGTGAACACAGGGTTCGGGAAACTGGCAAGCGTCAAAATCGCGGCCGAGGACACGGCAACCTTGCAGCGCAACCTGATCCTCAGCCATTGCTGCGGCGTGGGCCCTGCGATCCCGCGCGCCCTTGCCAGATTGATGATGGTTCTGAAATTGCTGAGCCTGGGGCGCGGGGCCTCGGGGGTTCGGCCAGAAGTGATCACCCTGCTGGAAGGGATGTTGTCACAAGGTGTGACCCCGGTGATCCCGGCGCAGGGTTCGGTCGGGGCTTCGGGTGATCTTGCGCCCTTGTCCCACATGGCTGCCGTCATGATGGGCGCTGGTGAGGCCGAGTTTGGCGGCGATGTGATGCCCGGTGACGCTGCGCTGTCCAAAGCGGGTCTGCACCCGATCGAACTGGGCCCCAAAGAAGGGCTGGCGCTGATCAATGGCACCCAGTTTTCGACGGCCTTTGCGCTGTCCGGCCTGTTTGGTGCGTGGCAGGCGGCGCAAAGCGCGCTGGTTACCTCGGCGCTGACGACGGATGCGATCATGGGTTCGACCGCCCCGTTGCAACCGGAAATCCACACGTTGCGCGGGCATCGCGGGCAGATCGAGGCCGGCGTGACCATGCGGGCGCTGCTGGCCGGGTCGGTCATTCGTGAAAGCCATCGGGATGGAGATACCCGGGTTCAGGATCCGTATTGTATCCGCTGCCAGCCTCAGGTGGTGGGGGCCGCGATGGATGTGCTGAGGCAGGCCGCTACAACGCTGGAAATCGAGGCCAACGCGGCGACGGACAATCCTCTGGTTCTATCGGAAACCGGTCTGATCGTTTCGGGCGGGAATTTTCACGCCGAACCCGTTGGGTTTGCCGCAGACATGATCGCGCTTGCCGTGGCCGAGATCGGGGCAATTGCGCAACGCCGCATTGCGTTGATCGTCGATCCGGCGCTCAGCTTTGATCTGCCGCCATTTCTGACGCCCAATCCGGGCCTGAATTCGGGCTATATGATCGCTGAGGTGACGACTGCCGCACTGATGAGCGAAAACAAGCATCTGGCCAATCCATGCGTGACGGACTCGACGCCCACATCGGCTAATCAGGAAGATCACGTTTCGATGGCGGCCCATGGTGCGCGGCGATTGGGGCAGATGGTTACCAATCTGGAACGCATTCTAGGGGTCGAACTGCTGTGTGCCACACAAGGGGTCGAGTTCCGTGCGCCGCTGCCTACGAGCGAAACGTTGCAGGCCGTGATGGCACGGCTGCGCGCCGTGGTGCCGGCCTTGGGTGACGATCGCTATATGGCACCCGAGATCGAAGCAGCCTCGGCCCTGATTGCCAGTGGTGAGATTGCCCGTGGCACGGGCATCGCCATGCCGGAACTTGGCGCATGAGCGGCCCGGTCGAGATTTCGCGCGGTGACGGTCCGATCGTGCTGGGTCTGCCGCATACCGGCACCCATGTTCCGGCCACGATCGAGGCCAAGTTGAATGCGCGGGGCAAGGCTCTGGCGGATACGGATTGGCATGTTCACACCTTGTATGAAGGACTTCTGCCCGGTGCGACGACGGTTCGGGCGACCTTCCACCGATATGTAGTCGACGCCAACCGGGATCCGTCGGGCCTGTCGCTTTATCCCGGTCAGAACACAACCTCTCTTGTGCCGCTGACGGATTTTGACGGCCAGGACATCTGGAACATCCCGCCTTCGGAAAAGGATATCCTCGAACGACGGGAAGCTTTTCATGCACAGTATCATGCCGCCATGAAGGCCGAGCTGGAACGCGTGAAGGCGGCCCACGGGGTTGCGGTGCTGTATGATTGCCACTCGATCCGCAGCCATATTCCATTTCTGTTCGAAGGTACTCTGCCCGATATGAGCATCGGCACGAACAATGGGGCGACCTGCGCTCCGGAAATCGAAGCCATAACGCATGAATTCGCGGCGTCCTCGCCCTATACGGCTGTTCTGAATGGGCGGTTCAAGGGCGGATGGACAACGCGCCATTATGGGCGCCCCTCGGAAGGGGTTCACGCGATCCAGATGGAGCTGGCTCAGTCGACCTACCTGAAAGCTGAAGCGCCGCCCTGGGCTTTTGACACCGACAAAGCCGACCGCCTGCGCCGGTGGCTCAAAGACATACTTGACGCTATCCACGACACTGCATTGGAGCTTGCCCGATGACCGATCCTCGCAAAAATACCCGTGACATCTATCCCCCGACAGGGCCCGAACTGAACGCCAAAAGCTGGATGACCGAAGCCCCGATGCGGATGCTGATGAACAATCTGCACCCTGATGTGGCCGAGAATCCGCATGAGCTGGTTGTCTATGGCGGCATCGGCCGCGCCGCGCGGACATGGAAAGATTTTGATACCATCGTTGCTAGCCTCAAGGACCTGGAGGAAGATGAAACGCTGGTGGTGCAATCCGGCAAACCGGTCGCCATCGTTCGGACGCATGCCGATGCACCTCGGGTGCTGATCGCGAACTCGAACCTCGTGCCGCATTGGGCCAACTGGGACCACTTCAACGAGCTCGATAAGAAGGGCCTGATGATGTACGGCCAGATGACGGCCGGTTCGTGGATCTATATCGGGACGCAAGGCATCGTTCAGGGCACTTACGAAACCTTCGCCGAGGCGGGGCGTCAACATTATGACGGGGACCTGACCGGCAAGTGGATTCTGACCGGCGGTCTGGGCGGCATGGGTGGCGCGCAACCTCTGGCGGCGGTCTTTGCAGGGGCGTGTTGCCTGGCCGTCGAGTGCAATCCAGACAGCATCGATTTCCGCCTGCGCACCAAGTATCTCGACGAAAAGGCCGAGACGCTGGACGAAGCGCTGGAAATGATCGACCGCTGGACCAGGGCGGGCGAGGCCAAATCGGTCGGTTTGCTGGGCAATGCGGCCGAGATTTTCCCCGAGATCTACCGGCGGATGCAGGCGGGCGGGATGCGCCCTGACATCGTGACCGACCAGACCAGCGCCCATGATCCGGTCAACGGTTATCTGCCATTGGGCTGGAGCATGGCGCAGTGGAAAGACAAGAGGGAAAGCGACCCCAAGGCCGTGGAAAAGGCAGCGCGCGCGTCGATGAAGCAGCACGTGGCCGCCATGGTCGATTTCTGGAACGCGGGCGTGCCAACCCTGGATTATGGCAACAACATCCGGCAGGTGGCGCAGGACGAAGGTTTGGAAAACGCCTTTGCCTTCCCAGGTTTCGTGCCCGCCTATATCCGCCCGTTGTTCTGCCGTGGCATCGGCCCGTTCCGCTGGTGCGCACTGTCGGGCGATCCCGAGGATATCTACAAAACCGACGCAAAGATGAAGGAACTGTTCCCCGAAAACACCCATCTGCACAATTGGCTCGACATGGCGCAGGAGCGCATCGCCTTTCAGGGCCTTCCCGCGCGCATCTGCTGGATCGGACTGGGCGACCGCCACAAGGCCGGTCTGGCGTTCAACGAGATGGTCAAAACCGGAGAACTGAAGGCGCCGGTCGTCATCGGTCGTGACCACCTCGACAGCGGCTCGGTCGCGTCGCCGAACCGCGAAACCGAGGCGATGAAGGACGGCTCGGACGCGGTGTCGGATTGGCCGCTGCTGAACGCGCTGGTCAATACCGCCTCGGGCGCGACATGGGTCTCGCTGCACCACGGCGGCGGCGTTGGCATGGGTTTCAGCCAACATGCGGGTGTCGTGATTTGTGCCGACGGAACCGATGCAGCGGCCAGACGTCTCGAACGGGTTCTGTGGAACGATCCGGCGTCTGGCGTCTGGCGTCACGCAGATGCGGGTTACGAGGACGCCAAGGCCTGCGCACGTGAACACGGGCTGCGTCTGCCGGGGATTCTGGGCTGATTTGCCATTCATCTTTGAATTTGTCTGCATGGCTTAGCGCTAACGTCTCATTTTCCGGTTTCGAACCGGGGATGTTTCCGCTAGGGCTAAGCCGTTAAGCAGCCCGCCAGGCTAACGACAACTGACAAAGGTGGCTCGCCCGTTGCTCGATATTGCACAAGTCCGCACTGTTCTTTCGGACGTCTATGACCTCGCCCCATCGGCCACGTTGGCCAATGAGATGAAAGACACGTTTGCCCGTATGGATCGTGTGATCAGCCCGCCGGATTGGGCGATCTATGCGCCCTATGTGCGGGCGATCAACGCGCTCAAGAAAGAGCGTAACGCCGTGATCCTTGGGCACAATTACATGACACCGGAAATCTATCATGGTGTGTCCGATTTCGTGGGTGACAGCCTGCAACTGGCGATCAAGGCCAGCGAGGTGGAAGAGGATGTGATTGTTCAGGCCGGGGTTCATTTCATGGCCGAGACATCGAAAATTCTGAGCCCCGGGAAAACGGTTCTGATGCCCGACATGGATGCGGGGTGTTCGTTGGCAGAATCGATTACGGCCGAAGGAATCGACGAAATGCGGGCCAAATACCCCGGCGCGCCGGTTGTGTCTTACGTGAACACCACTGCCGAGGTCAAAGCGGCCTCGGACATCTGCTGCACCTCGTCGAACGCCTTGCAGATCGTGAATGCCATGGAGAGCGACACGGTCATCATGACGCCGGATCAATATCTGGCTCAAAACGTGGCCAATGAAAGCCACAAGAACGTGGTGTACTGGCCCGGTTCCTGCATCGTGCATGAACAATACACCGCACAGGACCTGCGCGACTTCCGCGAATGGAACCCCGGAACGCGCCTGATTGCGCATCCGGAATGCCCGCCGGATGTGGTGGCCGAGGCGGATTATTCCGGTTCGACCAGCGGGATCATCAAATATGTGCACGATGAGAAACCCGAAAAGGCGATGCTGATCACCGAATGTTCGATGGCGTCGAATATCGCGGATGAACTGCCCGAGGTCGATTTCGTAGGGCCGTGCAATATGTGCCCGTACATGAAAAAGATCACGCTGGAAAAGATCCTCTATGCGCTGCACACGATGGAAGGCCAGGTCGAGGTCGCTGAAGACGTGGCAGAGAAGGCCCGCAAATCTGTTCAGGCGATGATTGATCTGTCCCGCAAGCTCGGCATCTGATCGGCAATGACCGACATCACCACGGATCGCGTCGTTATTGTCGGGGCCGGGATCGGCGCGCTTTATGCTGCGCTGAAACTGGCGCCGCGCCCGGTGGTGATCATCTCGCCTGATCCTTTGGGCGAAGGTGCAAGTTCGGCATGGGCGCAGGGTGGCGTGGCGGCGGCGATGGACCTGGCCGACAGCCCGGAAAGCCACGCCGTTGACACCGTAAATGCCGGGGCAGGCACCGTCGAGCCTGACGTTGCGGATTTGGTGACCCGAGAGGCGCGGGACTATATTCTGGACCTGACCACTTTGGGCACACCATTTGATCGCACCGAGGGTGGCGGGTACGTCCTGTCCCGAGAAGCCGCGCACAGTTTTGCCCGTGTCGTGCGGGTAAAGGGCGATCAGGCCGGCAGTGAAATCATGGCCGCCCTGATCGAACGAGTGCGCGAAACTCCGTCGGTGCAGGTGTTGGAAGGGGTCCTTGCCGTTGCGCTGGAAGTGACGGATGGGCGCGTGGTGGGTGTGGTTTTGCAGGACGCCTCGGAAAGCGGATCCGCGCCCGTGACGCTTCGTGCACCTGCCGTATTGTTGGCGGGTGGCGGTTCTGGCGGGCTTTATGCCCTGACGACCAATCCGGCCCGCATCCGGGGGCAGGTTATCGGAATGGCCGCACGGGCGGGGGCGCTGATCGCCGATGCCGAATTCGTGCAGTTCCACCCCACGGCCATGGACGTGGGTGAAGACCCGGCCCCGCTGGCGACCGAGGCCCTACGCGGAGAAGGGGCAATACTGATAAACAAGCACGGCGAGCGTTTCATGCAGGCCGTTCACCCTGATGCCGAGCTTGCCCCGCGCGACGTTGTGGCCCGGGCGATTTTTGCCGAGGTACAGGCCGGCAACCGCCCGATGCTGGACACCCGCAAGGCTTTGGGCGCGCAAATCAACGCACTTTTCCCGGCGGTTGCCGCATATTGCGCGCGCAACGGAATCGATCCGGTCCGGGATGCGATCCCGGTTGCTCCGGCAGCGCATTACCACATGGGCGGGATTGCCACAGGCACTGATGGCCGCGCGACGCTGGATCGGTTGTGGGTGTGCGGCGAGGCGTCTTCGACCGGCCTTCACGGCGCCAACCGGTTGGCCTCGAACGGTTTGCTCGAAGCGTTGGTGTTTGCACGCATCTGTGCCCAGGACATTGCGCGTTCGATACCGGACACTTCTGCGTCGGAACCTGTGGCCCTTCAATTTGATCAAGCTGACATCCCTGATACGTCTGATGCGGTCAGTATGTTGCGCACGACCATGTCGCGCGATGTTGGCGTGGTCCGGGACCGCGCCGGGTTATGCCGGGCATTGCACAGGATTGCCACGCTCGAAGAGCGGTATGGCACATGCCCGTCCTTCAGAAACATGTGTGCCACAGCAACCTTGATCGCCGCGGCGGCATTGCAGCGCGAAGAAAGCCGCGGCGCGCATGAGCGATCCGACTTTCCGGAAACTGCCGATGGCCCCGGCAAACGATCCCGGATGTATCTTAGCGACGCGCTGCACATTCGCGCCGAAGCCTGCAAGGAAATATCATGAGTTTTGCGACCCTGCCCGATCTGATCCTCGAACCCGTCATCCGCGCGGCGCTGATGGAGGATCTGGGAGCATACGGTGATGTGACCACCCGCGCCGTGATCCCACCGAACGCGACCTATACGGCCCGGCTGAATGCGCGTGAGGATGCCGTCGTTTCGGGCATGCAGGTGGCGACGATTGCGTTCCGGCTGGTCGACCCGACGCTTGAGGTTGAGGTGCATGTCAAGGATGGCCAGCCTTGTCGGCGCGGCGACACGCTGATGACCATCAAAGGTTCTGCGGCCTCGATCCTGTCGGGTGAGCGGGTCGCGCTGAATTTTGCCGGTCGTCTGACCGGTATTGCCACAAAAACTGCCAGCTTTGTTCAGCAGACAAAGGGCACGAATGCCCGCATGACCTGTACCCGCAAAACCACGCCCGGACTTCGCATCGTCGAAAAACAGGCCGTGCTGCATGGCGGCGGTTTCAATCATCGTTATTCTTTGTCCGACGCGATCCTGATCAAGGACAACCACATTGCTGCCGCCGGGGGTGTGCGTCAGGTTCTTGAGGCCGCCAAAGCGCAAGCCAGCCACATGATGGCCGTCGAGATCGAAGTCGATCGACTGGACCAGTTGGCCGAAGTGCTCGAGGTTGGCGGCGCGTCCGTCGTATTGCTGGACAACATGGATGACGAGATGCTGTGCGAAGCGGTTGCCATGGTGGACGGGCGGATGAAGACCGAAGCCAGCGGTAATGTGACGTTGGACCGGGTTGCATCGATTGCGGCGACCGGCGTCGATTACATCTCGTCCGGGGCGCTGACGCATTCCGCCCGAACCGTTGATCTGGGTCTTGATTTCTGAAAAGCGCGGCATTTCCGCTTGATTTGGGATCGTTTGCGCCAACACGGTTGCGCCTTCAGATTTTATCGATAATAAATCCACGGCAACGCAAGCTGCAGGAAGTTTTATAGATAAAATGATCATCCCTCATTCCGGCTGGACCCGAAAGTCTGCGCAAGCTGTTCATGACCTCCCGTTGATGGACCTTCTGTTCCGGGCACAGACCGTGCACCGCGAGAATTTTGATCCGAACAAGATCCAGACCTCTAAGCTGCTGTCGATCAAAACCGGCGGGTGCGCCGAGGATTGCGCCTATTGTTCGCAATCGGCCCGCAACGGATCCACCCTGCCTGCATCGAAACTGATCGAGGTTCAGCGTGTACTGGCCGAGGCCAAGAAGGCCAAAGACGGTGGCGCGACCCGGTTCTGCATGGGGGCCGCCTGGCGCGAGCCCAAACCGCGCGATATGCCTGCCCTGATTGCCATGGTGGAAGGCGTCAAGGCGATGGGCATGGAAACCTGCATGACGCTGGGCATGCTGGATGACACCCAGGTGGTTCAACTGCGCGATGCCGGGTTGGACTATTACAACCACAATATCGACACGTCCGAACGCTATTATTCCGAAGTGATCACCACCCGTACTTTCGCGGACCGGATCGACACGATGAACCGGGTGCAGGAAGCCGGGATCAAGGTCTGCTCGGGTGGCATACTTGGTATGGGCGAACATACCGGCGACCGTATCGACATGTTGCTGACTTTGGCCAACATGACCCCGCCGCCGGATTCCGTGCCGATCAACATGCTGATGCCACAGGCGGATACCCCGCTGGCTGATGCGGAACCGGTTGATCCAATCGACTTTGTGCGGATCATCGCAACCGCTCGCATCCTGATGCCCAAAGCCTATGTTCGGTTGTCCGCCGGGCGCAGCGACATGAGCGACGAGATGCAGGCGATGTGCTTCTTCGCCGGAGCAAATTCCATCTTTGTCGGTGAAACTCTTTTGACGGCGGAAAACCCCGAAGAAGACACCGACTCGATCCTGTTTGCAAAACTTGGCCTTCAGGCCGAAACGGCTGAAGAGCATAAGCGCACGGAAGCCGCCGAATGAACGCAGTCGAACGACTGGAATCCATGCTGGGTGCGCTGGAAGCCCGGCACCGCCGCCGGGTCTTGATCCCGGCGCGCGGGCTGGATTTTGCGTCCAATGACTATTTGGGCTTGGCCGGGTCAAGCCTGTTGCAAGAGGCCGCACAGGCGGCGCTGGCGCGCGGCGTACCCGTCGGCTCGGGCGGCTCGCGGCTGCTGCGGGGAAATCACCCAGAGCATGAGGCGCTGGAACACGAAGCGGCTGCGTTCTTTGGGGCCGAGGCCGCATTGTTCATGGGTGGGGGGTTTCAGGCCAATCAGGCAATCTTTTCCACTCTTCCGGCTGCCGGGGATCTGGTTTTGTATGACGAACTGGTTCACGCCAGCGCCCATGAGGGGATGCGCGTCAGCCGAGCGGATCTGCGCGCTTTTCGTCACAACGACGTTGCGGATGCGCGCAACGTTCTGACCGAATGGCGATCCGCTGGTGGGTTGGGCCAGGTGTGGGTTGCCGTTGAAAGCGTCTATTCCATGGAGGGCGATCTGGCTCCGCTGGAAGACTTGTCATGTCTGGCGCGTGAAGCCCAAGCTGTTCTGATCGTGGATGAGGCGCACGCAACCGGCGTTTTCGGGGCAAATGGCAAAGGTTTGGCGCATGATCTGAACGCTGACCTTCTGACCCTGCACACCTGCGGCAAGGGGCTTGGAGTTTCCGGCGGGCTGATCTGTGGCCCGCGGGCGATGATCGATACCCTGATCAACCGCGCACGGCCCTTTATCTTTGCAACGGCGCCGTCCCCTCTGAATGCTGCGCTGGTACGGGCTGTCTTGCGTGAATTGGCCGGGAATGACGATTTGGTCACTGCTGCACGCAAACGTCTGCGCCATGCACATGAGGTGGCCCGTGAAACAGGGTTGCCTGACGCGGCCTTGAACAGCCAGATCATTCCCGTCGTTCTTGGGGATGAGGCCCGCACGATGGCGATGGCACAGGCTTTGCAAAATCAGGGATTTGACATTCGCGGCATTCGCCCGCCTACCGTTCCAAAAGGCACATCCCGTCTGCGCGTCTCGATCACCGGGAATGTCAGTCCCGAGGACATTTCGGCCCTGTTTGCAACCATCTCCAGCCATCAGTCGGAGGCGGCATGAGCGCTCTGGTCATTGTCGGAACCGATACGGGCGTCGGAAAAACAGTTTTTTCGGCTGGCCTGACGGCGGCCCTGAACGCCACTTACTGGAAGCCGGTTCAATCGGGGCTCGAGGATGCGACGGACACGGAAACCGTCTGCACCTTGTCCGGTGTGGACGTGTTGCCCGAGGCGTATCGCCTGAACATGCCTGCCTCACCCCATCTTTCTGCCGAGGATATGGGCATAGAGATCGATCTGTCCCGGCTCGCGCTGCCGCAGGTTGACGGGCCGCTGGTTGTGGAAGGGGCAGGGGGGCTGATGGTGCCTCTGAACCGCAAATCCTACTATCTGGATCTGATTGCCCAATGGCAGGCCCCGGTCGTTCTGGTCGCGCGCACGGCGTTGGGAACGATCAACCATACCACGTTGTCCCTGATGGCGCTCCGAGGCGCTGGGTGCGAAGTGGTCGGCGTTGCCTTTGTCGGAGATCCGGAGCCCGACGTGGAACAAACCATCGTCGAAATGAGCAAGGTGCGACACCTCGGACGCCTGCCTTATCTTGGCGACCTGACGCAGCAAAGCTTGTCAGAAGCTTTCTCGTCCATAGACATGGCGACCATACGGAGGTTTCTGTGACCCCGCTGGAGTTTGACGCCCACCACCTTTGGCATCCCTATACCAACGTGGCCGATCCCGGTGCGATGCACCTGATTGACCGGGCCGAGGGCGTGTATCTTTACCGGGAGGACGGCGCAAAGATGATAGACGCCATGTCGTCATGGTGGTGCGCCATCCACGGTCACAAGCATCCCGAAATTACATCCGCCATGCAGTCCCAGCTGGAAAAGATGCCTCATGTGATGTTCGGGGGGCTGACACACCATCCGGCCATTGATCTGGGGCGCAGGATGGTCGACATGTTGCCCGAGGGGCTGGATCGCATTTTCTATTGCGACAGTGGGTCTGTCTCGGTCGAAGTGTCGATGAAGATGGCGGTGCAGTATCAAATGGCCCATGGCCGCAGCCGCAAATTCGAATTTGCCACAATTCGGGGCGGCTATCACGGTGACACGTGGAAAGCGATGAGCGTCTGTGACCCTGTGACGGGTATGCACGGGCTGTTCCGAGGGGCTTTGTCGATCCAGCACTTCCTGCCGCGCCCCCAGGTTCGGTTGGGGGATGACTGGCCCGAAGACCCGGCGCTGAACGGATTGGAGGCGCTGGAACGACTGTTGGCCGACAAGGGCGATCACCTCGCGGCCCTGATCCTTGAACCCGTGGTTCAAGGCGCCGGAGGCATGTATTTCTATCATCCCCAATGGCTGCGCGCGGCGCGCGCCATGTGCGATGCCCATGACGTGCTGATCATTTTCGACGAGATCGCAACCGGATTTGGCCGAACCGGCAAGCTATTCGCCACCGATCATGCGGGCATCACCCCGGACATAATGTGTCTGGGCAAGGCATTGACCGGGGGGCATATCTCGTTTGCTGCTACCGTAACCAGCAAGCAGGTGGCGTATGGCATTGGCAACAGTGAGGCTGGAGTGTTCATGCACGGCCCGACCTACATGGCCAACCCTCTGGCCTGTGCCGCCGGTTCGGCCAGCCTCGGACTGCTGGCCGAGGGGAACTGGCAACGCCAGGTGGCCGATATCGAAGACCAGATGCGGACCGAACTGGAGCCAGCGCGCAGTTTGCCGGGCGTTGCAGATGTCAGGGTTCTTGGCGCTATTGGCGTTATCGAAATGAAGGAAACGGTTGATCCTTCGGTTGCTCATCGGCTGGCCCCTGAAACCGGAGTGTGGCTGCGCCCCTTTGCGCGCAACATCTATTGTATGCCGCCTTACATTGTTTCTCCTGATGAGCTCGGCCGGATCACCAGCGCGATGGTCGCTTTGGCCGGGGGCCAGCAATGAAACACCGGTGGCTGGCGCAATCGGATGACAGCAAGCTGACACTGGTCTTCGGGGGGTGGGCGCTGGGTGCTGCCCCGTTCCGCGGGCTGACCGGAGGCGAATCTGTTCTGCTGGTGGATGACTATACCCGGCTTGATGATCCCTTGCCCGATTTGGCCGGGTTTGACTGCGTCGAAATGCTTGCGTTTTCCTTCGGTGTCGCATCCGCGGCCCATTGGCTGGCCAGCACAGGGTTTCGCCCTGACCGGCTGGTTGCCGTCAGTGGTACGTTGCATCCTGCCTGCGCAGACCGGGGCATCGCGCCCGATATTGTCCGGGCCACGGCGGATCAGCTGTCATCGGCAAGTTTCGTCAAGTTTTGCCGACGCGCCGGGCTGTCTGCTGACATACCTGAACTGGACATTGAGCAGGCAAGAAAGGAACTTCACGCGGTCATCGAGCGTGGCTCGGCGCCTGATCCCGGCTTTGATCGGGTTTGGATATCAGAGCGGGACCGGATCATTCCTACCAATGCTCAGAGGGCGGCCTGGGCCGCAGCCCCGGATGTGGTCAAGGGCGTTGCCGCTCCGCACGTGCCATTTGAACCGGGCCAAAGCTGGGCGGAGTGGATGTCATGACGGCGCAATTGGCCGACAAGGTTCAGCGAAGCTTCAGCCGAAGCTTCCAGACTTACAACGATACAGCCAGCCAGCAGGCCTGGGTTGCGCGCAAGCTGGTTTCCGAGATGCGTCGGGTTGGCGCGCCGAACCGGTTTGATGTGGCGTTCGAGCTGGGATGCGGCACTGGCCATCTGACCCGGTTGCTGCGGCAGAGCTTTGACCTACCCGATCTTCACCTGAACGATATCGCGCCGCAGGCTCGGGCGACGGCGGATGCGGAAAAAGCGGCCTTCATTGCCGGAGACGTCCGCCTGGTCGAATGGCCCGCAAAGCTGGAATTGGTCGCTTCGGCCTCGATGATCCAATGGATGGAGGATCCGGCCGGTTTGCTGCAACAGGTTGCCGAGGCGCTTGAACCCGGAGGGTGGTTGGCGATTTCCGGGTTTGGCCCATTGCAATATCAAGAGCTTGCACAAATCGGATCGACAGCCCGTGCACCGGGCCTATGCCTGCCTGACACCCTTGCAACCGCCATAGATGGGCCGTTCAAGATTTTGACGGTTGGCCAAAGCGTTCGGCCATCCTATTTTGACACGCCCAGAGATGTGCTGAAACATTTGCGCAGTACAGGGGTAAATGGCCGCGCTCAGGGTGCATGGACCCGGTCCACCTTGGCCCGGTTCGAAGCTGACTATGTGCAGAAGTTCGGAGAAGACGGCAGGGTTCCTCTGACTTACCATCCGGTGTGGGTCATTGCCGAAAAGCGTTAGGCGCTTATTCGGCGACGACAAGGTCGATTTCATTCGCCGACAGCATCTGGCAGATATCCTCGGGCGGGGTCACATCTGTAAAGAACAGATTGATCTTGTCGGCAGGTTCCAATGTGACAGGCGCGCGCTTTCCCAGCTTTTCGCCATCGGCCACGACAATGCGGACCTGTGCGTTTTGGATGGCGACGCGGGCCAGGTTTGCTTCTTGCAGGTCGTGCAGCATAAAGCCCGGGTCCGCATTGACCGCTCCGACCGAAAGAATGGCGAAACGGACGTTCAATCGTTTGATCAGGTCCTGAGCTTCAACGCCAAATGCGCCCCCATCGTGCGACCGCAGTTCGCCACCAGCCATGAACACCCGGTTGTTGTTTCGTGAAGCCAATGCCTGCGCCACAAAAACCGAGTTCGTCACGACAAAGAGATCGCTGTGGTTGCAAAGCGCCTGTGCCACGTAAGCGGTAG
The DNA here is from genome assembly GCF_013033125.1 of Ruegeria sp. HKCCA4008. Classification (NCBI taxonomy): domain Bacteria; kingdom Pseudomonadati; phylum Pseudomonadota; class Alphaproteobacteria; order Rhodobacterales; family Roseobacteraceae; genus Ruegeria; species Ruegeria sp. HKCCA4008. Next base: position 57,329 of record NZ_WQDM01000010.1, read on the forward strand.
TAGAGCCGATATCGAGGAAAACGGAGTCGCCGTCACTGATGACCTCGGCAACCGCCTTCGCCAGCTTCTCTTTCGCGTCAACCTTCTTGTCCAGGCGGCTTTGCAGCGACGGTTCCAGAATGTCTTCGAGAAGATGAACCCCGCCATGGACCTTGCGTACGATGCCGCGTTCTTCCAGATTGCGGACGTTTCGCCGAATGGTTTCCAGGCTGACCTCAAGTTCATTCGCCAGAACGCTTACCCGGCACGACCCGCCCGCGCGAAAAAGGGCGCGCAGGATTTCTTCTTCTCGTTGGTTTGTAGTCGGCAGGTTCATGTTTCGCGCTCTGATGGCATCGTCATAAGGGACGTTAAGCCATACCACAATACCCACATAAAGCAACGTTTTGCAAAAGGGCGGCCGTAGAAATTCGCTTAAAACAGGAAATTATGTGGCTTTACGTGGTTTTTATTGACACAAAACCCCACGATATGGTCGTCTGTACTCAATACCACCGATTCATCGAAAAAAATCACGACAGGGAGAAGGTGTTATGAATTGTAAAATGGGAATTTCCGCGCTGGCCATCATGGCCGCCGGAGCCGCAACAACTGCATGGGCTGTTGAGTCCACGGACCCAATCAAACTGACGCTGCACGACTGGTCGGGGCAGTTGATCAATACCAAGATCATGGGTTCGATCCTGGAAGAAGCCGGGTACAACGTTGAATATGTTCAGGCGGATTACATTGCTCAGTTCGCCGGTCTGAAAACGGGTGACCTGCATCTGGCAATGGAAATCTGGGAAACCACCGGACGCGAAGCGCTGGACGAAGCAACCGGCACCGGCAAGGTCGTCAATGTCGGCGAAACCGGCCTGATGGCGATCGAAGAATGGTGGTATCCCAGCTACATGAAGGAACGGTGCCCGGGATTGCCGAATTGGGATGCGCTGAAAGACTGCGCCGAGGAATTCGCGACAGCGGAAACTGCTCCGAACGGGCGTTATGTCGGCGGCCCGGTGACCTGGGGTGGCTTCGATGACGAGCGTGTCGAAGCGCTTGAACTGGATTTCGAAGTCGTCCATGCGGGTACCGACGCGGCCCTGTTTGCAGAATTGGAATCCGCTTATCAAAGGCAGGATCCAATTGTTCTGTGGGTCTACGTCCCGCACTGGGCACCGGCGAAATACGAAGGCGAGTTCGTCGAATTTCCACCATATACGCCAGAGTGTTACAGCGACCCTTCTGTCGGTGTGAACCCGAACATGGCCTATGATTGCGGCAAGCCGCGTGGCCCGATCTGGAAGGCCGCCTGGTCTGGCCTGCAAGAAAAATGGCCGGGCGCTTATGACATCATCGAAGCCTACAAAATCAACAATGATGAAATGAGCGCCATGGTTGGCAAGGCCGATCTGGACGGCGTGGAAATCGACAGCGTTGTTGCAGAGTGGATGGAGACCAACAAAGACCGCTGGTCTGGCTGGATCTCGAAGTAATCCACTGGCCAGAGCGGGCCTGTCGCTCTCTCGGACCGCTCTGGCCTTTTTCGCGAATGAACCGGACCACCCTGATGCCCCCCAAGACCAAACTGTCGTGCCGAAACGTCTGGAAGCTTTATGGCCCCAACGCAGATCGGTTGCTGCGGACAACCCCTGAACCAACGGCAGAAGAAATTCGCAAGGCAGGCGTGATCGGCGCAGTGCGCAACGCCAACATCGAGATCGCGGAAGGCGAGATCTTCGTCATCATGGGCCTGTCGGGGTCCGGCAAATCCACTTTGGTTCGGTGCTTGTCCCGGTTGATCGAGCCAACCGCCGGAGAAGTTCTGTTCGACGATGCTGACCTCTTGCGCGCCAGCGAGAATGAGCTGATCGAAATCAGGCGTCACAAGATGGGTATGGTGTTCCAGCATTTCGCGTTGCTGCCGCATCTGACCGTTTTGCAGAATGTGATGTTTCCGCTGACGATTCAGGCCACTCCCAAACCCGAAGCCGACGCCAAGGCCCGCGAGGTGGTGGAGCTGGTCGGTTTGAAGGGGCGCGAGGATTATTACCCGCGTGAGCTATCCGGCGGCCAGCAGCAGCGCGTCGGCATTGCCCGTTCCTTGGTGACAGAGCCTGATCTATGGTTTCTGGACGAGCCGTTCTCGGCCCTCGATCCGCTGATCCGGCGCGAGATGCAAGATGAATTCCTGCGGTTGCAGGAGCGGTTGCACAAGACCATCGTTTTCATCACCCATGATTTCGAAGAGGCCGTTCGCCTGGCCGACCGCATCGCCATCATGAAGGACGGAGAGGTGATCCAGATCGCCACGCCGGAAGAGCTGGTGATGCACCCGGCCACCGACTATGTGGCTGAATTCACGAAACATATTCCCCGTTCCAAGGTCTTGACCGTCGGCGGTGTCATGACCCCCGGCGCGGTGGGCGAGGGCAATCCGATCTCTCAAACCACGCGCATCTCGGACGTGGCGGAACGGATTATCGCGGCAGATGCGCCGATCCCCGTCGTGGACGCAGAGGGCCAACCCGTCGGAGCGATTGACCGCAAGGCCGTTGCGCATGTGCTGTTCGGCGGCGGAGACACGGCATGATCCGCCTGACCCGCAGCCAGATGGCCATTCTGCTGCTTGTGCTGGTCACCATCGTACTTGGCTATTTCGGTCGTGATTTGAGCAAGGCGCTGGATGCGCGCTGGTTGACCAAGTTCCCTTCGGCCTGGGTGATCCCGTTCAAAACCTACATTTCCTCGGCGATGACGTGGCTGATCGAGGATGCCGCCATCGGGCCGCTGTCCTTCACCGATGTCACCCGCGCCATCGCGTGGTTGATCGAGCAGCCCTACCATCTGGTATTGGCTCTGCTGGCCGATGGCTTTGTCAGCGGTCAGGGAAATGACGCGCAGGTCATCCTGCCTGCGATCAGCTGGATCGTGGTCATCACCGCCGTTGTCGCCTTGGGTCAATATTGCCGCGACTGGGGATTGGCCGCTCTGGTCGGGGCCTGCTTTGTCTATCTTGCAGTTTTCGGACAATGGGACAGCGCCATGGTGACGCTGGCCTCGGTCCTGATCGCGGTGCCGATTGGCGCGGGCGGAGGGTTGCTGTTGGGCATTCTCGCCTATCGCCATCCGCTTTTTGAAAAGATCATCTCACCAATCCTGGACCTGATGCAGACGATCCCGATCTTTGCCTATCTGGTGCCGATCCTGTTCATGTTTGGCTTTGGTCCGATCTCTGCCTTGGTTGCGACGATCATCTATGCGACCCCGCCGATGGTGCGGATCACAACGCTGGCGCTGAAAGGCGTGGATCCTGAGATTCTGGATTTCGGACGCATGGCGGGCACGACCCGGCGGCAGTTGATGTGGCGCGTGCTTGTGCCCTCGGCCAGCCACAGCCTGATGGTGGGCGTCAATCAGGTGATCATGCTGACCCTGAACATGGTCATCATCGCCTCGATGATCGGGGCTGGGGGGCTGGGCTTTGACGTCCTCGCCGCGCTGCGCCGTCTGGACATTGGGGCAGGGTTCGAAGCCGGCATCGCCATCGTGGTACTGGCCATCGCCGTCGACCGTCTGAGCCAGGCCTTTGCCGAACGGATGGGGCAGGTGCATCATGAGGTCCCCGGTTCGTGGATCGCGCGTCATCGCCGGACGTTTCTGGTCGTGGTCCTGATGCTGCTGACCTGGGTGCTGGGACAGTTCTCGCCTCTGTTGCTGGAATATCCTGAAAGTCAGACCATTACCACCGGCGCGTTCTGGGACAACACGGTCGAATACCTGAACGTCAACTATTTCGACACGTTCGAGGCCATCAAGGTTTTCTTCCTGACCTGGTTCATGATCCCGATCAAAACTGTTCTGCTGGGCATCCCGTGGCCATGGGCCATCGCGATGCTGGCCCTGCTGGGCTGGCACGCAGGCGGTTGGCGGCTAGCGTTGCTGTGTGGCGGAATGGCCTCGCTGATACTTGTCTCGGGCCTGTGGTCAAAGGCGATGGTGACAGTGTATCTGTGCGGCGCATCTGTCATTCTGGCGACGCTGATCGGGGTGCCTTTGGGTGTTCTGGCGGCACTGAACAAACGCGCTGGGACGGCCATCAACCTGCTGATCGACACACTGCAAACCCTGCCCAGCTTTGTTTATCTGATCCCTGTCGTCATGCTGTTCCGGGTCGGCGATTTCACCGCCCTGATTGCCATCGTTCTCTATGCGCTGGCCCCGGCGGTCCGTTATGCCGCCCATGGTGTGCGCTCGGTCAGTGAGGAACTGATCGAGGCGGGTCTGGTTTCGGGCTGCACCCGCAAACAACTGCTGCGCCATATCCGCCTGCCGATGGCGTTGCCTGAAATCCTGCTGGGCGTCAATCAGACGATCATGCTGGCGCTGTCGATGCTGGTGATCACCGCCCTCGTCGGCACCCGCGATCTGGGGCAGGAGGTCTATATCGCCCTGACCAAGGCCGATACCGGCCGCGGTCTGGTGGCCGGCCTGTCGATTGCCTTCATCGCCATCATCGCTGATCGGTTGATCAATGCCAGTGCCCGCCAGGCCCGCATCCGCTTTGGACTGGAGAGTTGATATGAGCCATCCCGACCTGATGACCCGCATCCGCGCTCTGCCGATCTGGCAGGGAGAGATCGAGGCCACTCCGCTGACCGGTGGCATCACCAATGTGAACTACAAGGTCACGGACGGCAGCGGGTCTTATGTGGTTCGTGTGGGCGACGACATCCCCCTGCATCAGGTGATGCGGTTCAATGAGCTGGCCGCCAGCAAAGCAGCCAATGCGGCGGGTCTGTCGCCTGCCGTGCTGCATTCCTCGGGCGATTTGACAGTGCTGGAATTCATCGAAAGCCGCACCTTGACGGAAGAAGATGTCCGCCACCCGAACATGCTGCCCCGAGTTCTGGAATTGGTAAAAGCCTGTCATATCGAAGTGCCGAAACACCTGCGCGGGCCGTCGCTGGTGTTCTGGGTGTTCCACGTCATCCGGGACTATGCCGCAACGCTGACCGAGAATGACAGCGCCCATGCAAAGCTTATCCCTGATCTGATCGACGCAGGCACGCTGCTAGAACATGAAGCAGGGCCGTATGACATCGTGTTCGGCCATAACGACCTGCTCTGCGGCAATTTTCTGGACGACGGCAACCGCCTTTGGCTGATCGATTTCGACTATGCCGGGTTCAATTCTCCGCTGTTCGATCTGGGCGGGCTGGCGTCGAACAATGGCCTGTCGTCTGAACAGGAAGACTGGGTGTTGGAGAGCTATTTTGAAGCCCCGGTCACCGAGGATCTGCGCCACCGCTATGCGGCGATGAAATGTGCCTCGCTGCTGCGGGAAACCATGTGGAGCATGGTGTCCGAAATCACCTCGGATATCGACTTTGATTACGCAGCCTACACAGCCGAAAACCTGGCGCGGTTCCGCGCGGCCCTAACCGATTTCAAAAATACCTGAGGACAGACATGACCGACCTTCCGAATACAGCCAAAGCCGTCATTATCGGTGGCGGGATCATCGGCTGCTCGACCGCCTATCACCTGGCCAAGCTGGGCTGGACGGATACGGTGCTGCTGGAGCGCAAGAAGCTGACCTCGGGCACCACCTTCCACGCCGCGGGGTTGGTGGGACAGTTGCGTTCGAACGCCAATATCACGCAATTGCTGGGTTATTCCGTCGATCTGTACAACAAGATCGAAGAGGAAACAGGGCTTGGCACTGGCTGGAAGATGAACGGCGGCTTGCGTCTGGCCTGCAACGAAGAGCGCTGGACCGAAGTGAAACGCCAGGCCACTACGGCGCATTCCTTTGGTCTGGACATGCAGCTTCTGACCCCATCCGAGGCGCAGGAGCTTTGGCCCTTGATGGATGTCTCTGACGTGATCGGCGCGGCTTACCTGCCGACAGACGGTCAGGCCAATCCGTCAGATATCACGCAGGCATTGGCTAAGGGCGCCCGTATGGCCGGAGCGAAGATATTCGAAGATACCAAAGTCACCGATATCGAAATCGAAGATGGCAAAATTCGTGCGGTAATCACCGAACAAGGTCGGATCGAGTGTGAAAAGGTGATCTGCTGCGCCGGGCAATGGTCCCGCACCTTTGCCAGCCGCTTTGGCGTCAACGTTCCTCTGGTTCCGATGGAGCACCAGTACATGGTGACTGAACCTTTCGACGTGCCCGGCAATCTGCCCACTCTGCGCGATCCCGACCGGCTGACCTACTACAAGGAAGAAGTCGGTGGTCTGGTCATGGGCGGCTATGAGCCGAACCCGATCCCCTGGGCCACCAAGGGGATTCCGCAAGGTTTCCACTATACCCTTCTCGACAGCAACTTCGATCATTTCGAACAGCTTATGGAACTTGCGCTGGGTCGCGTGCCCGCGCTGGAAAACGCCGGCGTCAAGACGCTGACCAACGGGCCGGAAAGCTTCACGCCCGACGGCAATTTCATCATCGGTGAAGCGCCCGAGTTGAAGAATTTCTTCGTCGGTGCGGGCTTCAATGCCTTTGGCATCGCGGCTGGCGGTGGTGCGGGCATGGCGCTGGCAGAATGGGTGCACAAGGGTGAGCCGCCCTTCGATTTGTGGTCTGCCGATATCCGCCGCTTTGGCCGCCCGCATTTCGACACCGACTGGGTTCGCACCCGTACCGTCGAGGCATATGGCAAACACTACACGATGGGTTGGCCGCATGAGGAACACGACTCGGGCCGCCCCTGCCGAAAATCGCCGCTTTATGACACGCTGAAAAAGCAGGGCGCGTGTTTTGGCGAGAAACTGGGCTGGGAACGCCCCAACTGGTACGCGGACGCGTCAAAGGGCGAGGTGCCCAAGGATGAATACAGCTTTGGCCGCCAGAACTGGTTCGATGCCGTCGGGCGCGAACATAAAGCGGCACGCGAAGCGGCTGTGTTGTTCGATCAGACCTCTTTCGCCAAATTCGCCCTCAAGGGCCCGGATGCTTTGGCAGCGTTGAACTGGATCTGCGCCAATGATGTGGACAAGCCGGTTGGCGCGCTTGTCTATACCCAAATGCTGAACGACAAGGGCGGGATCGAGTGTGACCTGACCGTTGGGCGCGTGGCCCATGATGAGTTCTATATCGTCACCGGCACCGGCTATGCCACCCATGACTTCGACTGGATCAACCGCAGCATTCCCGAGGGCATGAATTGCCAGCTTTTCGATATCACCTCATCGAATGCGGTTCTGTCATTGATGGGGCCAAAATCGCGTGAGATTCTGGCGGCGGTGACACGCGATGACGTCTCGAACAGCGGGTTCAAGTTTGGCACGATCCGCACCATCGGCATCGCCGGGTGCCCGGTCAAGGCGCTGCGCGTGACTTATGTGGGTGAGCTGGGCTGGGAACTGCACCTGCCGGTGGAATATGCACAGACCGTGTATGACGCCTTGATGGAGGCAGGGCACCCGCATGGATTGATCAATGCAGGCTACAGGGCGATTGAATCGCTGCGTCTTGAAAAAGGCTATCGCGCCTGGGGCTCGGATATCGGGCCGGATCATACGCCGTTCGAAAGCGGCTTGGGCTGGGCCGTGAAACTCCGGAAAAATATCGATTTCAAAGGGCGCGCCGCATCTGAGGCGCAAAAAACCGGCGGCGTAAAGAAGATGCTGGCATGTTTTATGGTTGACCCCGAGGTTGTTCTTTTGGGGCGTGAAACGATCTATCGGAATGGCGAAAGGGTCGGATGGCTGACTTCGGGCGGCTATGGTTACACCGTCGGAAAGTCGATCGGCTACGGTTACATCCGAAACGCCAACGGTGTCGACGCACAATACGTCACATCAGGGACATATGAATTGGATGTCGCCACTCAGAGGGTTCCTTGCGAAGTGACGCTGCAACCGCTTTACGACCCGCAGATGAGCCGGGTGAAGACCTGACCCGAGGGTACAAGAGCAGATCCACCGACACACGCACGGCGATCGGAACACATGGGGAAAGCATGCAAACAGGGCAAATCCGCCCCGAGTGTCCGAATGTTCGTCGAATCGGACGGATTTCGATCCATAAGCCATTGTTAAAGTTTCAGTATTGTCACACCCCATGCCCATCTGAAAACTGAACTGCGCGACTTCTCATTCAGCTTTCAGGGCAATCAACCGTTCATCCGTCGGAGATTGGATGACTTCAGCCGAAAGGACCGGAAATGGTAACCCCAGATGCGTTGACTGAGCATGCGATGAAGATTGCTGATATTGCCTCGGAGTCCGCGATGCGGTTTTTTCGGGGGTCTTTGGGCATTGAATTCAAACAGGATGAAAGCCCGGTGACGCAGGCCGACAAGGCAGTTGAGGCAGAAGTACGAACCTACCTGAAACAGCATTTTCCCGGACACGGCATCTTTGGCGAAGAGCACGGGCAGGAAGCAGGCGACGGGCGTCATATGTGGGTGATTGACCCCATTGACGGAACCCGTTCGTTTCTGTCTGGCCATCCTTTGTTCGGGTTCCTTTTGGCGCACCTTGTGGATGGGCGCCCTCGGTTGGGCCTGGTCGGAATGCCGGCCTTGCATGAGACCTATTTGGGTGTGGTTGGTAACGGGGCCAGCCTGAACGGGCGGCCGATAGAGGTGTCGCACGCCACGCGTCTGGATCAATCGGTTTTGTACGTGAATGAAGGCGACAAAATTTATCGCGATCATCCTGACCTGTTCAGACGGCTGATGAATGCAGGGCAGACGCGCCGATTTGCCTATGATTGTTATCCCCATGCCTTGCTTGCTTCGGGCCATGTCGATGCTGTGGTGGATTACGATCTGCAACCTTATGACTATCTGGCGCTCTCACCTCTGATCACGGCCGCTGGTGGAGTGATGACCGATTGGCACGGGCATGCGTTAACCCTCGATTCAGATGGCGCGGTCGTTTCCGCTGTAACCCCTGAACTGCATGCTGAACTGCTTGACCTCATCAATGTCGAAAAATGACAGTGTTGCGCAACCTTGGAAAACTATCTCCCGCGATCAGATTTGAACAAATATAAAAAGACAAAAAGTGATCCTATCGACGTCGTGACGATTCCGACGGGCAACTCCTGTGGGGCCAAAAGAAGGCGTGACAAGATATCGGACAGTGTCAGCAGAATCGCGCCCACGATCGCCGAGACGATCAGCAGGTTTCGGTGCAGAGTCCCGGCGGTGCCGCGTGCAATATGAGGCACCATCAGGCCGACAAAGCCGATGACACCGGCAACGGAAACGAAACTGGCCGTCGCCAACGCGGCAACGAAAAACATGCTGAACCGCAGACCTTGAACGGGAATACCCAGTGAAGAAGCTGTGAAATCCCCGGTCAGCAGCGCGTCAAGCCACCGGCTGCGGTAAAGTGAATAGCTAAGGATCAGGCCCAGTCCGATCAGGACAAGCGGGAACGTTTCCCATCTTGCCAGTCCCAGACCGCCAAGCATCCAGAATATCACCGAATGAGCCGCGCGATTATCGCCAGAGAAAATCAGGTAGTTGGTGATTGCGGAAAACAGAAAGGACACCGCCAGGCCAGCCAGGATCAGTTTTTCGGGTGCGCTCGTACGCAAGCCCTGAACCAGCGCCAGAACAATGCCGGAGGCGATCAGACCACCGCAAAATGCCGCCAGCGGCAACGTCCAGATTCCCAGGACATCACCCGTGACGGTGATCACCAGAACGGCGCCGGCAGCAGCACCCGAGGACAGACCGAACAGAAACGGATCTGCCAGGTCGTTTCGCGTCGTTGTTTGCAAAACTACACCAACGACGCCCAGTCCCGCACCAATCACGGCGGCAAACAGGGCGCGGGGCAGGCGAAGGTCGAAGACGATCCGGTGCAAGGGCGACATGTCTCCTTCCACCAGACCGGTTCCGAGGCCGATGGCCGAAAAAACTTCGCGCACGGGGATTGGGGTGGTCCCGTAGACGATCGACAACAGCAAAAGGGCGGTCAGAACAACCGCCCCCAGCACTATCAAACGGCCCAATTGGACCATATCAGTTGGTCTCCGGGTGCATCGCCTTCGCCATCTTCTCGATCGCCTCGATATTTGCCGGGCCGGGCGTCAGTTCCTCGTAACGCAGGCCGATCCAGCGCTCGTTCTTTACCGCGTCCGTTTGTGACATCACCGGGTGATCCTTGAGGAACTGAAAGGTGTCCTCTGCGCCGTTGCCGGACTGATAGTCGAGCAGCACCAGGAATTCCGGGTTGGCCGCTGCCACGGCCTCCCACGACGTGCGGCCCCAGCTGGTATCCAGATCATGCGTGACGTTCTCGCCACCTGCGGCAGCGATCATGGCATCGGGAATGGCGAACTTGCCGGCGGTGAACGGAGCATCGGCCGGTCCGTCCAACAGGAATACGCGGGGCTTTGCCAGATCGGCTGTTTTTGCTTGAATGGCGGACAATTTGTCTTTCCAGCTGGCAACCAGCGCCTCGGCCTTGTCTTCGACATGCATGACCTTGCCCAGACGCAGAACGTCATCGAACAACAGGTTCATGCTGGCCTCGGGGCGATCCTTGTCCAGATGCACGCAGCTCTCGGTCAGGATCATGGTCTTGATACCAAAGGGTTCCAGCGTGTCGGGCGTGACGTCACCGCCGGGTTTCATGCCATAGTACCAACCGGCAAAAAACAGATCGGGTTCGACGGCCACAAGGTTTTCAATCGTCGGGTATTTGGGGGCAAGCTCTGGGATGTCGCCGCGCTGAGCATCAAAATCAGGGCTGGTTTCATACCAGCCCGTAATTCCGGTAAGACCCACGATCTTGTCCTGAAGGCCGAGCGCAAAGGCCATATCCGCCATGTTCATGTCATGCACGACCAGACGTTCCGGCGCCGAGTCAAAAACCAGCGGTTCACCGCAATTATCCACGGTGACGGCTTCCGCTGCCGCGCCACCTGCCAAGCCAGCGAAAACAACCACCGGCCAGAGTTTCTGCATCATACTTAAGCTCCTGTTATTGTGACAATTTCCGTTTTCGGATATCTAGTGCGGGGATCATGCGGCCTTCGTGCTGAAAGCACAGGTAATCCACGCCGAATGTCTCGCGTACCCGGTCTGGGGTCAGAACTTCGCCAACAGGCCCGAACCCCGTCAGACGCGTGGCCTTCATCAACGCCACATGGGTGGCGAATTCCGGGATCATGACCAGATCATGGACGATCATGACGACCGTTACCCCCAGATCAGCGACCAGAGACAGCATGTGCCCCTTGGCATCGGGGTCCAGATGGTTGGTTGGCTCGTCCAGAAACAGCAAGGACGGGTTCTGGGCCAACGCGCGCGCGATATGTGCGCGCTGACGTTCTCCGCCGGACAGTTGACCCATCGTTTTGTTGGCAAAATGCGACAGCTCGGTCGTCTTCAGAACCCGTTCCAGATCAGCCTTGTGCTGAGCCATCGAACGTTCGCCCTGAATCGGGATTTGCCCCAGCCCAACATAGTCTTGCAGGCGCATCCGCCCGTCAGGCATTTCTTGCTGCCCGACCACAGCAATGGAGCGGGCACGTTGGCGGGCGGACAGGGTCCGAAGGCTTTGGCCTTCTATCCAAACATCACCCAAGACAACCCGTTCGATCCCGCACAGCAGTTTCAGCAGAGTGGTCTTGCCGGCGCCGTTCGGCCCGGCGATTGCCAGAATTGATCCTTCTTCCAGACGAAAGGACACATCCTGCAACAGGACATCGCCATTGAGCGCATAGTACTCCAAATTCTCGGCAACCAGAAAGCTCATGAAGCGCCACCGGACGGCAATGCGGGTATTCGCGACAAGGTCTTAGCGAAAAGGGCAGGGGGGCGGTCCGAGGCGCTGGTCCAGCCATCGTCACTGTCGCCGAACTGGGTCGCGAATTCGACCAGGGCGGACAGGTCGTGTGATGTCGTGATATCGCCAAACAGGTACTGCGCTTTGCCCGGGGCCTGAAATCCGACGGTCATGGCCCGTTCACAACCTGCCATGCAGGCCACCATTCGGGTTTCAAAACCGTCAGGCAACCGGGCATCCAGCACGTCTTGCGCAGCCTCGGCAGACATCGCCCCCTGACATGTTGAACAGATCAGAACGTAGTGATCAGAATAGCAGGTCATAGCCATCTCCGTCGTTTGCCAGACGCAGACAGAGGGCACATACCCAGATATTACGCAAACGCGCCATCAAGCCTCCTTCCGAGACGCCCCGCCTCGGGTTGGTTTATAGTGCGATGGCAGGTCTCCTGACTTGCGGGTCGTTGCTCGGCCGACCTTCCCAACCCATGCGAGTCAGTGGTGAAGTGGCGTCGCTCACCGCTTACAGTTGCGGGGGCAGTCACGGACTTGGCACATTCCAGCGCCGCACCGTGTTCCCATTTTCATCCCTTACGGAACCATCCCGCTCAGCTAGTCCGGCAATGCCAGACTTGTCAAGCGGCAGACAAAGGCGTTGGTAGATGGAATTGCGACAGCCGCGCCAGCTGTCCTGCCGCGCCAGCTCGGACCGAACGGTGTCAATAGTCTGATACAAGAAGAAAATCCGGCTCGAAATCTTTCTCGACCTTTGAAAACCGCGGGATTGGCTCTTCAAACCCATTGTCGGTACGGTCGTTATTCACGGTCGATCCCTCGCCAATAAGGCAATCGCCGCAAAGCGTGCCAGATGTCGGGCATCAGAGTTACGCTTTATCCGGGCTTCAGCCGCACGTACTCTTGGGGTTGCAAGGTTTCAGGGCAGGCATCGCTGGGGACCGTCACCGGGTTGTCGCGGTCGACGCCACCGTTTGGATCCGACGCATGAATTTCCAGAACGAGATCGCCGCCGCCCCGGTTGATGATGCCTTCTGCCTTGATAATATGCCGGTGCATCGGAGAAAGCTGATTGTCTTTCAAGATCAACAGTTTTCTGCACAGAGCATCCCACGCCCGGATTCCAGATCCTTCGTCTAACCATTGTGTAGAGTGAACGGGAATAGGCAATGTTCGTCGAAACGGCCTTGTGCGTAATTGGTAATGTTCCATCCCAGCCTGCGGCTGAGGACAGTTTCGACCAAAGAGATGCGCATTTTCTCGGACGATCAATCCGCAAAGAGCGGCTATGCGGCGCCGAAAGATTGAATGAACGTCTGGGCCTAGGGCTTGAGACGGTTGATTTAGGATCCTTGCAGTATGCCTTAACGCAGATCAAAGTTCGTGCGCCCAAGGGGGTTCTGCCCCGGCTCGGGAAACGGTCACGGCCGCCACGTCAGCGCCCAGTTCCATGGCTGCTTGCAGGCTTTCAACCGTCAATCCGCGCAGACCTGACTTGGTAAGATGCCCTGCGCGGCTGAGCTCGGTCAGAACGCCGGCATTAAACGTGTCACCTGCGCCGATCGTATCGACCACTTCAACGGGTTTCACAGGAACCGAGACTTCGGAACCATCCGCCAGGTAACCGTGCGCCCCGTCACTGCCACGCGTGACGATGACAACGGAAGGACCCGCCTGCAACAGCACAGACGCTTTTGCGGATTCGGCTTCAGCGCCCGGAATGATCCAGTCCAGGTCCTCGTCTGAAACCTTGACGATATCCGCACGCGAGATCATGCGGTTCAAACGCGTCCGAAATCGGGTTTGATCCTTGATGAAATCCGGGCGGATATTCGGGTCCAGCATCACTGCCCGGTCGGAACCGTGGCGGTCCAGAAGGGCGGCATAGGCATCTGCGCAAGGTTCACACGCAAGGCTGATTCCACCGAGATACAGGGCAGAGACAGCAGGAAGCTGATCGGGCATGTCTTCGGGCAGCAACATCCGGCCCGCAGTGTTTTCATCAACAAAGCTGTAAGTCGCGTGTCCATCCGAGAGCTGCACAAAGGCAAGCGTGGTAGGACGCTCCGAGATGATCACATGTGTCGTGTCCACATGGCTCGCTTTCAGCGCATCAATCAATTGCTGGCCGAACATGTCCGATGACAAACCTGTCAGCATCCCTACCGGAACACCCAGACGTCCCATCGCGACGGCTGTGTTCAGAACTGCACCACCAGTATGTGGCACAAAACCAATTGCGCCCGATGCGGTCGGTTCTGAAATCATATCTATCAGCGCTTCACCACAGCACAGGATCATGTCTTGGTCCTTTTAGGTAAGAAACTTCGGTTAGTCTGGTTGCTGTCTCAACGCATTCTTGCAGAAGTTGTTTGCGCCGATGATCCCGAACTCTGCCTGTTCTGACACGTATAGGTTCAGGGAGCGGCGCAAATCGCTGAAGCGGCCGCCGCCGTTGAACGCATCCTTGAAGCTGTCACTGAATAGCCAGCGGTTTTTCTCGGCAACGCCGCCGACGAGGAAAACGCCCCCTTCCGGCATCAAAGTGACCGCCAGATCACCCATCAAAGCACCCAGATGGGTGGTAAAGATCTGCGCCGCTTTTTCGGCGACCAGATCGGTGCCGTTGCGGGCATCCTTCAGAATGTCCTTTGCAGAGCGCGCCTGAGTTCGCGCTTGACCGGAGGCCAATTCAACCGCCTGATACAGGATCGGCAGGCCGGTTCCGCTTAGGAACATTTCCGCTTCCAGCGCCAGGCTGTCCCCAAAGAAACAGCCCGGTGCGATGCGACGTGCCGCCTCAAAGATATCAACTTCGTCGCGATGTCGCGGGTACAGGCCCACGTGCCCGCCTTCGCCGGAAACCGTGTGATACCTGCCTTCGGAATACAGCAACGCACCAACGCCAAGCCCGGTTCCGGGCCCTACAACCAGCCGTGTGCCTGCGGGCGGCGTTGCCTGACCCTGCAAGACCGCCACATCCGACCGGGTCACCTCGGCCACTGACCACGCCGCAGCGGTGAAATCATTTATGACAAAAGTGCGCTCTGCTCCTGTTGCTTTCGCCAGCTCGGTTTCCGAAAGATCCAGGTTCGCGTTGGTCAACTGAATCGTTCCGTCCCTGACCGGCCCGGCTCCGGCTGCTACGACGGCTTGCGGGTTGGTTCCGATCTCGTCCCTGAGGTCATGGAACGCCTCCAGCAGATCTTCCAATGTCCCTGTCGGGTGTTTCCGAAGATCTGCCAATTCTCCGTTCGTGACAACGCCCAGACGTGTGTTCGTACCGCCAATATCCGCGACCAGGTTCCAATGCTCATGCACGGCACCGAATGGTTGCGCTAACGGCTGAGAGACGCTCTGACCTCCGGACAGGGCGGATTTCAGCGCCATGAAAGACGCTTTGGGCGTTCTCGCAAGTGTTTCGAAATCCACGTCCACCAGTCCAAACCTCTTCTCGTACCCGAAGGCCCATTCATAATTGTCCAGCAGCGACCAGACAAAATAGCCATTCACCGGAACACCTTGTGCCAAAGCGTCCAGCACGGCCGCAAGGTGCTTGTCGAGATAATCGATACGATCATCGTCCTGCACGCGCTCCTCACTCGCCATACCGTTTTCGGTGATATAGATTGGCAACGCGCCCGTATAGTCTTTCCTTGTTCTGACAAGAAAGCGGGTAAGGGCAGAGGGATCGATTTCCCATCCCATCTGCGTTTTGGGTAACGGTCCGGGAACCTCTTGCAGGCTGGGCCAGGCAGTGTCCGCCGGGGCAATCAATTTTCGGGTATAGTAGTTCAACCCGCACCAATCGACCTGTGTGCCGATGGTTTCAAAGTCGTTCTGCCAGCCCTTGGGCAAGTGCGGCTCCAACCCCTCCAGGGCTGTTTGGGGATATTCCTTGTTGAAAACGCCGCCAAGGAAGAACCGGTTGTAGATCGCATCGTAGCGATCTGCCGCAAACCGCGATTCCGCGCTGTCATCCGCGGGCTCGGACCATTCGAGGTTGAACACGGCACCCAGATTGCTCATCCCAAGACTGCGCATGGTCTGAATGGCCCGCCCGTGGGCCAACAAAACGTGATGCATCGCCCGGGCCGCGGCGCGGATATCGCGCAGACCGGGCGCATGGTGGCCTTCAAAATGGCTCAGCCAACTGACACACCAGGGTTCGTTGATCGGAGCGGCACTGAACATCCGGTCGCCGATCCGACCCATGATGACCTGCGTATAATCCGCGAACCAATCCGCGATATCGCGATTGCACCATCCGCCCTGATCCGCAAGCGCTGACGGTAGTTCCCAATGATAAAGCGTCACGCAGGGGCGGATACCGCGTTCCAGCAGGGCGTCCGCCAATCGGTCATAATAGTCCAGCCCGGCCCGATTGACCTGACCACGCCCGTCCGGCAGTACGCGTGCCCAGCTGGTCGAAAAACGATAACAGTCAAACCCGGCCTCGCGCACCAGATCGAAATCCTGCGCGAACCGGTTCAGGTGATCGCAGGCGACGTCTCCGTTTTCCCCGCGTACGACGTTGCCTGGCGACGCCGCAAAGGTATCCCAATGAGTTCGCCCCGCCCCGCCCTGTGCGTGGCCTTCAATCTGGTACGCAGAAGTGGCAACACCAAAGAGAAAATCTTTGGGAAAATCAGCGCGTGCGTGTTTCATGGTTGCACCCTGTTGGTCGCAGGGCCGGTTGACCTGCCAACGACCAGTTCGGCCTCCAGCAGCCTGGTTTTGACGGGATCATTCGGGGATTTGATGCGCTGGATCAACATGTCAGCCGCCATTTCACCCGCCTGACGGACGGATGAGCGTGTTGCCGTGAAAATCGGAACATCCTGCCCGTTCTTCAAATAGGACAGGTCGTCGTCATGGGCGATCACTGACACATCCGTACCCATCTCAAACCCGTTTTCGGACAGCGCACGCCGTACGCCGATGGCAGAGATCATCGATGAACACAAAATAGCGGTCGGAGGGGACTCCAGGCGCAACATGTTCTGCGTTTCGTGATGGCCGTAAACCTCTGTCATTTCAGCGCTGCGCATCAGATTTGCATCGGGCGCAAGCCCGGCCTGACCAAGCGCCTCAAGATATCCGTCGCGGCGGCGTTGGGCAAAATCCATATCTTCCAGACCGTTGATCAGAGCGATACGGCGATGGCCAAGGTCAATCAGAAAGCGTGTGGCGCGCATGAACGAACTTTTGTTGTTGACGTCGATCCAGTCATACTGAGCGTCGACGCCGGTCGAGCGTCCGTGCACGATGAATGGGACGCCCATGCGGGTCAGGACTTCGATCCGTGGTTCGTTCACTTTGGGGCCTTGCAGCACGACTCCGTCCACCGCGCCGCGCTGAAAAAGACTCCGATACGCTTCTTCAATCGAAGTGTCGTCGGCATTGGTGAACATCATGTCATAGCCATGTTCAGCGTATTTCTTTGCGGCACCGGCGACGAAATCCCCGAAGATCGGGTTGACCATTTCATGCCGGGACGAGCTGGGAATGACGTGGCCGATCACCATCGATCGTCCGGTCGCAAGCCCTTTGGCGCGACTGTTCGGCCGGTACCCGTGTTTGCGCGCCGCGGCTTGAACGCGCGCACGTGTGTCCTCGCTCACTTCGGGGTACCCGTTCAGCGCCCGGCTGACCGTAGTTTGCGAAAGGCCCAGAACTTCCGAGAGCTGCTTCAGGTTCATATTACGATTCAAAGCGCCTTCAATTGAGTGGCTCTTTTTTGTTTTGTGAGCAAATACCGCATCCGTCAACTTGTTTTGCGTTGAAAGCAGATAATATAATTTATTTTGGCGCTGGGAAGCAAAATATTGACAGGGCGCCAGTGTTAGCGGATAACACACATCATCCAAAGCGCTTTGAAAGCGAGTCTTTGAATACATTAAAGCTTGGGAGGAGGATTTGATGAAACACGGGCTTTACGCAGGTGCGGCGGCACTCGCCCTGATGGCCGGATCAGTTCAGGCAGAGGGTGAGATGATCCATGCCGTCGGCGAGGGCAGTTTTGACTGGGATGGGTTTCAGGCCTTTGCCGAAGCGAATGATCTGTCCGGCGAAAGCCTGACCATTTTCGGCCCCTGGCTGGCTGGCGAGGGCAAGTCCTTCGAAAACCTCGTGGCCTATTTCGATGAGGCAACAGGCGCGAATTCCAGCTATGTGGGTTCGGATTCTCTGGAACAGCAGATCCTGATTGATGCGGCCGCGGGCTCGGCGCCGAATCTGACTGTTTTCCCGCAGCCTGGTCTGGCGGCAAACCTCGCAAAACAGGGCTATCTGACACCATTGGCTGAAGGCACTGCGGACTGGATCAAGGAAAACTTCGCCGCCGGTCAATCCTGGGTCGATCTGGGTACGTTTGAGAACGCGGAAGGGTCTGACGATTTTTACGGGTTCTTCTTCAATGTGAACGTCAAATCGCTGGTTTGGTACGTGCCCGAAAACTTCGAAGACTTTGGGTATGAAGTGCCCGAAACCATGGAAGAGTTCAAGGCTCTGATGGATCAGATGGTCGAGGACGGCGAGACGCCCTTGTGTGTCGGTCTGGCCTCGGGCGGCGCAACGGGTTGGCCCGCAACGGACTGGGTCGAGGATCTTATGCTGCGTACGCAACCACCTGAAGTCTATGACCAATGGGTGTCGAACGAAATGAAGTTCGATGATCCCCGCGTCATAGCCGCGATTGAGGAATATGGCAGCTTTACCCGCAATGACGACTATGTGGTGGGTGACGCGGACGACACGGCGGCAATCGATTTCCGTGACAGCCCCAAAGGTCTGTTCGATAGCCCGCCCGCTTGCATGATGCATCGTCAGGCTTCGTTTATTCCCGCCTATTTTCCGGAAGGCACCGAATTGGGGGTGGATGCTGATTTCTTCTACTTCCCGGCTTACGCAGAAAAAGACCTTGGGACACCGGTGCTTGGGGCAGGGACCCTGTTCACAATCACCAACGCAAACCCCGCAGCCGAAGCCTTTCTGGAGTTCCTCAAGACACCTTTCGCCCATGAGATCATGATGTCGCAGGATGGTTTCCTGACGCCTCATCTGGGTGCAGATCCCGCGAACTATTCGAATGATTCACAGCGCGGACAGGGCGAAATTCTGACCAACGCAACGACCTTCCGCTTTGACGGGTCCGACCTGATGCCCGGTGCGGTCGGGGCAGGTACGTTCTGGACCGGGATGGTCGATTACTCGTCGGGTGCAAAAGATGCAGCCTCCGTGGCACGTGAAATCCAGGCGTCCTGGGACGCAATCAAGTGACCAACTCATGGGGCGGCCCTGAGGCCGCCCCGTTTGCCGAACGGATGGGCGTATCATGACACCCGTACTACAAGGCCTGCTGACGATCGCCATCGGCGTGTCGGGTTGCGTGGGCTACTTCTATCTTTCCAACCAGTTTTTGGACAAAGTCCTGTTTCCGCCGCGCGGGCCAAATGCGGGCCGAAACATCAACCGCGCGAACTTGATCCGCCCGTGGTTGTTTCTGTTCCCGGCGCTTGCTGCATTGGGGCTGTATCTGGCGTATCCGGTGGTTGAAACCTTGCGCCTTTCGCTTACGGAACGCGTGCCCGGTGGCGGATACCGCTGGGTTGGCCTGGACAACTATTCCCAAATGGCGGCCGAGCCGAAGTTTTGGGAAGCCATGCGCAACAACATGTTCTGGCTGATCGTCGTGCCGGCCATGTCAACGGCTTTTGGTCTTCTCGTGGCGCAACTGACCGACCGCATCCGCTGGGGAAACTTTGCCAAATCCCTGATTTTCATGCCGATGGCCATTTCATTTGTTGGTGCGTCGGTGATCTGGAAACTGGTTTATGATGCGCGACCAGCTGAACAGGACCAGATAGGCATCCTGAACGCGCTGTACATCTTCTTCGGCGGCACCGAACCCAACACGTGGTTAACAATCCCTTTCTGGAACAGTTTCTTTCTTATGGTTGTCCTGATCTGGATACAGACGGGTTTCGCGATGGTCATCCTGTCGGCGGCCTTGCGCGGTATTCCCGAAGAAACCATCGAGGCGGCCATTTTGGATGGGGCCAATCCCTTTCAGATCTTCTTCAAGATCAAGGTGCCGCAGATCAAAACCACGATCCTTGTTGTTTGGACGACGATCACGATCACCGTTCTCAAAGTGTTTGACATCGTCTTTGCCATGACCAACGGCCAGTGGGAGACACAGGTGCTGGCAAACTACATGTACGACAAGCTTTTCCGCGCCAATGACTGGGGCGTCGGATCCGCCTCGGCCATGGTGATCATGTTGCTTGTTACGCCGATCCTCGTCTGGAACGTGCGCAACGCGCGCAAGGAGATGGAGTAAGCCATGAGCGATATCGCCGGAACCAAACCCGCGCTCAGATGGGTGGTGCATCTGTCAGTCATCTTCCTGGTGGCTCTTTGGGTCATTCCTACGCTTGGCTTGCTGATTTCGTCCTTTCGGACGGCAGATCAGATTTCGTCCAGCGGCTGGTGGCGGTCGCTGTTTCCCTCTGAACAAAACCTGACGCTTCGCAGTGCCGCGCCCGAGACGCAGGTGCTGGAAAACGGAGTGTATGTCATTCAGGGGGCGTTGTTCGGCGAAGATGAGCAAGCAACGATTTCCAGATGGGGGATCAGTTCGCGCGAGGTTGATGCATTTGAACCGGGCCAAACAGCCGAGCTGCGCCGAGGTGGTACGATCACGGTGGATGCGGCGGGCAACTATCGGATGGAAAACACCGAGGAGTTCGCCGGGAAACGTGGCGCGCGTATCTTCGTAACAGCCGAATTGCCACCCGAGTTCACCTTGGAAAACTACCGAAAGGTTCTTCTGGATCAAAGCAGTACGGACAGCATGGCCAAGGCGTTCTTCAACACGCTTACGGTGACCATCCCTGCAACAATCATCCCGATCCTGGTTGCTGCCTTTGCGGCTTATGCGCTGGCATGGATGGAGTTTCCCGGGCGCGCCCTGCTGATCGCGGCCGTTGTTGGCCTTTTGGTCGTTCCGCTTCAATTGGCCTTGATCCCGTTGCTGAAATTTCACCTCAATATCGGGATCGGCAAAGGCTATCTGGGAGTCTGGCTTGCGCATACAGGGTTTGGGATGCCACTGGCGATTTACCTGCTGCGCAACTACATGGCCGGATTGCCGCGTGATCTGATCGAAAACGCCCGCGTCGACGGCGCCACCGAGTTTCAGATCTTTACCAAACTGATCCTGCCACTCAGCTTCCCGGCGCTGGCGTCTTTCGCGATCTTCCAGTTCCTGTGGACATGGAATGACCTGCTTGTTGCCAAGGTTTTCCTGATCGACGCGACCGGCCAGACAACCGTAATGACGAACCGCATCGTCGAGCTGCTGGGTACACGTGGCGGCAACTGGGAAATCCTTGCGACCGCTGCATTTGTCTCGATCTTCGTGCCGCTGGTCGTCTTCTTCGCAATGCAAAAATACCTGGTCCGGGGCCTGTTGGCCGGATCTGTCAAATAGAGGCGTCTGATGAACGTGCAGAACAACCTTGAACAATGCAAAGCAACGAAACTGCCTTCGGATTGGTGGCGCGGTGGTGTGATCTATCAGATCTACCCACGCAGTTTTCAGGACAGCAACGGGGATGGAATCGGTGATCTGAAAGGCATCACTGCGCGACTGGATTACATCGCCTCGCTGGGCGTTGATGCAATCTGGATCTCGCCGTTTTTCAAATCGCCGATGAAGGATTTTGGTTACGACGTCAGCGATTACCGCGATGTCGACCCCATGTTCGGGTCGCTGGCGGATTTCAAAGAGCTTTTGGATCAGGCCCATGCGAAGGGTCTGAGGATCATGATTGATCTGGTCCTGTCGCATACATCCGATCAGCACCCTTGGTTCATCGAAAGCCGTAGCAATCGGGAAAACCCGAAATCCGATTGGTATGTTTGGGCGGATCCCAAACCGGATGGCACGCCACCGAACAACTGGCTTTCGATCTTCGGCGGCTCGGCCTGGCAATGGGATGCCCGACGGCTGCAATATTTTCTGCACAACTTCCTGACATCGCAGCCGGATCTGAATTTCCACTGCCCGGATGTTCAGGATGCGTTGCTGGACGTGGCGCGGTTCTGGCTTGATCTGGGGGTGGATGGCTTTCGGCTGGATACCATCAATTTCTATTTCCACGACAAGGCGCTGCGCGACAATCCTGCGCTGCCTATGGATCAACGCAACGCCACGATCGCACCGGCCGTGAACCCCTACAACCATCAGGACCACCTGTTTTCGAAAAGCCAGCCCGAGAACATCGCCTTCCTCGAAAGACTGCGGGCCTTGACGGACGAATATGAAGGCCGGGCTTGTCTGGGCGAGGTCGGAGATGCGCAGCGTGGGCTAGAGATCATGGGCGAATACACATCCGGGGATAAGCGGATGCACATGTGTTATGCCTTCGAGTTCCTGGAAAAACGTGCATTGACCGCCACTTACACAAAGCACGTTTTTGACCAGCTGGAAGCGAAGGCAGGTGACGCATGGCCATGTTGGGCATTTTCCAACCACGACGTGCAGCGTCACGTCTCGCGCTGGAATCTGGATGACGCCGCGGCCCGCCAGCACGCGGTTCTCATGATGTGCCTGCGCGGCTCTGCCTGCCTCTATCAGGGCGAGGAGCTGGGCCTGCACGAAGCGGATGTGCCGTTCGAGAAACTGCAAGACCCCTATGGCATCGAGTTCTGGCCCGAATACAAGGGCCGCGACGGCTGCCGCACACCGATGGTTTGGGCAGCACAAGATGAACAATCGGGTTTCAGCACCGCAGAACCCTGGCTGCCGGTAAGCGCACAGCAGGCCGGGCAGGCGGTGGACCGATTGGAAGCGGATCCAGGCTCGATGTTGAACCACTACCGTCGCGCCATTGCCTTGCGGCATGCGCATCCTGCTTTGGCAACGGGGGCGCAGACCGGCATGACGGAAACGGGTTCGATTCTGTCTTTTGTGCGTGAGGATTCTCATGAGCAGATATTCTGCGCGTTCAATCTGGGCACGGATTCTGCCGCGTTGAAGCTGCCCGAAGGCAGTTGGCAGGTCATGGGTCAGGACCTGGGCGGTGTCGAAGGAAGCGGCAACGTTGTCTTGAACGCGGCGCAGTTCATCCTGATGCACAGGAAAAAGGGATAAAGCATGTCTGAACTCAACCTTACGGATGTCGCCAAGTCCTATGGCCCTGTCGATGTTTTGAAGAACATCAACCTCGACATCGAACAAGGCGAATTGATCGTTTTTGTCGGTCCTTCCGGATGCGGCAAGTCCACCCTGCTGCGGATGATTGCCGGGTTGGAGAAGATTACAGGCGGCACGCTGGAAATCGAAGGGCAGGTCATGAACGATGTTCCGCCTGCACAGCGGGGCATCGCGATGGTGTTTCAAAGCTATGCCTTGTATCCCCACATGACCGTTCGCGAGAATATGGCTTTTGCCCTGAAAATCGCGAAGATGCCCACGGCCGAGATTGATGCTGCCGTGGACCGTGCCGCTCAAATCCTTCAGCTGGAACCATTCCTGGACCGCCTGCCAAAAGCTCTTTCCGGGGGGCAGCGTCAACGGGTTGCCATCGGGCGCGCGATCGTACGTGACCCAAAGGTGTATCTGTTCGACGAACCCCTCTCGAACCTCGACGCGGCACTTCGGGTGGCCACTCGGATCGAGATCGCGCGTCTGAAAGAGGCCATGCCTGACAGCACCATGATCTACGTGACCCACGATCAGGTCGAGGCGATGACACTGGCTAGTCGGATCGTGGTATTGGCCAACAAGGGCATCGCGCAGGTCGGGACACCGCTTGAACTGTATGAGGCGCCTGACAACGAGTTTGTTGCGCAGTTCATCGGCTCGCCTTCCATGAACCTGCTGTCCGGCACAATCACCGGAACCGGCGAAATGACCACCGTCGAACTGTCATCAGGCGGGATTGCAAGATCCGCGGTTCCAACCGAAGACAGTGACCTGGGGAAAAAGGTCAATATCGGGGTGCGTCCCGAAGACTTGGCCATGACGGAAGACTCCGCGATTCTGTCCGGCAAGGTGGATTTCACCGAAGCCCTGGGCGAAGTCACGCTGCTGTATTTTGAGAAAACCGATGGTGCGGATGCAGTCATTGCAAAGCTGCCGGGAGTTCAGCGAAACCTGCGTGGCCAGACGGTCTCGGTCACGGCCGCACCGGACAAAGTGCATCTGTTCCACAATGGATTGTCCATGCGTAAATAGCAGCGAAACGCAGTTCTTGACAGAATTGCGTTTTGTGTTTCACCATGATTGAAACGTTTCAATGGTGAAAAATGCGGGTATCGGCGCAGCTTTACACGGTTCGGCAATGCGGTGACCTCTCGGACCAACTGAAGTTGGTTTCTGCTTGCGGGTTTTCGGATATCGAAACCACCGGTCTGCATGACATGACACCGCAAGAGATGGCGTGCATCGTCCATCAATCAGGTCTTAACCTTCGTTCTGCACATTTCGATTGGGAGGAGTTCCACGAGCGTTTCGATGACATCGTTGAAGTACTTCACCTTTTGGAATGCCAGGTGGCGGTCATGCCTTGGCTGGCGCCACAGGCGCGGCCCGGCACTGTCGAGGGATGGAAGGCGGTGTCGGGCCAGTTGTCCGATTGGGCAGATCGACTAGGAGATCACGGCATCAGCCTGGCCTATCACAACCACGATTTTGATCTGTTCGGGGCGCCGGGAAAAACGCCTCTTGAACAGATTCTGGCGCAAGAAAACATCTATTGGCAACCTGATATCGGTTGGATCGTCGCGGCTGGTCAGGACGCGGCTGACCTGCTGGCGCGCCATGCGGATCGCATCCTGTCTGTTCATGCAAAGGACGTGGACCCGCAGGGCGGATCAGGCGACAGGCGCTGGCGCAATCCGGGTGAGGGTGTTGTCGATTGGGACGCCACGATACGAGCCCTTTCAACCACCAAGTGCACCGACCTTTTCGTCGAGCATGATGAAACCGCCGATCACAGGCGTACCTTGCAAACAGGCCGGTTGTTTTTGACTGAACGGCTTGGGGGTATCGGCTGATGGCGCGGGCAACGATCAAATCGATCGCCCGTATGACCGGCTATTCAGTCGGCACGGTTTCAAACGCACTGCGCGGCGCTTCTTCGGTAAAACGGGAAACGCGGGAGGAGATCCAAAAGGCGGCGTCCGAGCTTGGGTATCGGGTCAATCTGGACGGCCTGAAACTGCGCACCAATAAATCTTACAGGATTGCGGTATTGGTCGGCGTTTCGGGCAGTGCCGCTGAAGAATGGGAGGGTGTGGAGTTTACCCGGATTCTGGCCGGAGTATCCGACGCGGTTCAAGGGTCACGCTATGAGTTGAGCGTCTTCAGTGTACGAGATGTTGAAGCCGCATTGCAGACCCTACATTCCATCGTGCAGGAAGGGTTGGCAGACGGCGTGATCTTTTCCGGAACTCGCGTGAATGACCCGCGTATCGCCTATCTGCAAGATAAAGGTTTTCCGTTTGTCACATACGGGATGAGTGACAGTGCCCAACCACATCCTTACGTGGATCTCGACAGTCAGGCTGCTGCTTTTGATGCAACGGCTCGGCTGCTGGCATTGGGGCACAGGCGGATAGCGCTTATCAACCCGCCGGATGACCTGATCTATGCCCGTCAACGTCGCCAGGGATATTCAGATGCTCTGACAGCAGGTAGCATGGAACTTGACCCGGCCCTTGTTCTTCCCGGCCCGACCACGGCGAAGACCGGGCAAAGGGCCTTTGCGGCGCTCATGCGAATGCACAACCGGCCAAGCGCCATCATTTGCGCGAACGAGGCGATGACCCTTGGCGCCTTGTCCGCTGCGGCCGACATGGGCGTTCAGGTCGGCAGGGATGTCGTTGTTATTTCAAACGACGATCTGAAGCTTAGCCAGTATTTCATACCCCCGCCCAGCACCTACTATTTGCCGATAGGCGAGACCAGCCGCATGCTGGGGGAATTCATGCTTAAAGCACTGGACGGCGTTGATCCGTCGGAAACGCAAAAAAAGATCAGGGCCACATTGATCGAGCGGCAACCTGACACCCCGGCGCCGGGCATGGCGCAGACCAACTGAGCCAACAGAGGAGAAACCGAAAATGTTCAAAAACCTATTTGCCGTTGCAACGCTTGCAATGCTGACAGCGCCGGCGGCTTTTGCCGCCGATCTGGAAGGTCGCGTTCTCAAGATCGGAACGGATGCAACCTATCCCCCGATGGAAACCGTCGACGAAACAACCGGTGAAATCGTAGGCTTTGATGTCGATGTGATGAATGCAATCTGTGAAAAGATCAATTGCGTTCCGAATTTCGTAAACACCGCTTGGGACGGCATCTTTGCGGCGCTTCAACAGGGTGAGTTCGACCTGGTCATCTCGGGCGTATCGATCACGCCCGAACGTGAAGAAACTATGGACTTTTCCGAACCGTACATCGTTGTCAGCCAGGCCATTTTGCTGCAAGTCGACAACGCGGATATGACGCTTGAGGATTTCAAAGCCGGTGGCCAGAAACTGGCGGCACAAACAGCGACGACCAACGCCCAACTGGCGGAAGAGCTTGTAGGGCGCGAGAATGTCAGCCTCTACGACAACTTCTCGGCGGCTATTCTGGCGCTTCAAAACGCAGACGTGCAAGGGGTGATCATCGATGGCACCTCTGCCGCGGCCTACGAGCAGGAGTTTGCCGGAGAACTGACCGTGGGCATCACTGGCCTGCAATCGGATCCATTGGGTATTGTGTTTCAGGAAGGTGACCCGACGGTGGATGCAATCAATGCCGGTCTCGCCGCCATTCAGGAAGACGGCACGCTGGACGCGCTGAAGGCCAAATACTGGGGCACAAACTGATCCTTCAAGCCCTTCTGGGCCCGGCGGCTGAGGCTGCCGGGCCATGTTTCAGCGGAGAAATTCCATGTCGCGTCTCAGCACGATCCGCCCGAGCAATCTTGTATTGCTCGCAGCCGCCCCTTTCATCATCTATCTGTTCGCCACATCCTCGAAATATCTGCGATCTCTGATCGCAATTCTGGGGATCGGCAACAATGCAGGGCCGATTTTCGTCGGCTTTCTGCTGATCGTCTCGGTTGCAATCCTTGGATATCTCTGCGCCCGGTATGCACGTTTTACCAATCACGCCCTAGGTTGGTTGCGCATTTCGGCCTTAGCGGCGCTGCCCGCGTCAATTGCTCTTTTGGTCATAAGCTTTGTATCTCCAGAGCTTTTGATGCCCTTCGCGGAATCCGTTTTCTTTCATGCGCTCAGCGAGAACACATCAACCCTGATCGACCGGTCCAGTCAGACGTGGGTGTTGTATCCCGAAGTCGTGACCCAGGTTCAAACAGGGCTGCAAGTTCTTCTGGCCGCATACACGGCCGTTGTCGGCTTGAGCCTGCTGTCCGCGGGGTTGCAACCCCCTTGGCGCGGGCGCGTTCTTTTGGGGCTGGAATGCCTTACAGGTGCGGTTTTGTTCTATCTGATGTTCATGGCCCACTGGCAGTTCGCGACGGGCGTTGCCATTACGTTCCGCGCAGCCATCTTCGCCTATATCTTCTCGGCCATTCTGGGCCTGATCTGGGTGGGGCTGCAATCGTTCAAACCACGGGCGCGCACCACGATTCTGTATGGTTCCATCAGCCTGTCATTGCTTGCGATTTCAGCCTTTTTCTTCATGCAGCCGCAGGTCAGTTACGTTCTGGTCGGAAGCACCGAAGGGCGCATCGCTATCGTGCGCGGCACGCCGCAGGCGCAGGCTGACATCATCCGGTTTGGAGAGTTCGACGGTGCCGGCGACCAACAATACCGCATACGCAGCGCCACTGATGCGGCGGCCGCCCTGGAGCAGATTGAAACCGTCGACAGCGTTTCCGGAGCGTTTGTTCCCGTGGACGTTCATTCACAAGGCTATCCAGTTCTGTGGCAGACCAGTTTCTTGCCTGACAAATACCGGAATCCCGCTCTGGCTTTTGCTGTTTTCGGCTTTCTGCTGCTGACGCTGACCATTGGCGGCGCACAGCACAAGCTGCATCCCTTGGCGGTCGGGGCCGAATTTTTCGTGGACACGATACGCGGCATTCCGATGTTGGTGATCATTCTTTACATCGGTCTGCCCTTGGCGGGCGCGGTCAAGGATGCCACGGGGGGCGGCATTGATATGACCAACATGACACGCGGGATCATCGCGATTTCGGTCGGGTATTCAGCCTATATGGCCGAAATATTCCGATCTGGGATCGAGGCCATCCCGAAAGGGCAGCTGGAAGCAGGCAGTTCGCTGGGCTTGTCGCGCTGGCAGACGGCGCGGCTGATCGTTCTGCCACAAGCCCTGCGGATCGTCACCCCGCCATTGGGCAACGAATTTATCGCGATGATCAAGGATACCTCGTTGCTGTCCATTCTGTCCGTCCGCGACATGACCCAAAGGATGCGAGAGTTTCAGGCAGCAAGCTTTCTGCCCTTTGCGCCGTTCAATACGGCAGCAATTCTGTACGTGGTACTCACCCTCTGTTGCGCAAGCTTCCTGAAATGGATCGAACGGCGCACGGCAAAGGACAACCGATGAGCAAACTGGAGCTTGGGGTTTGCTACTACCCCGAACAATGGGACCCGTCCCAGTGGCGCAGTGACGCCGCGCGGATGGCCGAGATGGGTTTGGATTGGGTTCGGATCGCCGAGTTCACCTGGGGTCTGATTGAACCGGAACGCGGCCGGTTTCACTGGGACTGGTTGGATGACGTCATCGAGATTCTGGGGCGGGCTGGCCTGCGGGTCATGATGTCGACTCCAACGGCTGCGCCACCCAAATGGCTGATTGATGAGCATCCCGAAATTCTGCCGGTTGGCCCGGACGGCCGGGTCAGGGGCTATGGTTCCCGCAGACATTATTGTTTTTCCAGTGACGTGTACCTGGCCGAGGCGAAAAGGATCGCCACGGAATATGCCGCCAGGTATGGCCAGAACCCGCATGTCCATGCCTGGCAGATCGACAATGAGTACAATGACCACGACACCGTTCTCAGCTATTCCGATGCTGCACGGGCGGGATTTCGGCGCTGGCTGGCACAACGATACGGCACAATTGACGCACTGAACGAGGCCTGGGGGACCGTGTTCTGGGGGAGCCTCTATTCCGGCTTTGACCAGATTGAACTGCCAAACGGTCTGGTCGCTACACCCAATCCCACCCATGCCCTTGACTTCAGGCGCTATTCCTCGGACCGCGTGCGGTTGTTCAACAAGGCACAGGTGGACGTGCTGCGCGAACATGCGCCGGGTCGAGATATCACGCACAACTTCATGGCCGGCAGTTTTGAATTCGATCACCACGCAGTGGCCGCCGATCTGGATATCGTCGGCTTTGACAGCTACCCGCTGGGTAATCTGATGGGCTCAACCCTGTCAGAGAAGGAAAAACGCCGCTATCTGCGAACCGGTGCGCCTGACTATCAGGGATTTCATTGCGACCTGTATCGCAGTCAGGGGCGGGGGCGGGTATGGGTGTTGGAACAACAGCCGGGGCCGGTGGACTGGGCGGCACAGAACCCTTCCCCAGCCGAAGGGATGGTTCGGCTTTGGACCTGGGCCGCATATGCACACGGCGCGCAAGCTGTGATGTTCTTTCGATGGCGACAGGCAAAATTCGCGCAGGAACAATACCATACAG
Source organism: Ruegeria sp. HKCCA4008 (assembly GCF_013033125.1). Classification (NCBI taxonomy): domain Bacteria; kingdom Pseudomonadati; phylum Pseudomonadota; class Alphaproteobacteria; order Rhodobacterales; family Roseobacteraceae; genus Ruegeria; species Ruegeria sp. HKCCA4008. Next base: position 86,792 of record NZ_WQDM01000010.1, read on the forward strand.
CCTTGCTGCGCTCGGATGACAGTCTGGATCAAGCCGCGCTCGAACTGGCTCAGATTGCGAAGGATCGCGAAAACCTGCCGTCAACGACGCGGGGAAAAGCCTCGGTGGCGATTATGCTGGATTACGCTTCGATCTGGGCGGCCGATATTATGCCGCATGATGATGACTTCCTCAATTCCCATATCTTCCGCGAATGGTACACTGCCTTGCGCAGTCTGGGTGTGGACATTGATTTTGTGGGTCCCGAGGATGGTTTGCAAGGTTACGCCCTGATCGTGTTGCCGCAAAGCATGATCGTGACCCCGGATCTGGCCGCGAGACTTGATGCTTCAGGCGCAAAGCTTTTGATTGGTGCCCGGTCCGGCAGCAAGACAGCTCAAATGCAGACCCCTTCGAATCTGGCGCCGGGTGCGTTGGCGGATCTGACCGGCGTCCGTGTCGCCCGTGTCGAATCGCTGCCGGATATTGCAAGGGAGTCCGTGCAGTTGCAGAACGGTCAGCTATTTGACTTTGCTGGTTGGCGCGAAATCGTCGAGACAGAGGCAAATGTCCTGGCGCGCTTCAAAAGTGCCTATTGCGACGCCAGCCCAGCGATCGTCCGGTCGGATCGTGCGACATATCTGGCCATGGTCCCCGGCGGTGCGCTCGTGCACGAGATTATGCGCGATGTCTTGGAATGGGCAGGGCTGAAGCCTTTAGACTGCGATCCAGACCTACGCGTAACCCGACTCGGTACGTTGCATTTTGCTTTCAATTTTGGTGACATGCCCAAACCCCTGCCTGGTGGTGGATCACGACGAATTTTGATCGGCTCTGATCCGGTTGGCGCGCGCGATTTTACCGTATGGCAGGTAAACTAACGCTCTGAAATTCAACCGAAACGTGTCAAGGGCAAAAACTGGATATAAGAATTCCATAAACTGTCACTTTTGGACTGACGAACGGGCACAGAAAGTCCTATGAATAAAAAATACAAAAACAAACTCATCCAACAATGGGAGATCACCTATGGCTAAACATTCTTCATTTTCGAGACGCTCTGTGTTGAAAGGCGCAGGTGCCGCGGCACTTGCGGCACCCCTTTACAGCAAGAGCGCTCTGGCGTCGTCGGGCGAAATCAACATTCTGATGTGGTCGGACTACCTGCCGCCCAGCTTCATCGAAGAGTTTGAGACGCTTACTGGAATCAAGGTGAACTATACCGGCATCGGCTCGAACGAAGAGATCATCAACAAGATGAAGGCCACCAAGGGCCAGGGTTTTGATATCGTTTCACCGACCAACAACCGGTCGTTGCAGTGGGAACCGCTTGAGCTGCTCCAGCCCTTCGACATGAACCGGGTTCCGATCGATCTGGTGAACCCTGCCATGGCCAAGATTGGTACTGATGCGTGGAACTTTGGCGATTCAGGTGCGCACTGGCTGCCGCATATTTGGGGTACGGAAGGTATCGCTTACCGTACTGACCTGTGGCTGCCGGATGGTGATGCGCCGTCCTATGGCGACGTGTGGTCGGAAGCGAACGCCGGGAAAACCATGGGCCGCGCGCATTCCATGATGCTGGGTGCCGGCCTTTTTATGGAACGCGCTGGCGAGATGGAGCCGGGTTCGGTCTGGGCGGCATATGGTGATGAAGACACCATGCGTAAGGTTTGGGGCCAGATCACCGATTGGTGCGTTGCACGCAAGGACCGCATCAAATTGATCTGGAACGACGCCGACACACAGAAGAACGGTCTTTTGAACGAAGGCGTTATTGTTGGCCAAACCTGGGACGGCCCACCCCTTGCACTGAAATCCGCAGGCGAGCCAGTACACTATCAGGCGCCTGTCGAAGGTGCGATGGCTTGGGTGGATGGTATGTCCATGCCGACTGGTGCCGCGAATATCGATCAGGTTTACGCTTTCATCGACTTTGCCTATCAGGCCAAGCCGGCCGGTGTTGCCATTGACAGTCACGGCTACAACTCGCCGGTATTGGGCGCCGACCAGTATTCTGGCGACACCTACAAGAAGAACTTTGCCGAGGCCTATCCGGGCGACTCGCTGGCCAATCTCAATCCGTGGCCGGCAGAAGCGCCGTGGTATGCTGAAACCCGGACCGAGTTCGTCAACAAGTTCAAGAGCGCTTAAGCGTTCCGAACCTTCGCTCTCCGCATCCTGCGGGGGGCACCCATCTGCGCGCCGTCCCGGCGTGGCGGACACTAATACTGTGTGGTGACAACACGCACCTCAGGGAGAAACCAAAAATGAGTGCAGGGGTCGGAGTCGATCTGGAAAACCTGTGGATCCGTTTCGGCGACTTCGTCGCTGTGCGCGATGCAAACGTCAACATCAACGGGGGCGATTTCTTTTCTTTCCTCGGGCCATCGGGCTGCGGAAAAACAACCATTCTGAGGGCAGTGTCCGGCTTTCTTGAACCAAGCGAAGGCAACGTCCTGATTGGTGGCAACAATATGCGTGGCATCGGGCCCAACAAGCGTCCGACGGCGCTGATCTTTCAGAACCTCGCATTGTTCCCGCTGATGAAGGTCTGGGAAAACATCACGTTTTCCATGGAAATCAAAGGGGCCAGTGCTGCCGAACGCCGCAGGCGCGCCGATGAGCTTCTGGACATGATTGCGTTACCGGGGCAGGGGGACAAGCTGCCAAGCGAATTGTCAGGCGGTCAACGTCAGCGTGTTGCGATTGCCCGGGCACTCTGCGCTGAGCCAGACGTGTTGTTACTAGACGAGCCCCTTTCGGCACTTGACCTGAAACTGCGCCAGCACATGCGGACCGAGTTGCGTGAAATTCAGCAGCGCGTGGGCATTACCTTCATCTACATCACGCACGACCAGGGCGAAGCGCTGACCATGTCAGACAATATCGCCGTCATGCGTGCCGGTGTGATTGATCAAATCGCCGACGGGAAGACGATTTACAACGATCCCAACACGGCTTTCGCGGCTTCATTCGTCGGCGAAAACAATGTGTTCCGCGGAAAAATCAAGCGGGTGATGGGCAAGGAAGCTTTGATCGCGACCAACCGTTCGGGTGATCTGGTGGCAAGGATTTCGACGGCCAATCAGGGCAAGATGAAAGAAGGTGATGACGCGATGATGTTCATCCGTCCCGAGGCCTTTGCGATTGCCCCCGATGGCGCAACGGGTGATCACTTCGTCACCGCCCGGGTCAATCATGAAGAGTTCGAGGGCAACGTCTTCAACATCTTTACCGAAGGTGAAGGCGGAAAAGAAATCAAAGTCTCGATCCCCAACCATGGGCAATCTTTCGAGGACCACACCGGACAGAACATCACGCTGGAATACGAGACGCATAACGCGGTCATCGTTCCTGCCGGTGAACTGGCAGCGGAATAGGGGGACGATCTCATGCCCCGATTTCTGAAAGAATTCTTCAATCGCAACGGCACCGGTATGGGCTTGGCGATCCTGGGTCTGGTTCTGTTCTGGACCATCGGCCTTATCATCCTGCCGCAGCTGTCGATGCTGGATTTCTCGTTCCGTCCAAATCTCCCGCCTCCAGAGATTGGCGGGCCGAAGGACGTCTATACGCTGGAGAACTACAAGTACCTGATATACGGCCCTGAAGGCGGCAGTCAGGATTACAACACGGTTGACCTGCGGGTGTTCTTCCGCACCCTCGTTGCGGCCGTTTGCGTGACGATTTTCAACCTGATCATCTGCTATCCGATCGCCTACTATCTGGGGCAGTCCGAAGGCAGCCATATCCGCATCTTCGCGATCATGCTGATCATCCCTTACTGGATCAATGAAATCCTGCGCGCCTTTGCCTTGCGGATTATCTTCGGTGAAACCGGTGTTCTGAACACGTTGTTCGTGGGGCTGGGGGTCTGGGATACGCCGTTCGACTTCATCCGGAACGATATCGCGCTCTATGCCGGGCTGGGCTATGCCTATATTCTGCTGATGATCTTCCCAATGTATAACGTCATAGAAAGCTTGGATAAAAATCAGATTGAAGCCGCGCGCGACCTTGGTGCGCCGTGGTGGCGGATACATTGGCGTGTGGTCATTCCTTATGCCAAGCCAGGGATCAGTTCGGGCTGTACGATGGTGTTCATGCTGTCTGCGGGCGCGCTGGCGGCACCGCAGATCCTGGGCGGGCCGTCGTCGCTGTGGTTCACACAGCTGATCTATCAGCAGTTCAACGATAACAACGACTGGCCGCAAGGGGCTGCCTACGCGATCGTCCTGCTGGTGACCTGTATCCTGTTCGTGCTGGCCATGATGCGCCTGTTCAAAGTGAACATGGGGGATATCGGGAAATGAACAATTCCTTTCTCCGCATAAGCATCTGGGTATATCTGGCGATCTTCTTCCTGTATCTGCTGGGACCGCTTGTGATCATGTCGATCACCGCGTTCAACTCGTCCGGCTTCCCGCGGATGAGCCCGTGGGAATGTCTGACCTTCCAGTGGTTTGGTGAGCTGTTTCAGGATCAGCGCATCCTGAACGGTATCAAGAACTCACTGATCATCGGGATCGGCACGGTCATCCTGTCAGTGGCCATGGGTTTGGCGGGTGCACTGATGCTGACCCAGATCTGGCCAAAACTGCGGGCGACTTACTATACGATCATTATCGCTCCGATCCTGATCCCGGGTGTTGTTCTGGGTATCTCTACGCTGGTGTTCTGGGATCGTATCAACCGGATGCTGGGACTGGGGGCGGACAGCTTCCTATCGAATGGCATTTTTCTGACGGTGATCGGCCAATCAACCTTTATCGCCAGCTACTGCATGCTGGTGTTGGTGGCACGCTTGCAGCGCTACGACGTGGCCTTGACCGAGGCTGCGCTGGACCTTGGCGCCAGCCACGCCCAGGCCTTCCGCAAGATCCTGTTGCCGTTCATGCGCCCGGCGATTGCATCGGCAGCGGTGTTGGCGTTCCTCGCATCGTTCGAAAACTACAACACCACCACCTTTACCTTCGGTGAATACCCGACGTTGACGATCGAGCTTGCCCAAAAGGTCCGGTATGGCATCACACCCGCCATCTCGGCGCTGGCCTTCATCATCGTGGCGCTGACAGTGTTCTTCGCCCTGCTGAATGAAGCCAAGCTGAAGCGTCAGGAACTGGTGGCAGCGGCGCGCAAAAACGCGACGGTTGAAGAGCTGGCCGGCAAGATCAAACTGCCCAGTTTCTTTTCCGGCAACATGGCAGCGGTTCTGCTGGTTGTATTTGCTGTCGCAACGATCACAGTTGTCGGCACTGCGGCCACCTACAATCCGGCGCAGTGTATTGCCGATGTCCGCGAGCAGAAGAAGCTGGAAGCGGAACAGCGTATTCAGGAGTTGCGCAAACAGCGTGAAGAACGCCGCAAGCAACGCGAAGCTGAAGAAGCGGAACAGGGCGGTGTTCAAACCACCCCGAAACCGTCGAACAACAGCGGCTTTGGCAATGTCTTTGCACCGAACTCTTTAGGGGGTGACGAAAACGAAGGCGCAGATGGTGGGTCTGACTCCGAAAGCGCTCCGTCCAACAACAGTGGTTTCGGCGGGGTGTTTGACCCCAATAGCCTGCAAAGCGACGAATAGCGGCGCAGCTTCGTAACCTCGGCACCCGCCCGGACTGACCTTAGGTCGGTTCGGGCGGATTGCGTTTCAGGATTTTGACGTCACAACCTTCTACGGTGAGCCCGTTCCAATCCACCGGCCCCGCGTTGTAGTTGATCAAGAAGTCATGATTGGCGGTCTCGCGCAGTCGCAGGCCTTGCGGCATCCTGCACAATGTCAAATCGGCTTCTTCCGCCGCCATCGCGATCACGCGGTCCCAAAGGTCTGCATCCGGGAAGCCTGCCAAGTACCAGATTCCGTCCCCTGCCTTGAGAGCAGGTGTTCCGTCTTCGAAACTCAGCAGGTCTTTGGCCGTTCCTGACAATCGGTCGATCCAATGCCGCGCCGCGCCACCACCCTTGACCGCGCGTTCAACCGTGGGCGGCAGAGTTTCGACCAGATCAACATCGCAATCGATCCTGCTCAGACCGGGTCTGCCCTTTTCCGGAATTTGAAAATCACGGGTGATCGCACCACTGCGTGGCCCCAGAATGGCAAGATCGCATCTCTCTGCCAGGCGGTGTTCCAAATCAGGATCCATTGTGGCCAAACCAGGTGCAAGGATCACCGAGTAATCGGCGGGAATGTCCTTCGCCGAAACAAAGTCTACCGACAGACCGGCCCGTCGCAGTGCGCGATATGCCGAAAAAACCAATCGGAAATAGTCAAATCCCGCGCCTTGTGGTTGTGTTGCCCACGCCCAGTCCGAGGCATAATCGAACAAAATGGCCGCTTTGGCCTGTATCTGTTGCACCGCACCCAAGTTGTTCAGATCATCTGCGGTCTGGCGGGCCTCTGCCAGTGCAGCAGCAGGGTGATTGTTCGACGTCAGCAAGCCGGCATGCATTTGCTCTTGCGCAAACGGGGCTTGCCGCCATCGGAAATAACTCACCACCTCGGCGCCATGAGCAACCGCCTCCAATGACCAAAGCCGCACCATTCCGGGCAGCGGCGCCGGATTATACGGTGCCCAATTCACCGGGCCGGGTTGTTGTTCCATCACCCACCAACGGCCGCGCCCGACCGCCCTGTAGAGATCATGATGAAACGCCTGCATGTCCGGATCGCCCTGTTGCAAAAAGGCGGTCTTGTGCGCGTCGTCGGCGTCCAGCCGGTCCGACAGAAAACCGATCGGGTAACTGTCCCAGGTGGCGATATCCAGATCCGCGCCAACCTTGAAATGGTCGAATTCCAGAATACGGCCCATGTAATTGTGCAAAAGCGGCGCATCGGTCAACGGGCGCAGCGCATCCACCTGTGCTTTGTTGAAAGCCGCGACCTGATCCGAACTGAAGCGCCGGAATGCCAGTAAATGAGCCGGGTTCGGCTCGGTCACGGTTTGATTGGGCAGGTCGATTTCGCTGAAGTTGCGATATTCCATCGACCAGAACACATTGCCCCACGCTTGGTTCAGCGTTTCAATCGTTCCGTACCGTTCGACTAGCCAATGGCGAAACACCTGTTGGGCAGCAGCGCTGTAGCTGAGAGTGGTGTCGTGACACCCATATTCATTGTCAATCTGCCACGCGACCACATGCGGGTTCTTACCGTACCGTTCACCCAATATCCGGGCGATACGGGTAGATTCGTCGATATAGCCTTGATGGCTAAAGCAGTAATGCCGCCGGGATCCGAACTTGCGCGGGTTGCCGTTTTCATCGGCGGCCAGCATGTCCGGGTGTTTGTCCAACATCCAGCGCGGCGGTGTTGCGGTTGGCGTGCCCAGCACGACCTTCAATCCGGCTGCTCCGAGTGTCTCAATCGCGCGATCCAGCCATTCGAACTGAAAAACGCCGGATTGCGGCTCGATGCGGCTCCACGCGAACTCGCCAATGCGCACCCATGTCAGGCCTGTTTCGACCATTTGCGCGGCATCGTCGGCCCACATCGCCTCTGGCCAATGTTCAGGATAATAACAAACGCCCAGTTCCGGCTTCATAAGATGACCTTGTGTTCTGCCTGACCCTGACCTGCGTTTCGCGCGGCAAAGGTCATGCCGTTGGTCGGTTGGCTGTCTATTGTTTCTGCGCTCAATCCCTGACGGGCCGTTGTGCAGAAAAGCGTATTCAGTTCATCGCCCCCGAAAGCGGGACATGACGTATGGGATGCGTCAAATGCAACGGCCTTCAGAAACATGCCGTCGGCCGTGTAGGCCGCAACCCGGCTGGCACCCCATTGTGCAATCCAGATATTCCCCTGGGCATCGATGACCGCGCCATCCGGGTTCAGACCTTCTTTGCGCAAATCCAGAAAAACTGCGCTGTCGCCTTCCGGCCACCCGGTTTCGGCGTTCAGACGCCAGCGCCTGACTTGTTTCGTTGCGGTGTCACAGAAATAGGCCACCGAACGATCGGGGGCAAAACAGATCGCGTTGGAGATTGTCACATCCGGAACCAATCGTCTCAACTCACCTTTCCAGAAGCGATAGATTGATCCGGCCCTGGGTTCCGCCTGCTTGCCCATTGTGCCGATCCAAAACCCACCCCACGGATCGGCGCGGCCATCGTTTGAACGGGTCACGGGGTTGTCGGCTTCCAGAGGCGTGATCAAGTTCCGCTTTCCGGATTGCAAATCGAGACGCCACAGCCCCGTTTCCGACGCCATAAGAAGCGTATCGCGATCCACCCAGCCCGCGGCCGAGACATGTTCATCGAAGCTCCAGCTTTTGGGCGCGTCCCGCTCGCGGGTCATCAGACGTTTGCCGATGATATCGAACCAGAAAAGCTGACGCCTTTCAGGATGCCACAACGGGCCTTCGCCCAACTCGCAGGGGCGGTCGTCAAAGATGGTGCTCATCCGGCAGCCTCGTCATAGGCCGTAACGATATGCCGGGCGCGCTCGGCGATTTCGGCGACATCCATTCCGGGTTTGTAAAGTGCAGAGCCTATCCCAAAGCCATCTGCGCCCGCTTTGATCCACTGCCCGAAATTGTCGGGTCCGGCACCGCCAACAGCAAAAACAAGCGAGCCTATGGGCAAAACCGGTCGTAAGGCGGCCAAACCCGCCGGACCAGCCATCACCCCGGGGAACAGCTTCAAACCGGTGGCACCGGCCTTGAGGGCCGCAAAAGCTTCGGTCGGGGTGTAAACCCCCGGCCAGCTTTGCAGGCCCAACGCGACGGAACGCTTGATGACCTCGGCGTCATAGTTGGGCGATACGATCAACTTGCCTCCGGCGACCGACACAGCGTCCACCTGATCGACTGTCAAAACAGTACCCGCGCCGATCAGGGCCTGATTTCCAAACGCATCAACCAAAGTGCTGATACTGTCGAGCGGATCCGGAGAATTGAGCGGCACTTCGATCCGGTCGATGCCGGCATCGATAATGGTGCGGCCTACGGCTTTGGCTTCGTGCGGTTGCAAGCCACGCAATATGGCGATGATGGGACGGCTCATGCGGTTTGCCTTGTCATGTTTCGGGCCAGCGCAAGCCCGGCCAGAGTTGCCTTCGTGGCGTTTGCCGTTTCCACGAATGCGCCTTGCCGTTGCAGGGCTTTTGCATATGTCTGCGACACGCCTTCTGCTCCGATAATGGCCAGTTGCTGCCCCAGCCAATACGGCCGTGTCGCTGCCAGTTCGGCCCCGATCAACAATCCAGAAAGGCGCGCGCGTGCGGTGGCTTTGGCCTGACCTTTCAGCAAGTCCGCCGCTCGCAAGTTAAAGAGACGCGCAGCCAATTGTTCGGGCTTTGACAACGTATCCGCAACCGCCTCGGCGAAGGCGTCTTCGTCCCAGCCCGGGCCTACAGAGTGCCGCAGCACGGACTGACCACATAGCAGGTCGAACAACTCACCCGTCATGAAGGTACGAAAGCTTACAACCTCGCCAGCGCTTACCTGAACCCATTTCGTGTGGGTTCCGGGCAGGCAGATGACGCCGTCCCAATTCTGGCGCGTGCCCAGAAATCCGGCAATCTGGGTTTCCTCACCCCGCATCACATCCGGCGGAGTTGCCTGTTTCAGACCGGGTATGACAAAGGCCCGAATGCGCGGGTCTGATCCGGGTACGCGGATCGGGACATCCGGCAAGGGGTCCGAGGGCACGGTCGAATAAGGGGCTTCCACCCAGCCCTGGCGTGCGCCGACCATTCCGCAAGCGACCACATCCACCGGCGCGCCGGGCAACCAGTTTTCGATCAAGTCCAGCAAGGCGGCTTGAAACCCGTCAGGCCCGACATGCGCCATGCCCTTGTCGGATTGCGCATGGTCCAGCGCAGTCGAGCCCTGCATGGCCCAGGCCCGTAAATGAGATGTTCCCCAGTCGACGGCGATCCATTCAGTATTCATAACATCATCCCGAAACCACGACGCCGCCATCAACAGCCATACATTGCCCGGTCATCGCATGGCTGGCCCTGGACGCCAGAAAAAGTGTTGGTGCTATCATATCCTCGGGCTTCAGGTGCTCTTTCAGACATTGCCGGTCCAAATGGGCCGCCAAATCCTCGGGCGTGGCCCATTTATCCAACTGTTTTTGCGTCAGAACCCAGCCGGGGGCCAGAGCGTTTACGCGGATTTTCCTCGGCCCAAGTTCTCGTGCCAATGACCGTGTCATCCCCGTGATCCCGGCATTCGAGGTCGTATAGATCGGATAGCCAGCATTGCCCATCATGTAACTGATCGAGCTGAAATTGATGATCGACCCGCCATCTTTCATTTGCCGGGCGGCTTCCTGACACGCGAAATAATAGGCTTTCAGGTTCACCTCGATCATCCAGTCCCAGAATTCCGTCGTGGTTTCCTCAAGCGTATGACGTTGGTCGTTGGCTGCATTGTTCACCAAGACGTTCAAAGGGCCATGAGCCTCGACAGCTTTGGCCATCGTCGCGTGCAGCAGTTCGGTATCCGTCATGTCGCCTTGCAGGAACAGCGGCGCGCGGCCGTGCTTGTCGCGCATCTCTTCGACAAAACCGCTGGCATCCGACCGACCAATGAAGGCCACATTGGCCCCTTGTGCCATAAATCCATCTGTCAGCGCCGCACCAACGCCCGAGCCGCCGCCGGTGATATAGACAGAGGCCCCGTTGAGATCGTGGAATGTAGCTGGTTGGGTCATCAGTGGCTCTCTCTGGTCACGAGGCGGGTGTCTTTGCCAACAAGGAAATCCAGATCCGCCCCCTGATCCGCTTGCAGTACATGGTCGATGTAAAGTTTTGCATATCCGCGTGTGTAGTGCGGATTATCCGGTTGCCACGCGGCGCGGCGGGCGTTCAGTTCGTTTTCGTCCACAAGCAGTTCCAGCTCGCCGCTGCTGGCTGAAACACGGATGCGGTCTCCGGTTTTGACCAGCGCCAGCGTGCCACCCGCCTGTGCTTCGGGGCTGACATGCAAAATGACGGTGCCATAGGCTGTTCCCGACATGCGGGCATCCGAGATCCGGATCATGTCTCGTACACCCTCTTTCACCAATTTCGCCGGAATTGGCATGTTGCCGACCTCGGGCATGCCCGGATACCCTTTGGGGCCACACCCTTTGAGCACTAGGATGCTCTTGGCCGTGACCGGCAGGTCTTCACGATCTATATTGGCCTTCAGGTCTTCGATGTTGTCGAACACGAAAGCCTCGCCCTCGGTTTCAAGAAGCGCGTCAGTGGCCGCCGAAGGCTTGACGATTGCCCCATTCGGCGCAAGGTTGCCGCGCAGAACACGCAGGCCCGCAGCGGGCTTTACAGGATCATTGAAGGGACGGATGACGTCGGTATTGAAACACTCGGCTCCTTCGAAGTGAGCCGAGATATCCTTGTTCAGAACCGTCTTTGCCGGGCGCAGGAACGATTTGAGTTCATTCAGTACAACCGGCATGCCGCCTGCGTAGCAGAAGTCTTCCATCAGGTATTTGCCCGACGGCATGCAGTTGACCAGCAGTGGTATTTCGGATCCGATTTCAAAGTCCTTCAAGGTCAGGTCAACCCCGACACGTCCCGCCAGCGCCAGCAGGTGAACCACCGCATTGGTCGAGCCTCCTACGGCGGCATTGGCGAGGATGGCGTTCTCAAACGCCTCTTTGGTCAGGATGTCCGAGGGCTTGAGGTCTTCGTCGACCATCTCGACGATGCGCCTGCCTGTCATGTGCGCCAGCGCCATGCGGCGAGCGTCGACCGCCGGAAGCGCGGCATTGGTGGGCAGGCTCATGCCCATCGCCTCGACCAGCGACGCCATGGTGGACGCGGTGCCCATGGTCATGCAGACCCCGGCGCTGCGCGACATGCCGGATTCGGCGTTCATGAAATCCTGCAAGGTCATTTCGCCGGCCCGAACCGCTTCGGAAAACTTCCAGACGTCGGTGCCGGACCCGATATCCTGTCCGCGGTATTTACCGTTCAGCATCGGGCCGGAACTGACGACGATCGAAGGCAGATCGACTGACGCGGCCCCCATCAACTGACCCGGCGTGGTCTTGTCGCAGCCGCCCAGCAGAACGACCCCGTCAATACCATAGGCGCGGATCGATTCCTCGACATCCATGGCCAGCAGGTTGCGGAACAGCATCGCGGTGGGTTTCATCTGGGTTTCACCCAGCGACATGACGGGGAATTCTACCGGAAAGCCGCCCGCCTCCCACACGCCGCGTTTTACGCCCTCGGCCAGATCGCGCAGGCCCGAGTTGCAGGGGGTCAGTTCCGACCACGTGTTGCAGATGCCAATTATGGGTCGCCCGTCAAAAGCGTGGTCGGGAAAGCCCTGGTTTTTCATCCACGACCGGTGGATGAAGCCATCCTTGTCGAGTTTTCCATACCAATGTTGTGAGCGGCGTTTTGTCATTTCTGGCTTTGTTTTTCTTGGCGGAAGTTGGATCTGAGTATTTGTGAAAAGATGAAGATCAGGCGGCGCGGGCCGGGCGGCACCAGTCGGGCAGCCAATCGTTGTGGGCCGTCAGCAGATCCGTGACAAGGTTGCGGATCTGGCGCAGGTCCAGTTCGGCGGCGGTGTGCGGATCCATCATCGCGGCGTGATAGATATATTCGGGGTTCTGTTCTGTCAGGGCCCGAACAGTCAGTTCCTGTACGTTGATCTGGGTGCGCATCAGGGCAATCAACTGCGGCGGGATGTCGGTCACGACAGAAGGCTGTACGCCGTTGCTGTCGACCAGGCAGGGGGTTTCGACCGCCGCGCCCATGGGCAGTTGCGGGATCTGGCCGGTGTTGGGCAGGTTGCCATAGGCCATGTAGGGCGTGTTCGTAACGATCGCGTTCATCAGGTCGGCCGCGAATTCGTGGCTGCGCGTGACATCGATATTGCGCCCGTCGGTCAGGGTCTTGGCCTGTTCCTTCCACATCTCGACCTGCTCGATGCAGCGGGTGGGGTATTCGTCCAGCGGGATGGAAAATTCCTCGATCAGGTCCTGTCGCCCTTCCTTGATGAACCACGGCACGTATTCGGCCAGGTGTTCCGAGCTTTCTGTGCAGAAATAGCCCAGGTGATCCATCACCTCGTACCGCACCTTGTTGGGGCAGCGCGGCATCAGCAGCGGTGCCTTCGGGAATTTCCCCGTGTGATAGCCCTGGCGCAGTGCCGGATACAGGTCGCGGCCTTGATGTTCCAGTTTCAGAAAGAATGCGACGTGATTGACGCCCGCGACTTTGTAGCGGAACTCATCCTTTGGCAGATCCAGATCATGGGCCAGTTCCTCGACTGTATTTTGAACCGAGTGGCAAAGGCCCACATGTTTCAGGGAAGGGAAGCGTTCGGCCAGTGCCCAGGTGTTGATGGCCATCGGATTTACGTATTGCAGCAATGTCGCGTTCGGACAGAGTTGCATCATGTCCCCTGCGACATCCCAAAGCACCGGAACCGTGCGCAGGCCTCGCATGATCCCTCCGACGCCCAGCGTATCAGCGATGGTTTGACGCAAGCCATACTGTTTGGGGATCTCGAAATCGGTGATCGTGCAGGGATTGTATCCCCCCACCTGAAACGCGGTGATGACGAAATCGGCCCCGTCCAGCGCCGCGCGGCGGTCGGTATGGGTCGAGACGGTCGCCCCGGCCCCGACCGAGCGGATCATGGAGCGCGCAACTGCTTCGCTTTCCGCAAGGCGCTCGGGATCGATATCCATAAGCGCAAAGTGACTGTCGGCCAGCGCAGGGGTCAACAGAGCATCCCCAACGATGTTCTGCATGAAAATTGTGGACCCGGCACCGATAAAGGTAATTTTGGTCATTTCACAGCTCCGAGGGTCAAACCCGCAATGAAGTGTTTCTGCATCAGGAAGAACATGGCCACCGGTGGCAGAGCCGCCACGATGGAGCCCGCGCTCATCAATTGATAAGCGGCGCGGAATTGTGCGTTGAAACTGGTGATTCCGGCAGTTACAGGCTGGCTTTCTGCGCCTTGCGTCAGGACGACGGCCCAGAAATAGTCGTTCCAGATGAAGGTGAAGATCAGCACGCTGAGCGCGGCGATCGCGGGCTTCATCAGCGGCAGGACCACGTACCAGAAGATGCGCCATTCGCTGATACCCTCGACCCGTGCGGCCTCGATCAGTTCAAAGGGCAGGGCGCGGATGAAGTTGCGCATGAACAGGGTGCAGAACCCGGTCTGAAATGCGATGTGGAACAGGACCAGCCCGGTCTTGGTGTTGTAGAGCCCAAGTTGCAGGGTCAGGTCGCGCACCGGCACCATCAGGATCTGGAAGGGCACGAAATTCCCGGCCACGAACATGAAAAAGATCCAGAGGTTCGACTTGAACTTGTAGATGCCAAGCGCGAAGCCGGTCATGCAACTGAGGGCCACCGCTCCGATCACGGTAGGGACGGTGATCATAAATGAATTCAGCAGGTATCGCGGCATGTCCGAATTGAAGAACACCTGACCATAGTTGAAGGCGCCCTCAAAGCTGGACGGCATCCCCCAGTAATTCGCGTTGGTGAAGTCAGCAGCAGGTTTTACCGAGAAAAGAGCAACCGCCAGCAGGGGGCCCAGCCACAACAGAAGGGCCAATGGAAGCATGGCTTGATACGTGATCTGCGCCGCGCGGGGTTGTTTTTCGATGGGTTTGGGAAACATCTTAGCGCCCCTTCTCTTCACGGTACATCGACCACAGGAAGTAGGCGATGAAGCACAACATGATCAGGAATAGGATCACGGCGATGGCCGCGCCATAACCCATGCGGAAGCCATATTCGGACAGCGCGACCTCGAACATGTAATAGGCCAGCACGCGGGAGGATCCGAAAGGTCCGCCTTGCGTCATAATCGAGATCAGGTCGAAAGATCGCAGTGCGCCGATGATGGTCACGACAAACGCGATAAAGGTTGCAGGTCGCAGTTGCGGGATAATGATGTGCCAGAGCATCTTCCAGCCCTTGGCCCCGTCCAGGCGTCCTGCTTCGATTTGTTCCGGGTCTACAGCGTTCAGGCCGGTCAGGTACAGGATCATGCAATAGGCGGTTTGTGGCCAGAGGCCGGCGAAGATGATGCCATAGGTCACGAAACGCTCATCGCCCAACACGTTTACCGGGCCGAGGCCGAAGAAGCCGAGGAATTCGTTCAGCAACCCGAAGGTCGGATCGTAGAACCAGGTGAACACCAGCCCCACCACGACCTGAGAAATCACGAAAGGAAAGAAAAACAGGGACTTATACAGGCGGATGCCCCAAACGGTCTGATTCAGGAACAGGGCGATGAACAAACCTGCCGGAATCGCAGCCAGGTAAAGGATCAGCCAGATCAGGTTGTTTTTCATCGAGATGTAGAAAGCATCCCGATCCACCCACTCCCAATAAAGGTCTTCGTAGTTACGAAAGCCAACGTATTCGGCAGCGCCCAGGCCGTCCCACTCGTAAAGAGACAGGTTGAAGGACTGGAATACCGGGATAATCACATAGACCAAAAAGAACAGCATCCCTGGGGTCAGAAACAGCCAGGGTGCGATGCGTTGTTGGTTGCGATGGAACCAGCTTTCCTGTTCTGAGGCGTCGGCTGCAACTGTCATGGGAAACTCGGGTCTGTTGGAGCAAGGCGGGTCGGAACCCGCCCTACGATTCAAAGGAGCGTGGGCCGGGCTTTGGCCCGACCCTTGACTGGTCAGTTATCGTAAATACGCTCGCGCGCGCGTTCGAGTTTGGCCAGTATCCGGTCCAAGTTGTCGGGTTTGACCATGAATTCCTGGAAACCTTCCATGGACACTTTGGCCATTTCCGCAGGCGCGTCGCGGTCCCAGAACTGGGCTACCCCACCGGGGCTGTTGGACGAAAGCATTTCAAAGCCCTGTTGCAGGAACTTGTCGTCATCCACAGCGGATTGCGCGTTGACCGGCAATTGGCCGAGATTCGCGCCGTTGTTGATTTCGGTCTGTTCATCCGCAGAGACCACGAAACGCAGGAATTCGCGCGCAGCTTCCTTGTTCGAAGCATTGGCCGGGATGTGGAACGTGTCGGTCGGGGCGTCTTCGGCCAGCTCAACATCGGGATTGATCGCGACGAACTGGTAGAAATCCAGCTGGTCATCTGTCAGGCCCGCATCGCGCAACGGTGCCACTGCGAAGTTGCCCATCAGATAGGCTGCTGCCTCACCATTGACCATGAAGGGCAGGGCTTCTTGCCAGCTATATGTCTGATGATTGTCGATGAAGGCGCCCATGTCGATCAACTGTTTCCAGTTGGCGAAAGTCTGTTTTACCCGGTCATCTTCCCAGCTGACTTCGCCGTTGGCGAGTTGCTGGTGGAAGTCGAAACCATTGGTCCGCATGTTCAGATAATCAAACCAGCCACCGGCGGTCCAAAGGAACTTGGTGCCAATAGTATAGCAGGCACGTCCAGAATCGACGATTTTCTGGCAGTTGGACAGTTCTTCCTCCCAAGTTGTCGGCTCGCTCAGGCCTAGCTCGTCAAAGATGTCTTTGCGATAGTAGACACCCCACTGATAATAGGTATAGGGCACGCCCCATTGCTTGCCGTCGATTGTCAACGCGCCTTTGGTCGAAGCGAGGTTGTCGGCGATCTCGGGCTCGGCCCATAAATCTGAAACATCCTCGAACAGACCCGCCTCGACATATGGTTTCATACGGTTGGCCGCGTACCACGTAGCCACATCCGGGGTGTCGGCCGTCAGGAAGTTCCGGATCTGTGTTTTATAGGCTTCGCGGTCGATGACGGTTGTTTCGATTTCCAACCCGGGATGCTGTGCCCCAAACCGTTCGATCATCGCCTCCATCGTCGCGCGTGGCGCCGGGTTCGATGTGTCCAGAAAAATCCGCAGATCTCCGGTAAGTTCCGCAGCAGCTGGCGCCGCCATCGCGACACCAAGTGCCAGCGCAGCCGTCGTGCGCTTGAAAGTTGAATACATGGTTTCCTCCCTGTTGCTCTCCTACAAAGTTCCAAATAATGAAACCTTGTTTTATATATTGAAAACTACACATCGACTCGGTTACTGTTGTCAAGACCCTCGTGAGGATGGCGAGGGATAATCGGAGGAGAATGATGGCCCGTGTCAGGTGACGGAACTATAGGCAAAGCATGTGATGTACTGGATCACGTGGCATCGTTCGAGCGCCCTGTTCGATTCGCTGAACTTTTGGAAAACAGCGATTTTCCAAAGGCAACCCTGTATCGATTTCTGCAATCCCTGACCAACCAAGGAATGCTGTCTTATGACCGCGACAGGCAGACCTATGCGCCCGGGATGCGGTTGGTTCGGTTGGCCCATGCGGCATGGACGCAAAGCTCGCTGGCTCCGATAGCGCGGCCTTTTCTGGATGCCCTCAGCCGAGAAACCGGTGAAACAGTGCATCTGGCGCAACTTGATTCCAGTCAGGTTCTTTACGTCGACAAACGCAACGCCGCACAACCGATCGAGATGTACTCTCAGGCTGGAAAAGTTGGCCCGGCCTACTGCACGGGGGTCGGCAAGGCGATGCTGGCCTTCTTGGATGAAGATGCGCTGAACAAGGCGGTGTCGCAGCAAAGCTATCACCGATTTACCGACAAAACGCTGACATCCGAAAAGATGTTGCGGGCTGATCTTGGCAGAATTCGCAGCCGGGGATTTGCCATCGATGATGAAGAGCACGAGCCGGGCATCATTTGCATCGCCTGCCCAGTTCTGACGTCAAACGGTCGGATGCTTGGCGCGATTTCGATAACCGGGTCCACCGAACGTATGGATTTCGATCAACTCGAAGCCTGGGTGCCGCGCCTGCGGCGTGTGGCCGAACAAATTGGAACCGAGGCACAAGCCTGGCGGTTTCCCGAAACAGGCCAAAGTTCCAAAAACGACAGGATGCTGATGACATGACAGGTGTAACTCTGAATCGGGCAATCAAACGGTATGGTCAGACACAGGTCATTCATGGGATCGATCTGCAAATCGAAGATGGAGAGTTCTGCGTTTTTGTAGGGCCTTCAGGGTGCGGAAAATCCACGTTGTTGCGGATGATCGCAGGGCTGGAAGAAACCTCGGAAGGTGAGATTCACATTGGATCGCGCGAGGTGACACATATGGATCCAGCCAAGCGCGGCGTGGCGATGGTGTTTCAGACTTATGCGCTTTACCCGCACATGTCAGTGGCCGAAAACATGGGATTTGGCCTGCGCATGAACGGTGTCCCAAAAGCCGAGATCGACCAGAAGGTGCAGGAGGCTTCGAGCATTCTGAAGCTTGACCCCTATCTCAAGCGCAAACCCAAGGCCCTGTCCGGGGGGCAACGGCAAAGGGTTGCGATCGGGCGGGCGATTGTACGCGGGCCCGAGGTTTTTCTGTTCGACGAACCCCTGTCCAACCTGGACGCTGAATTGCGTGTCGAGATGCGCGTCGAAATCGCGCGTCTGCATCAGGAAATCGGTGCAACCATGATCTATGTGACCCATGATCAGGTCGAAGCCATGACGATGGCCGACAAGATTGTGGTGCTGCGCGATGGCCGGATCGAACAGGTCGGCGCCCCGATGGATCTGTACCGTGATCCTGACAACCGGTTTGTTGCAGGTTTCATCGGTTCGCCCGCGATGAACTTTCTTGATTGCGATTATGCCGACGGCCATGTCACCCATCCCGCTTTGGGCCAGCCATTGCCGGTCTCGGCAGCTGTTCCTGCCGGAAAGGACAAGGTGACATTGGGGATGCGCCCTGAACATATTCACATCGACCGGTCTGCGGACATCTGCACCGTGGACCTGACAGAAGCGCTTGGGGGTGTATCCTACTCGTATTTGCTGACGCCAAATGGCGACAAACTGATCGTCGAAGAGCGAGATGACCAGCGCAGCAAAACCGGCGACCGGATTGGCATATCCATTCAACCTGACCGTGCCATGGTATTTGATCCCGAGACAGGGCAGAGATTTCGGTAATCCTTGGCCGCAACCCGAAAAACTTCGTGGGACAAGCCGTACAGTTTCATGGAAAACACTTGGCGTGACCTGAAGGGAAACGCCAGAGACAGGTGGGTGAAACGTTGAGCTGATGACATCAAAAGCCATCCACACCCAGCCCGTGGCAAAACGCGCGGGCACAGATCATTGATTCCCAGCGCAACGTGATTTAAGGGAGGCCCTGTCAAAACAGAGTCACCCAGGGGCGGTATCGTGATCGCGCCCCTCCCGCGCCACGCTGAAGTGGCTTCAACTCTTGGATCGCACGCCCCGAAAGGCTTAAAAAGGTAAAAGAATATGGCAGATAAATCGAACTTCGACATATTGTATACCATTGTAGACGAAGCGCCCGAACTGGCCAGCGCCTCGTTCCTGCCCATCATTCGCAAGTTCGCTTCGGCTGCTGGCGTCAGCGTGGGCACCAAGGACATTTCACTGGCCGGGCGCATTCTGGCAGCCTTCCCCGAGAACCTGACGGATGAGCAGCGTGTTTCGGACGATCTGGCGGCATTGGGTGAGCTAGTAAAGACCCCGGACGCCAATGTGATCAAGCTGCCGAACATCTCGGCATCGGTTCCGCAACTGGTTGCCGCCATCGAAGAGTTGCAGTCGCAAGGCTATAATATCCCGGCCTATCCCGAAGAACCTTCGACCGACGAAGAAAAGGCGATCCGTGCGCGTTATGATGCCATCAAAGGCTCGGCCGTGAACCCGGTTCTGCGTGAAGGTAACAGTGACCGCCGTGCGGCGCGGGCTGTCAAAAACTATGCCCGCAACAACCCGCATTCCATGGGCGAATGGACCTCGGACAGCAAAACCAAAGTCTCGTCCATGTCGGGCAACGATTTTTACGCCAATGAGAAATCGGCCACCATCACCGCTGCCCAGGCAGGCGATGCAAGGATCGAGTTTGTCGGCAAAGACGGCAGTGTGACTGTCCTGAAGGACGCGTGGCCGCTGGAAGAAGGCACCGTGGCTGATGCGACCTTCATGTCGGTCAAAGCACTGTCATCCTTCCTTGCAGAGGCCATCGAGGACACCAAGAAAGACGGCACAATGTTCTCGTTGCACCTGAAAGCCACGATGATGAAGGTCTCGGACCCGATCATCTTTGGCTATGCGGTCAAGGCCTGGTTGGCGCCGGTTTTCGAAAAATTCGGTGCGGAACTGGATGCGCTGGGTGTGAATCCGAACTCGGGTCTTGGCGACTTGCTTGAGCGGGTACAAAACAATGCCGAGATCGTCGCCGCAATAAACGCGATCAAGGCTGATCGTCCATCCATGTATATGGTGGATAGCGACAAGGGTATCACCAACCTGCATGTTCCTTCCGACGTGATCATTGATGCTTCGATGCCAGCGGTGATCCGCGCGGGCGGCAAGGGTTGGGATGAGACCGGTGCCAAGGGTGATACTAATTGCGTCATCCCCGACCGGTGCTATGCAACTGTTTATGATGAAAGCATCAAGTTCTTCAAAGCCAATGGTGCATTGAATCCGGCCACTGCCGGTGCGGTCGCAAACGTTGGTCTCATGGCGCAGAAGGCCGAGGAATACGGCAGCCACCCGACCACCTTCGAGGCACCCGCCGACGGCACAATGCGCATCGTTCTTGCCAATGGCGAGACCTTGCATTCGCACGAAGTCGAAAAGGGTGACATCTGGCGGGCCTGCACCGTCAAGAAGGCGCCGATCGAAAACTGGATCCAACTGGCGATGGACCGTCAGCGCCTGACCGGATCCGAGGCGATCTTCTGGCTGGATGCGAACCGCGCCCATGACGCCGAGCTGATCAAATACGTGGAACCGGCGCTCAAGGCTGCGGGCGTGGCTGACAAGTTCCAGATCATGGCCCCGCGCGAGGCAACCCGCCAGACGCTGGAAACCATCACCGCCGGAAAGGACAGCATCGCCATCACCGGCAACGTGCTGCGTGACTATCTGACCGACCTGTTCCCAATCCTCGAACTGGGCACCTCGGCCAAGATGCTGTCGATCGTCAAGCTGATGAATGGCGGCGGCCTGTTCGAAACCGGGGCAGGGGGCTCGGCACCGAAACACGTGCAGCAACTGGTCGAGGAAAATCACCTGCGCTGGGATTCGATGGGTGAATTCTGCGCGCTTGGGGAATCCCTGAACTTCCTGGCCGACGCCAAAGGAAACGCGAAGGCAGGTGTTCTTGGCGCTGCGGCAGAGGCCGCAACTCAGGGCATTCTGGACAACAACCGGTCGCCAAGTCGAAAAGTCGGCGAACCGGACAACCGCGACAGCCACTACTGGTTCGCGCGCTACTGGGCCGAAGCCTTGGCTGCCCAATCTGACGATGCCGATCTGGCAGCTGAAATGGCACCACTTGCAAAAGAGCTGGCAAACAAAGAAGAGCAGATCTTGTCGGAGCTGGCCGCAGTCCAAGGACCGTCGGTGGATTTGGGCGGATACTATCACACTGACCCGGCCAAAACCGCCGCTGTGATGCGCCCCAGCGCTACACTGAACGCAATCATCGGCTGATCGCCGTCGAACAGGCGGGCGAGTTTCGTCCGACATCAAAACACGAAGGGACCGCCTTTGCGCGGTCCTTTTCATGGAACGCGGGATTGCCAAAAGACCCGCGCCGAAGCTTGCGCCTGACGATCTGTAGCTTGCTGTGGCTACGCCGTTAAAACCAACCTTGTCAGGTTCTATGAACGACTTGCGCAATGTGTGCCCGGTAAACACTTGGGCATCAGTTTGGATTTCAGCGCGTGGCCGTCCGGACGCCAGGCGCAAGTTTCGACCGCTTTCCTGAAACTGCGAACAGGGCGGTCAGCAAGGATCGAAAGAACCTGATTTTTGGAAAAATTTAAGATTTACGGGATTCCCCCAATAGCGCCGGTTTTCAGTCCGCGTTAGGTATTTGGGGACAAAGAATTTCACTGGTGAGGCCTTAGGGCTATATCACTCACTCAGAAAAATGGCCAGCATTTGGGGTGCTGGCCATTTGCGTATCTGGTTCACCAAATCCTTGAACAAACCAGCGTGTTCAGACGCTTACGCGCGAACAGGCCGTTCATTTGCCTAGCATTGAACTGGAGGTTGATTTTTATCAGCCAAATCGACGGGTTTGAGCCTCGACAAGCGATGGCTTGATTTGGTCAACGCCTGACGCAGCTACACCTTTGTGCTGCAAATATGACAGACGACGTGCTTCCCTCCGGGCAAGAGCCAGAGATTCCAGAATCAAAGCGCAGACGATGGACAGCATTGTCGCAACAAAACCGGATACTGCGACGACGACAGACGGAATTCTATCGACAAGCCCTGTTTCCAAAAATTCCCGGAATACGGATACAAACACAAAGAGCGAAGGTAAAAACATCAACACGGCCAATGACAGGAAAAACGCAACGGGCTTTTCATCCTTGATCAACAAGCCGATCATTTTGAGAATCCGCCACCCGTCGGAAAACGTCGCTAGCTTGGAGTTCGAATCTGGCAGGCGTGACGAGTATCTTGTTTGAACTTCACCGATTGGCACGCGCATCTGCATCGCATGAACTGTGAGCTCTGTTTCAATCTCGAACCCGTTTGATACCGCGGGGAAGCTTTTGACAAAGCGTCTGCTGAAAACGCGGTAACCCGAAAGCAGGTCGTTGATTTTGCTGTTGAAGAAGAATTTCACAAGCCAACTGAACAACGCGTTGCCAAATTTGTGGCCGCGTCGATAGGCTTCGGTTTCTTCATTCACACGGGCGCCGTTGACCATATCCAGATTCTGCGAAACGAGCAGGTCGATCAATTCCGGCGCCGCCGCGCTGTCATAGGTCGCATCCCCGTCAGCCATAACGTAGACATCCGCGTCAACGTCGGCAAACATACGACGGACCACGTTGCCTTTGCCCTGGTATGTTTCGGAATAGACAAGGGCGCCTGCCTCAAGCGCGACCTTGACGGAGTCGTCTGTGGAATTGTTGTCATATACGTAAATCGTCGCGTCGGGCAGGGCCGCGCGGAATTGCCGAACGGTTTCACCTATGGCAACGGCCTCGTTGAAGCAGGGCAAGATCACTGCAACGTCCAAATCCGATCTGGTCGTCGACGACGGTGAGCTGTTCTGAATATCGAAGGCGCCCTGTATCATATGCAAATCACGCTCTTTCATTGGCATCAATTGAATGATGATCGTGCTTGGGGTTAGAAGGTGCTGCGCATTTGAGGCTGTTATGAAGCAGATAAGAGGCCAAAATTTGTCATTCTGAAAAACCTCGTGTTTAACGCTGACAAAAAAGGGGCCGATTGAAGAACCGGCCCCAAAGTTTCAGCTGAACCGAGGGATCAGTTCGACGCTGCCATCAGTTTTTCGTTGTGCTCGCGCAGCGTGTCGGAGACGATCGCGTACCATTCCCCGGTTTCGCGCATCTCGTTCAGGCCTTTGTTCAACATCGCTAGGTATTGCTTGCCGAACGGATTGCTGCGGTGGCTGATAAAGCGCAGCGAGGACAGCGAGGTCACGTACGGGTTCTCAACCAGGTCGTTCTGGTTCAGTCCCATTTCAACCATTGTGTCCGAGAACAGCTGAACTTCAAAAGTTGCAACATCTGCGGTGCCGGTAAGGACCGCGTCCAGGCATTCACGTGCGGTGATCGGCTGCATCAGCGTAATGGTTTCACCATTGTGCAGACCTTCCTGTTCCAGGTCATGGATGAACCAGCCATCCATACGGCAGATCGTGGCGCCCTTCAGTTCTTCAAAGGTTGTCGCATTCGCATACTGGCTTTCCGGAATGGTGTAGAACCCGACGACAATGTCGTAGACCGGAACAGATGAATCGAACTGTGTGCAGCGCACCTCGGTTTCCCAGGACCATTCGTAAGTACGGTTGGTGCAATCCGGCATGTTCCACGCCATGGACACGTCAAAGGCGCCAAGAGGCAGAAGAGTTTCCAGGTGCGAGTTCCAGTCATCCACGAAGCTTACGGAATAGTCGCGCGCGTTGCCGCCGCGCTGCAAAGCCGTGGTGCCCAAACGGGTGATTGCTCCGCCACCGTTCAGCGATTCATCTGCGAAAGGTGCCCAGCCATTGCCGGTCACCAGCTTGATCGGCGGCTGGTAGACGCTCGAACGTTTGACGCTGGCTGCACGTTGTTCTTCAGCTGCGATGATTTCCTGCGCGCTCTGACCATTGGGCAGGCTGCCGTCTTCACAGGGAAGGGCCAGAACCAGACCTGGCTCCAGAGCGTTGGGATTGGTGATTTCGTTCCGGTTCGCGTTGAAGATCGGCTGATAGTTCGACGTGCCATAAGCTGCGATTGCAATGGTCGCCATGGTGTCACCGTCTTGGACGGTATAGTTGGTACAAGCTTCCTGCGCCGCAGCGGCGCCCGCACTCAGAGCAGTGATCGCGGTTGCTGAAAGCGCTACCTTCTTTATCTTTTCGTTAAACATGTCCACTTCCTCCAGACTTTAGTTTGTCAGGCCAGATCGGGGCCTTATCCATTTTCCATTTGATGACGCAGGGCGGTTGACACGATGTCGCGCCATTCGCCCGATTGCTGCATGATTGCCAGACCCTGATTCAGCGTCTCAAGGATCGCTTCCCCATCAGGATTATCTTTGTGGGTCATGACGTTAAGCGACTTGATGGCCGCAAGGTTGGGGTTTTCGATAATCCGGTGCTTGTACCCAAGCCGATCTATTGCCTCGGCTGCCAGATGTGCTTCGATGGCAACGATATCTGCGGTGCCTTCCATCAGAGAGTGAAAGCAATCATCCGGTGACGTTGGGCGCAGAAGTTTGATGACCGGTTCGTACAGGCTTACCGCGTCCATGTGAGACAGGGACCAACCTTCCGGCCGGCAGATCGTTGCACCGGCAAAGTCGGCATAGGTCAATGTCTCCTCATAGCCGGAACCTTCCCGGGCGAAGAACGTATCCACAACCTCGTAGAACGGGTTTGAGAAATTGTAGGTCTCGCACCGGTTGCGATCATCTTCCGACAGCGCAACGGCCTCTTCGCAATTGGGGCGCGACCAGGGGAAGGTGGCGTCAAATGCAAGCGTCGGCATCAACAGGTCCAGATGGGATGACCAGTCATTGACGAACTGAATCTTGTAGGCCTGTTCGGGAGCGGCACGAAACATCGCTGTCTCAACCAGATGGGTATAGAGCCCCCGATTGGGCAGAGATTCATCGGTGAACGGAGCGTAGTTCCCACCGGTGATCAACAGCAATTGACGGTCCCGGATTTCGGGCCGTTCACCCGTTCCGGCATTCCGGATCAAAGCAGCAGCTTCGGCGCGGGCGGCTTCGATCTCTTGCTTGGCAGCAGCCCGTGCTGCAACGACCGCGTCTTCACTCGCTTTCTTTGCCTCGGCTTCCGCTGCGGCAACACGTGCTTCTGCTTCGGCCACAGCTTTTTCAGCGCGTTCTTCTGCGGCTTTTACCAGTTCAGCCGCCATTTCCGCAGCCAGCCGCTCTGCCTCGGTGTCAGCCAGCACCGGAGCGCGTCCGACATCTTCCAGACATGGCAGTTCCAGAACGTCGCCAACACGGATGATATTGGGGTTGGAACCGATAACATCCCGGTTCGCGTCGAAAATGATGCGAAAGTCTTCCGTCGCATACACTTCGATTGCCAATTCCCGTAAGCTATCGCCGCGTTGAATTTCATAACTTGAACACGCCTCTTGCGCAGTTGCCGCGCCCGTGGCGGCGGCAAGGGCAAGGCTTGATATGAGTAAGTGCTTTTTCATGGGTCCTGTTGCTTTGCCTGTTTAGGTTCTTGTAAGTTTCGCCACTGCGATAGAAACGTTGTCCTGATCCGGGTCGCCCTTGGCCTGCACGGCCCTCAGCAATGCTTCGGCAATGTCTTGTGCCAGACCCTGTTGATGATCCCGCAGAATGTCCTGAATTTCGGCGTCGCTGATGTACTGCAACCCATCACTTCCAAGGATCAGGACATCGGCGGGCGACACGATCAATGGATCTTCCGGGCAGTCCACTTTGGGAATGGCCCCGCCCGTAACCACGGACGTCAATTGATTGCAGTCTATTTCCCGTGCTTCTGCTTCAGTGATCTCTCCCGAAGCCACTTTCGACGCAATCACGGGTGCCATCGAGTGGTCTTCGTTGACCTGCGTCAACGCTCCATCTCGAAACAGGTAAAGAGGGCTGTCGCCGATCGAAATCCAGAACACACGCCGCCCCAGAAGAAGGACACCCAACATGGTCGATCCCATGTTGAACCCCTGGCCCCGGGCCTCGGTGTAGTTGGCGATCGCGGCATTGGCTTGCATGGCGGCCAAAGGAAGCGCATCTATCGCGGATCCTTCGTTGAGGGTGTCTGCCTCAAGTTCTGCATCCAGCGCGTCGCGCCATGCGGCCACTATCATTTCCGAAGCTATTTCACCCGCCTCATGGCCACCCATACCGTCCGCGATCACAACATAGCCCGCGTCCGACGCGTCAAACATGCGGGCCGCAATCGCGTCTTCCTGCGTTTCCCGCTGACCCTGGTTCAGGATCAGCGCAACATCATATGCCGGAGTTGCCAGCATCAATCAGGAATCCCGCCAATCAAAGCCGTCGTCACAGAAGGCCATGAACCGGATCGAGGTTTCGCTGATGCGGATCAGGTCTCCGCTGGACAGGGCCACGGTACTGAGAACAGGTTTGCCATTTAGACGTACAAGATTGGCCTTGCCGCCATGGCCCAAGTAACACTTCCGGTCTTCGGGGTCATAGGCGATGACTGCATGGTTCGAGCGCGAAATGCCGGTATCGCCAAAATCCAACTGAATGGCCTGGTCATCGTTGCGTCCGATTTGCATCAGGCCTTCGGTGAGCGTAATGCTTGAACCTCGTCCCGGACCGGCTGTTACTACCAGCCAGCCCACCGGGAATGTCTCTTGCGCCGCTTCTGCTTTCGCCACGGGTTCGGAGGATTCGATCAAGTCCTGAACATGCGTATCGGCGCGCTCAAATCCCAGAAATGTCGTCTTGACCCGTGAACGGCGATCCTCGACCGGGGCGGGGGCTGGTGCAACCTGCTCAATCACCGGCTCAGGGGTCTCTTCGACCTGCTTCGTTTCTAGGGCCGGAGCTTCGGCAACCTCAACCTCGCCGACTTCTGGCTCGGTAGGTTCGGACACGACCTCGGCCGTTGCTTCCTCTGGCGAAGTCTCGGCGGGTGTTTCCGTCACATGCAGGGTGACAACCTGCTCGACCTCAACCAGTTCTTCGACATGCTCTTCCACCAGAACGTTTTTCGGAGCGTCGTCCTCTTCCAAGTTGTCTTCTTCCGAACTGTCTTCGGCGAAGATCGACTCCTCGGGTTCGGTCACTGCCTCCGGCTCGGCCTCGTCGAACTCGGGCATCTTTTCTTCGGGGATCAGTTCCTCCGTTTCCTCATAGGATTCGGATGTCATGTTTCCACCGGCCAGGGCGGCGCGCAAAGCGTTGAAATCCGCAATGGGTTCCTGCTTTTCTTCTTCGCTTACGGCGCCGTCTACTGCGGCCGGTTTCTCGGCAACGTCTTCTTCTTTGGATTTGCCGGCACCTTCGAGAAGCCGGCTCAGAGGGCTTTTGTATTTGAACATGGTGTCGACACCTTCAAGTTAGTGACGCAGATAAGCCGCGTCGTAAGCTGCTACTGTTCCCTGCACGTCAGCGCAGAGCCACTCAATGGATACCCATGGGAACTGGTACATTCTGCGGCGGGCCGGTTCCCGCCAGGGTGGCAAACCTTGATACCACCCTCAGCAAACACACACTGGCAGATCACTTTTGAACCGGTCAGATTACTCCTGTGCAAGCTGCATGATTGCGGCCGTCTCGGCCCCATTGCGCAACACTGTCAGATTTGCCTCGGGCTGCTCGCTTGAAACGAGTGCGGCCAGCATCTCATCAAGGCTTTCCGAGCCGTCAAATGTGATGCCGGAATGGCTTTCATTCAGCAGGACATCGTCTTTTTGCAGGCTTCCTGCCGCGTCAGCCGGAACTGCGTTCACCGTGGTTTGCCATCCGCTATTGCCTTCGGCGCTAACGGTAAAGGTGTAACCATTTTCCAAACCAACGGATCGTATGGCGGGAAGGGCCAACAGACCATTTTGCGCCCGGGTCTGACCCAGCGGGCGATAGCGGGCAGCAACCCTTGTGTACCCATCGGCGTCAACCTTCAGGTTATCCAGAACCTGCGCCGCAAAAGGAACATCCTGACGAACCGGGCTGCCATTCAGGGTATAGATGACAGCGCCACGCTGTACCCAATCGCCGATCACGCTCATGTCCTGATTGGCGTCCACCCCCGTAACTGCAATGGTGGCTCCGGTCGAGCCGCGGCGGCGGGATGTCTGGAAGGGGATATCGACATCCCAATGCGCAAACGCCACCTGCTGTTCCGCCGGAACACCGGCGTTGGCAATCGCATCAGTCGCAGGGGTCTCGATCTCAGACACTGCTGCAATATCAGTCGCTTGTTCCGAATGCGATGGATCCTCGGAAAGTTCAGTGTCTGCGGAGACTGTTTCTGTGGCAGCTGGCTCCGCAGGTACTGGTTGTGCCTGCTCGACAGGCTCTTCCGGCTTGGGTTCGGGTGCGATGGCCACGTCGGGTTCGGGATCGGTGGCCTCTGTGACAGAAGGATCTGTAACGGGCGCCTCTGTCTCGGCGGATTGTATGTCTGCCGCGGGCTGCGCGACAGGTGTTTCTGCCTGGTCTTCCGTCTTGTCGCCGGACATCACAAAGAAACCACCCGCGGCCAACGCAACTGCAACAACAGCCGCGCCTGCAATCAGCTTGCCGCTGCCGCCGGACCCGCTCTGAACCACTGTATCGACAGCGACCGGGGTTTCCTCTTTCTTTGAGATTTTGGTCAGATCGACATCTTTTTTGTCTTCTTTGCCAAGAACGATGTCCGAGTTTCCGGCCAGCAGGGCCGTAACTACGGCTTCGGCGTTCTCGCTTTCGGCCTTGATCCGGGCCTTTTCTTCCTCTTTGTCTTTGCGATCCATGCCGACAATCACGGACACGGGCCGATAGGCGAATGTGTCGAACATGACGCCAGGGCCGCGGAACATGCGCAACCAATCCAATGCAGATTGAAGACGATCCGTGGCGTGAACTTCCATCGCCTTGTCAATCGCCTCGAGGAACCCGTCTGGGTATCCTTCGAAACGACCGGTCAATGGCGTGTAGGGGTCATCCTGCCCGTTGTTGAACGCGTTCAGGCGGCTCTGGCCGTCGATTGGGCGTTCACCGCTGATCGCGTGATAAAGCGTGGCGGCCAGAACATAGAGGTCGCTGCTGGGCCCTTGATCCGCGCCCCGGACATAGAATTCGTGCGGAGAGTATCCATCCTTGATCACGCGCAGGGTCAGCAATGCTGCCGATTTGTTCGCCGCTTGCTCACGTGCGGCGCCAAAATCGATCAGGACGGGGTCTCCGTTTTCATCAATCAGAATGTTGTCCGGCGAAATGTCCCGATGCAACATGCCGCTCTGGTGAATGAAAGATACCGCGGACAGCATTTTTTCGGTGACCTGAACGATGAAATCAGGGCCGCCGTCATTTTCCGGGTTTTCCACGTAATCCAGCAGGTCGCACCCACGGATCAGGTCCATTGCGATATATGCGGTGTCATTGTCTTCGAAGACCTGATGCACATCTACGATATTGGGATGTACCAGACGCGCATGATTGCGCGCCTCCTGAATAAAGAGGTCAATGATCGAGCGCAGGTCGTCCTTGAAGGACGGGTCGTTTGGTTCGACCAGATCACCGTTGCGGCGGCACAGCGCTCCGGGGAAGCACTCTTTGATCACGACGTCGCGCTCCAGGCTGTCGCGCGCCAGGTAAGTGATCCCAAATCCGCCGTTGCTGAGATAGCGGAGGATTTCATACTGCCCGCGCAACAGCTTTGCGCCTGGCTGCAATCCTTCAATTTTCGGTTCGTCGTGCGTCGCGCCGACAGCCTGGTTGTGGCTCATTTCAATCCGCCCGTTCTATTCATTTTGCGGCTTAGAAAAACCGGGCCGACAGCCCACGAACTCACAACCAAAAACAACCGCAGGACACTTGAGAACGGTTAGACGTTTCAAATTTGACTTTATTGGGGCCGCCTGATGGCTTCACTATGGATCGTTTTTCGCATGATGGCTTATGTTGTGCCTAGCGGTGCCTATAAGGCAATATATAGACAATGAATATGGGCTGATTGAAAACTTAAACCCGAAATCAAGCGTGTTGGTCCACGAATTCGAAACAATAAAGGGCCGATTCCTCGGCCCTTCGAATCGCTGCAATGCAGCTCAATCTTGACGGGAAAGTGTCAGGTTCCGGTTTTCGGATGCGCCGCTGCGACCGTGCTTCCAGCCCAAGCAAGGTTGTCGCCCAGCTGCGCCAGAATGCTGATTGCGTCCTTCAATGGTGCGTCCCCGCTTTCGAATTGCAGCAACAAAAGCAAATCTGTCGCCTTTTCAAATTCTGCGGGAATCCAATCAGCTTCGGGGTCGATTTCGCCACCTTGTTCCAGCCGCTCTGCAAAATCTTCGACGATCTCCTGACAGCTTTTCAGAAACGCGGCCGGTTCGATGTCAGAGGTTTCACGTAGATCTTCATAGATGCTTGCTATTGCGGCCAGCCAGTCCTCGAGAATGGGATTGTTCAACGGGGGCAGGGCAGACCCAAGCGTTGAATGCATCGATGTGGTGTCATTCGAAACAGGCTCTGGCTCTGCGCCCTTCAGCTCCTCAAGATAAGGCAGGAAGTCCTGCTGCAAATCTTTCCGCGCAGCCTCCAGATCGCCGCGGCGCCGGTCGGATGCCGCTTCCAGCACGTGTTCCGCAAGGTTCTGCCCGCCGCAGGTTTCCCAAAGCGCAAAGTCGGGCTCGGGCTCCTGCGCCATGGCACGCACGGCGACCGGCGTACCAATTGGGACAACGGCGCGGAACATTCCTTCTTTTTCCTTGTTCAAACGCGCAAGAACGCGGTCCAGGGCACCCTGCACAGGTGGCAGATCGGCATGTGTTACGGCAAGCAGGCTGTTGGCCCTCAGTTCGGGGGGTACCTGAGACCACAAGTGGCGCTCGGTCTCGCGCCAGGCA
Source organism: Ruegeria sp. HKCCA4008 (assembly GCF_013033125.1). Lineage (NCBI taxonomy): Bacteria > Pseudomonadati > Pseudomonadota > Alphaproteobacteria > Rhodobacterales > Roseobacteraceae > Ruegeria > Ruegeria sp. HKCCA4008. The sequence goes on from NZ_WQDM01000010.1 coordinate 117,764, forward strand.
TTGGTTCCATTTGTGCACCAGATGGCACAATCGACGAATTTCAGCAGATCCAAAGTCGGCTTGTAGGTATCATCCAGAGCACCCGACCCCGGAAGATCAAACAGTGATATTTCCTTGAGAGCCGGTGTATTGATGCCCACCGATATGAAATCGGGCTCTTCCTCGGCCGCTTTTTCCAGCACAATGCCGGAATAGGTCTTTGGTTCCCTGTTCCACCAACCGACAGTCGTTTCGGGCGCATCCGCGTAGGCGACGATTACCAGCGGCAATTTCAGATGCTGCGGACCGGTTGGCAGAATGTCCGCGCCTGCCAGCATGTTCGCCAGACTTGACTTGCCTGCGCCGAATTCCCCGGCGAAACCGATATTGACCGCGTTTGACAGACGTTCAGCGTGGGACAGAGCCCGCGCACGCATATCCTCCAACGCCGCGTCAGGCGTCAGGTTTTCAGTTGCGGTCAGGAAGCGCTCCAGTTGGCGTACTTCCTTTTCAGTTCCGGGAAATTCAATCATTCCGCAGCCTCTGCTTGTCTTTCATCCGCATCGGGTGTTCCAAAAACCGTCTCCAACTCGGCTGCAATGCGACGCGCCTTGTCGAATGCACCTTGCGCTTCCGCCTGGGCGTTCAGTTCTCCTGAGTTGGAACGGTGCTCAAGATGACCGGCCAGAAGGGCCATATAGTGGTCCAGAACCGTATTCAGCCGTTCCAACAGATCGTCGCGGGTCGTGTCGATCAGGTCATCCCCGATCAGTTCGAACTCCTGCACGATCAGCCGTTCCGCACGCGCCACAACGCTATTGCGCGAGATCAGACGCGACAGCCAGTTTACACGCAATTCAACGGTAATGCCACGGGTCAGGGCGGTGGTGTCCGGCCTGAACCAACGTACAGCACTGGTGTTCATGCGATTGTCGACCGGTTCTTGCCATCCCGGCAATGCCCGCAAGGCGGCATTGCAATGCATGTCGATCGCGTAAAGCTCGCTGAGCATGCGCTGCCGAACAACTTGCGATGCCCCCTGTACCAGTTCACGCATACGCTCGCGCAATGGTGTAAAATTGAGCTCGGTCTCTCCGCCCTTTGCCAGCAGAGGCGACTGGCCGTCCGGCCCGCGCACAACGATAGCCACCGATTCCGAGACAGTGTCATCCATGACCCCGCGCAGATTCGACAGGACATCATCCATGTCACGCGTGATCTCCTGCGTTTTTTCAGCAATCAGCTTGCGCAGGTCACCAAGTGTCTTGTCGCTTTCATCGGCATTTCGAACATCCGAGCCGTCTTCATCTTGCAGCGCCCGCAAACGAACCTGAGAGCGCTCAAGCTCCCCGCGTGCGAAGCTGTCGAGATGTTGCCAAGCCATTCGCAACTGTTCGTTGATCGGTCCGTCCGTCAAAGCCTGAGTGACATGACGGCGCAGATCGGGCAGGCCCGACGCGATCATTGCGGCAAAGCGCAGAACCGCTTCGCGGCTGATCGGTCCCGGGCCTTGTTTGATCTCGGCCACACCGTTGAGATATTGCTGCATCTGTTCCGGGTGGGCGCGCAGCCATGCCAGAACGTGGTCGTGGTTCACTCCGGTTTCATCACCGGTCAGAGCATAATGCGCCCATTGCGCGCTACCCATCAGGACATCGATGTTCGAGTTGCCGAGCGCCTTTTCCAACCCGTCCAACACATCCAGACGAACCTTGGCCGCGTCTTCGGCGCCGCCGCCCAGTTCATCCACACGGTTGATGAAGACGACGATCTGCCCAAGTTCCAGCGCTTGCATCAACCGGAACAGTTTCAGATCCGCGCGCGACAATGCCTGATGCGCGGACAGCACCACCACAAAGAAATCGGATTCCTTCAGATACTGTCGCGAAATTTCTTCGCGGATCAGCAGGGGGTCATTCACGCCGGGCGTGTCGGTGACCGTCAGCGGAAACGGAAAATGGCCCAGGTCAAAATAGACCTCGGCCTTGCGGGTGATGTCGCTGTAAAGCCCGCGATCACTGCCCGGATCCAAAGCCCCGTCTTCGGACGGATCATCCCCGGCACAGACATATCTGGCGAGGTCATCTGACGTCAGTTCGTCCAGATCGTGCTGTTGGCCCAGCAGCTGTTCATAGCTGTCACCCAGACGCCGACGCGCCCGGACCTTCATGGCCTCGACCTGTTCCTCGATCATCTCGCGCTTATAGCTGTCCTCGTCATCGGGAAACATGTTGCGCAGTTCTTCACCTTCGGCGATCAGCGATTGCCATTGGTAATTGTCGAAGAAATGGAATTCGGCACCCTGCGTCCGGCCGGACGGGTGGCCGAAATGCATATCAGTGATAACGGTTGTCCAGGGGTTTACATCCGAAGGCAAATACTCTGCCTGACCGGTGAAGCCGTTGATCAGACGCGATTTTCCAGCCTTGATTTGGCCGACAAACGCAATTGATGGTTTCAGATTGCTAAGATCACCAATGATGCGCGAAATGAACTGGCGCGTTTCATCATTGGTTGCCCCGTTCATTTCTTCTGCTATGCGAATAAGTTCGCGACGATGTGTTTCACTCATTACTCATTACCCTGGTTACAATAAAAAACAGATTGAAGTAGTCGAAAATTTGAATTCAACGGAGGCAATCATTTTTCGGCCTCCTGCAAAGCGGTCCACAGGTTGACGACCGCCCCCAGTTTGCGGGCTTCGTGGATGGCGACCGCGATCTGACCACCGTCACTCAAAACGGCCAGACCGGCCCCTTTCCCGCCCGATGGCCGCATGACAATCAACTGCGGGTCTTCACTCTCTTGATGAGAGTCGCCATCCCAGCCGGCAAGATCAGCCACAAAACGGGCCAGCGTGTCTTGGTCGGGATGCATCGGCTCAGATGGCTTGCAAACGCCTTCCAAAAGGGGTGCGGCTTCGTCCGAACTGTCCACAAACACACGACCCGAGGCAAAGCGGCTCGACGCTTCAAAAAAACGTTGGGCAAGTGTTTCCGCTGCATCGGGTGTTGCCTCGGCGGGCAGAGAGTCATCAACAGGTTTCTCAGCACTCGGGACGACGGAAACAATAGGCTCGGACGGAAGCTCGATGGCGGCGCAGGCTTTCTCGATTTCGCTGAAGGTGATACCTACCTCATCCACTTCAAGCGCTGTGTCCGGTCTGCCCGAAGTCAACTCAAGCGGAGCAGGCGATGCGGAGATCTCCGACACCAATCCAGCCAGCTTCTTAATCAATTCGGCGCGTGATTCCGTTTCAAAGTCCGGAATCTCACCTGCCGGTACCTTGAAAACATCGGTGATCCGGGAGCTGTTCACCTCGATTGCCAGACAATCCCCGTTTGCGGCAGTGAATTCCAACCGGCGTGGCAATACTGTGCCGCGGATTGCCCGCAATACCGCAGAACGACGCGCGGCCGCTGTTTCTCCTGCGATCCTCACGGTCGGAGACAGCCGTGCGACCGAGGTCCGCCTGATATCTTCAAGCAGGTCGAGAATGTCCGTGTCCATCATGCCGTGACCCCCTCTGGTCCCGTTCAAACCGCAGCCGCAACCGGCCCCAGACTGAGATGTGATTTGGTAAGCGCCAGTCCGACATTCGCACTGTTGCGGCAGATATAGCAGACCACATGATCAGGATATTCCTTGGTCCGCAGAAAGATGTTTAGCCTGTCCTTGGAAAAAACGGCGACTTCCCCAAAGCCAGCGCTTTCTTCGTCTGCACTGCCAGCCTGACGCAAGAGCGCTTCAAAGGCTGCAACCCCGCGCCCCTGAAACAGATTGGCCACAGCCACCGCCAAAACATCCAACGAATCCGCGCAGTCGGGATCTGAAACAGAGCTGCCCAAAAGCATCCCTGTCTCCATGTCGATATACCCGGCTGCTATACAGTCGGGTATCGTTTCCATGGCGGAGTTCAGTGCGGTTTGAATAGACATCTAATCCATTGTTTTCATTTATGAGTTTCTCACTAGCTCGATTCGGATACCCTTACAACACATGCCATTCAGCGCCGCTATTTTCTTTGGCTTTCGGAATGGATCGAAGTGCCTCTTTGGTTTGCCTTTCGTTGTGTTCAATGGCGATCTGATCAAACTCGGCCAGAAAGGCCTTGAATACATTCTTCAGCCCTTCTGCATCTTGCGGCAGGTCTTCATTTCTCGAAACCTCCTGCCACATATCCGACGCGCTGAGAGGCGATCCGACCGCAACTTCGGGCAGGCCACTCAGCATGGCAACGCTTCTTTCAACTGCGTCAACCTGTTCGGTGGTGGCCGCCTCGATCAAACCGCTGGTTTCGGGTTCCGGCTCATACTCATCCGCAGTGTTGCCGGTTTGCTCGGCCATCAATGCCGTAATCGAGGATACAGAAACTTCTATGCCGCGATCTTCAGCCAAATCGGCCTGCTCGGATTCCTCTTCTTCGCCATCCGGCACGATCTGGGTCTCTTGCATCGAAGTGTTCAGCGAGGCAAGCACATCATCGGAATTGTCAACAGCCGCAAGAGGCGCGGGGCTGATTTCAGCATCATCCAGAGCGCCCGTGTCGTCATCCAATGCGTCCTCCAGATCGGCGTCAACGGACAGCTCGAATTCGTCTTCGTCATCCTCAAGGCCCGCGACATTCGTCAATTCCAGCGGGTCGTTCGAGGTGTCCTTGAAAAAGGAACGCAGATCATCGCTTGTGTCGGGTTCAACGGGCAGCGGAACCGGCTCTGCCGTCATCTCTGCGCGCAGCCGTTCAGCCTCTTCCGCATCGATCCGAACCCGCTCGGCCTCATCCGAGCGCCGCTCGACCCGGGCAGGTCGTACCGGGAAGCTGGTTACAACTGTTTCGCCTACAGCGTTCGATTGCCCGGCGGCCTCCAATGGGTTCACCAACCTCAAGGGTGCGGCTTCGTCTCTGGCTGTCGGCTCGTTTGATGAACGGGCAGGGCGCAAAGGTTTGACTTTGGGTGCGTCGGCCTGGCTCTTGTCGATCTGGTATCGAGCCAGCTGATCGGCACGGTTGTCCATAATCTGTTCTGTGATCTCCAGGAAACTGTCGATCATCTTGCCTCCGCCGCTGCGCGACCACATCTCGGCATCGCCTGTCTTGTCCCGGGCAGTGATTGCGTCGCGGGCCGAGAACAGAATGGACCGATTGAACAGGTGACCAGCTTCGCGGTTAACGCGGCGCAGTACTTTTTGACGGTCTTTGAGGCTCAGGGCATCTGCCCGCGTCACCAAAAGCAAAGAGTTGTGTTGCAACCTCTCGGGTAGGGAAACCCATGTCGCGCGTTCGGTTTCGCGCCAGGCTTGTGTCGCGTGGGTACACCACAAAACGCCGTTTGCCTGACCCACCGCGCGTTGCCACACATCCGTCGAGATCTTGGGGTCCGAAATGCCGGGTGTGTCGATCAGGTCGACAGCCTCCAGAATATCGGCCTCAAGGAAGATGCGGATGAACTGTGCGTCATTGACGCCAACGGTTTCAAGCTGATCCAGCTCGATCAGTTCAGTGCTTCCGTCATGGCGTTTTATATAGGGCGCTTGATTGCCCCAGCTAAACCAGACCGGTGGCAACTGGGTTGCCGTCACCTGCGTCGGCAAGGTCTGCGTTCGCAGCAAAAAGTTCATCAACGTGGATTTACCGGCGCTGAACTCGCCCATCAGGGCGAAAACCGGTTTGCGACGGGACCACTGCTCGATGCGTTCCCATGCCTTCGGAGAAACAAAGCGTGTTTGTGTATCTTTTGCCATTTTTCTACTTATGCCGCTTCGTTGCTTAGATCTTTCAGTATGTCACCCAGAATCTCGTCCTTGGATTTCTGTGGCTGCAAGCCCGCCATCGCCGCCGCAGTCTGACCCGGGTTCTTGTCGGCAGAAGACGAGATGCTCAGCAGGGTTTCCTTCTGCTCGCGCAGGAAATCCGTCAGGATCGCGCGGACGTTTTCCAGAACCGCCGCGATCTGGTTTTCCTCGATATCCTTGGTGATCGAGTTTGCCTCGGACGCGATCAGCCGCGTGTAATCCGCCGCATATGCCTCAAACCCCTTTCGGCGTTGCCACCAACGTCGCCACCAAGTGCTTTGCAAGTCCAGTGCGATCGTCCGGCCGATGCCGAGAGGCGGCGGAACACGGGGAACAATGGGCGCTTCGATGCTGAATTCGCCCAGATGGTTGCCGAGTATCTTATGATAAAGCGCCTCGACGTCCGCAGCAGCGGTTGCGTACAACGCCCCGGCATCCTTTCGCATGGCGCGGGCAAAACTGAAATAGGCAGCCTTTTGCAGCGTCCGCAAGCCCGCGGGATCATATTGCCACGTGCCTTGTTCGCCATTTTTTTCAAGATGCGCGATCAAAGAGTCCGTTGCGCGTTTGACGAAATTGTCCTCTGCTGACTTCAGACGCTCCAACACTTTGTCGCGCAGCGCATTTGTCAATTCGGCGGCTTTCTTTTCGTATTCGGCTGACACCGTGTTTATCGCCTCTTCGGGCGACACGCCGTCAAGATCCCGTGCAACGCCTTCGCCTTCGGACAGATTCTTGGCAACCGCAGTCGCGCGGATCTGACTGGCAATGTTACGCGCCCGATGGCGGACGCGGTCCATCAGGCGCGCTCCGGCACCGTCTGCAATGCGCTCATTCATGGCCAGCAGCAGATCGGGCAGACCGGACAGCGCCCAGATTTTGTCGAGCGAGGCCGCCTGATCACCGAAACCGGCGGCCAGGTAGAACGTATTCAAGGCCTGGCGCGATTCTTCTGTCAGAATATCCGGGTTCCCGGTCAACGCCGCTTCGGCCCACAGTGCGCTGCCAAAAACGACGCTGGTATTTGTGTCGATATTGTTCTGTTTCAGCGTGTCCTGAATGCGGTCACGGATCTCTGGAACCTGGTTCACAGGATCGGACAGCTCGTCGATCCGGTTGACGAACAGGATGATCTGCCGGTTCTCGAACTGCGCGATAATGCGCATCAGGGCCATGTCCATTGTCGTCAGGGCCTGGCTTGCCGCCAACACCACAACGCAGACTTCGGATCCGCGTAGGCTGCGCAGAGTGATTTGTTCACGCACCATGAACGTATCGTTCACACCCGGCGTGTCGCACAGTTTCAGCGCGATGGGGTATTGCGGAATGTCCATATACAGCTCGGCTGATTTGGTAACATCAGCAAACCGGCCCGTTTTGGGGTCAATATCGGGATCGTCTTCATCGCCCAGGCAAACATAACGCTGAATCAGTTCCTCATCGAAATGATCATACTGATGGCTTTGACCTAGGATCAGGTCGAAATGTTTGCCAAGACGTTCCTCTGACTTGGCCTTCATCTCACCGATCTGGCGGCGGATGTCTTCCATCTCGTCATCAGCGCCGGCGCGATTGGCCAATTCGCCAAGACGACCGCCACCGACCATCAGGTTGTCCCATTCTTCCTGCTCGAAAAACGTGAACTTGGCCTTTGTATCACCGGGTGGGCGCGTGTTGATGTTCAGGGTCGTAACCACCGACGTCCACGGGTTGACGTCTGACGGAAGCAGGCCGGGGTGCCCGGCAAGAATATTGACGATCGAGGATTTTCCGGCCTTGACCTGGCCCACCATCGTGACGCTGGCGGTAAAGTTCTCCATCCGGGTCTTGAGCGTCGCCAGCCGTGCCGAGGAGCGCGCATCAGCCACCTCAGTCAGTTGATCAATCTGAGCCGTCAGTGAAGCCATGGTTGCCGTCATCGGTGCCAGTGCTTCGTTGCCCACAGACAAAAGGTGATCGTTGCGCGCCATGCTTAACCTCCGGTTCCCGTTGCAGCAATTTCGGGTGCGTGCGCGACACGCCCCGCCGGAACGCTTGTCAGAGTGTCGATCCGCGCGATCAGGTCCAATGCGTTGCCCAGTATTTCGGCCTCGGCCCGAGGTGAAATGGTCTCGAACGATTTGGAGTCGGCCAGAACTTCGATCGAGCTGAAGCGGTCGCCGTTCTCGAGGCAAGCAACGCGGCGCCCGGTTGGGAAACCTTCGGATTTTGCAGCTGGCAGCGGCATGCGTGCGTTCGCAAGCAGGTAATGTTCACCGGAATGCGTTCGAAGGGAAATACCAAAGCCTGTGGTCGGGTGGTCGCGATTCAGAGTCTTGAGCTCACCAAGGAAACTCTCACGAGCGAAGAAGACAGCTTCTTGCTCGGCGGCAGCGGAGGGATTCAAATCGGTCACAGCAGAAAGCCTTGTATTGGAGTTGAGCAAAAAAACTCGTACAGGCGCCAAAGTGGCAAAAAGACTCATTAACTCCTGATAAACAACAAGTACCTTTAAGGCGGTGTTATTTTGGCGCGAATAAGATTTTTTAGCGGTTGAATTGTGGCGGCAATGTGGTCGATCTCTCATAAGAATGCCTCAACCGATGCGAGTATTTCGATGCGGCAGATCGGACCTTGAAACGTCAGACAAGCTTGTATGCAGGCATAGTAGGCGCAGCCAAATGAGGCAAAGGCGACGTCTTCACAGGTGCATTCGAGTGATTTGGAGGTCGAAAATCTTTTAGCTTCATACTTCTGAATAAAAACAAATATTTATGTTTTGTTGCTTTACTGAAAACACCGGATCTGGAGGATGGAACCAAATGCCCAGGCAGTTCCAGCAGCACAGTCTGAGGCAGTTTTGCGGGTCAGACTGCATCAACTCTGGCCCGTTGTGCCTTGATTCTCCACTAAGTCTGGCGGCACAAGTTCCGACTTGAAGTGTTGGCGTCTATTCAACGTTAGCGCGTTTTTTGACGACTTGATTGTACCAGGCGTCAACATGTGAACCAAAAGCCGTAAAGCAGCTTCATATAGGTACTCTCAAACCGGTTGCAGGTAGGGTTTCAGACGCCTCCGGCTTCGCGACCGTTGCGTCGCTTGCGGTATCAACCAGGCCGAAAACAGGTTCAAGTTTTCAACCAGTCAGCCCGGCAAGTCACAAACTTTGCGTTCCTCGAATTTTCCCTCTCGCACTCCGATGCAAGCTTTGTTATTGACCGCTTCATTCTAGCGCAAACGCGCTTGGTTGCGGGTGTGGCGAAATTGGTAGACGCACCAGATTTAGGTTCTGGCGCCGCAAGGCGTGGGGGTTCAAGTCCCTCCACCCGCACCAAATGAACTTACCATAATCATCATTATACGTGTTGTGAATGCGCCCGGGGTGCGCGCTACTTCCAAGTGCGACTCCTATTAGAAACCAATGGGTTA
>NZ_WQDM01000011.1:0-122916 GCF_013033125.1 Ruegeria sp. HKCCA4008
TTTTTTGCCGAAAACCGATCCCGTAACAAAAGAACCGTCTTGAAAAACCGGTGTTAAGTTGAGAGTAGAAACCTCTATTTACTGGCAAAGGTTGTTTGATCGTGTCCATCACTCCTGTTCTTCTCTGCGGCGGTTCCGGCACCCGCCTTTGGCCGCTGTCCCGGAAATCCTACCCAAAGCAGTTTGCCGCCATTACCGGGGAAGAGACCCTGTTTCAGGCCTCGGCCCGGCGCCTGTCCGGAGAGGGGTATGGCGTGCCCTTGGTGGTGACCGCGTCTGATTTCCGGTTCATCGTGACTGAACAGTTGCTGGCAGCGGGTATTGATCCAGGTGCCATTCTGATCGAGCCGGAAGGGCGCAATACCGCGCCTGCGGTTCTGGCTGCGGCCCTGCATGTGGCGGCATCCGACCCCGAGGCCCTGTTGCTGGTCGCACCATCCGATCATGTCGTGCCTGATGCAGATGCGTTCCGCGCCGCTGTGGCCGCAGGCGTGCCCGCGGCCCAGGCCGGGCAATTGGTGACCTTTGGCATCATGCCGGACCGCCCTGAGACCGGATATGGGTATCTCAAGCTGGCGGGGGCGCCTGACGGCACCGCGCCCGTCAAGCTCGACAGTTTTGTCGAGAAACCGGATGTGGATACGGCAACGGCGATGTTGGCCGATGGCAAACATCTGTGGAATGGCGGTATCTTTCTGTTCCGGGCCAATGATGTCATCGCCGCCTTTGAAACCCACGCGCCGGCGCTGATGGCCCCGGTCAAGGCAGCTTGCGAGGCAGCCACGACGGATCTTGGTTTCCTGCGGCTGGACCCTGAGGCCTGGGGGCAGGTCGAGGATATCTCGATCGACTATGCCGTGATGGAGAAAGCCGGCAACCTGAGCGTCGTGCCGTTTTCCGCTGGCTGGTCTGATTTGGGTGATTGGGACTCGGTCTGGCGTGAAGCGGGCCCCGATGAAAACGGGGTTGTGGCGGCGGGCAGCGTTACGGCTATTGACTGCAGCGACACGCTTTTGCGTTCAGAGGCGGGCAATCTGGAAGTGGTGGGTATCGGCCTGAAGGACGTCATCACCGTGGCAATGCCTGACGCGGTTCTGGTGGCGGATAAATCCCGCGCGCAGGACGTGAAGAAAGCCGTCGAAGCGCTTAAGGCCAAGGGCGCAAACCAGGCCACTATATTTCCCAAGGATTTCCGTCCGTGGGGCTGGTATGAAAGTCTGGTTATTGGTGGACGCTTCCAGGTCAAACGCATCCATGTCCACCCCGGCGCGGCCCTGTCCCTGCAAAGCCATCACCACCGTTCCGAACACTGGATCGTGGTCGAGGGCACTGCGAAGGTCACGGTCGACGGCGACGTCAAACTGGTCACCGAAAATCAGTCTGTATACATCCCGCTTGGCGCTGTGCACCGCATGGAAAACCCCGGCAAAGTGCCAATGGTTCTGATCGAGGTACAAACTGGAAGTTATCTGGGCGAAGATGACATCATCCGCTATGAGGATGTTTATTCCCGGGTCTAGGGCGCTCCGGGAAGACTGCCTCAACTGAACGGATGATCAAACGGAAACGGGAATGGTGAAAGAGCTTAATGCAGCCGAAAAGCAGCAGGTTGTCTATGACCTGACTGAGGTTCTTTTGGCCTCAACCGGTAAGCTGCGCTACTACGGGATTGCCAGGGTCGTTGCCGAGATTGGCGCAGAACTGAAAAAACAGGGCACCGCCGTCAGGTTCGCCGTTTTCTCACAAGGTCATGATGAGCTGTTTGAAATCTTCCCAAGTCTGCGGGCAGATGGCGGGGTGGACCTGAACGTTCCCAGCGGAATCCGGCAAGTGCGTGTGCGCAGTCACCACTATACCAAATCCGTGTTGCGGGATCTGGCGCTTGCAGCTGTCCGGCCGCTGGTCATGCGCAGAAACCGCAAGGCCTGGGAAGCGATCGCACCGGGCATGACGCCCATAGACATGTCCGGCAAAACCCTGGTGAGCTGCGGGCGACCCAAGCTGATCGTCGAGATTCTGTGCGCACTGGATCGCAAGGGCGTGTCTTGCGACATCATTCCCATGCTGCATGACATGATCCCCTTGCACGATTTTGAACACCGGCTGGCAAGCTTTCCGCGCAACTTCATCGGGGACAACCAACTGCTGGTTTCGCGGTCCAAAGCCTTGTTGGCCAATTCCGAGTTCACGCGGCAGGAGATTCTGGATTTTTCCCAAAAAGATATCCTGCCTGAAGCGCCAGAAACCTTTGCTGTGCCTCTTGTGCATGAATGTCCGGAAGGAACCGAACAGGCTGAGCAGGACGCCCCTGAGCAGCCCTATATTCTGACCGTTGGATCAATGCTGGGCCGCAAGAACCTGGATGTGGTCTTCGAGGCGATGCGCATTCTGAAACGGGATGGAAAGGACGTTCCCACGCTGGTTCTGGCCGGGGCGTTGCGCCACAAGACCACGGCCTATCTGCAATCGGATGAATGCAGCACAATCCGCGATCATGTGGTTTTTCGCGAAAACCCCAACCAGACGGATTTGGTAAATCTATATAAAAATGCACTGGCGCTTATCATGCCCAGCCGAATGGAAGGTTGGGGTTTGCCCGCAGGCGAAGCTTTGTGGTTCGGCACGCCAGCGCTCTGCTCTACCGCGGCCGCTCTGAAAGAAGTGTGCGGAGACCTTGGCGTTTATTTCGACCCGGATCGAGCCGATCAGCTTGCAGATCACATCACAAGGTTGCTGACGGATCCGGATTTCACCGAACAACTGCGCACGCGCATTACCGCACATAAACCGCAGCTTCGCACCTGGACGGACGTTGCCGTGGACTTGCGCGGGGTGTTGCAAAAACTGGGTTACTGGAACCGCCCGGGGCGGAGTGCCTGAACGCCCACTGGTTCATGAGCCTTGCGGATGCTCGGGAAAAGTTGGAGGATTGGCGTAGGCACTACAACGAGGACAGACCCCACAGCGCTATTGGATACAACGTCCCGATTGCCTGCATTATCCCGATGGCGTTACCAGCCCGTCATCATGAGACAGCCGGAAAATTCCAGCTCCCGGCGGTCCAAGGTTGGGGAGCAGAGCAACCAAACCCAAGGGCTCTCCGCCAGGTGGAGGAAACTTGGGGCTCAGGTCACGCAGCTTACAGCTGGAAGCATGCCTTACATATTCTATGACTGGCTTTTGACCTCTCGGGAATATACGAGCCGCTATATGACTATTTCCGAAGCCACCCGGCGCGATCTTTTACGCTTTTTTCAGGCGCATGACATCCGGCACAACGCAACAGCTATTCCTTTGGCGCAGGCGGGACTGTCCAAAACCGAACCCGCAGAGATCGAGGTGCAACAGCAAGGCCCCGTGTCTTCCCGGATTTCGTTTGACGCATACCCTCAGCTTGAAGATGCTCGCCACCTCAATGCCCATTTGCGGAAAATTGTTGGTGAACCCTACGCCCTTTGTGTTGGCACGGTGGAACTGCGCAAGAATATCTGGCGCACGGCGATGGCATGGAAATATCTGGTTGATCAGGGTCATACGGACCTGCCAAAGCTGATATTTGCCGGTCGCAGGGGCTGGGTGACGACAGAGTTTGATCTTCTGATGAAGGGGACGGGCGATGTGTACGGTTATGTCAGCGAAGTTAAGGGCCCAACGGACGAAGAGCTTCACGTTCTCTACAAGAATTGCCAGTTTGTATTGATGCCCAGTGTCTACGAAGGTTGGGGCCTGCCTGTGGGCGAGGCGTTGGCTTACGGAAAGTCCGCAGTTGTCGCCGAGAACAGCTCGCTTGTCGAAGTTGGAATGGCTCTGGTGGAATATTGTGATGCAATGAGTGTCAGAAGCATTGCCGAAGCCGTCCTACGGCTCAATGATCCCTCTCACCGGACAACCCTAGAAAACAAAATCAAGACCACGGATCTGCGTAGCTGGTCTGATGTGGCTCAGGATATGGGGCAGGCTATGTACGCACTCAGATAATTCAATGCATATTGGAGAGTTTCAGGCGCTTAAGCCGGTCAGCCCTTGATCGAAAAGTTTGCGCCCCCCGGTTCAAAGTCCGGATCAGAACGGTTTCCCTCCGATACAAAATTTTGAAGGTCGCTTGCCCTGCAACGGGAGTTAAGCGAAATCACACCGCAGCGGCCATGTAGACATGGCGAAGTTGACAAAAAAGAGTATTGCTCATGTCGGGGTGTCTCATCCGATGGGCAATCGACAAAACAGAAAGGGATTAGGAGTGACAAAAACTGCGATCGTTACAGGTATCACCGGGCAGGATGGTGCTTATCTCGCACAGCTGTTGCTGGACAAAGGATACAAGGTCGTTGGCACCTTTCGCCGGGTTGTTTCCACGAATTTTTGGCGCATTGAAGATCTGGGAATTCGCAATCACCCCAATTTGGTTCTGTCCGAGCTCGATCTGACGGACATGGGGACGATGATCCGGCTTATTCAGCAGGTAGAGCCGGACGAAATCTATAACTTGGCCGCTCAAAGTTTTGTGGGCGTTTCGTTCGAACAACCGCACACGACGGCGCAGATTACCGGCATCGGTGCCCTGCATCTGCTTGAAGCCATCAGGATTGTGAACCCCAAGATCCGGTTCTATCAGGCGTCCACTTCCGAAATGTTCGGCAAGGTTCAGGAAGTGCCACAGCGCGAGACGACCCCGTTCTGGCCGCGCAGCCCGTATGGTGTTGCCAAGCTTTATGCGCACTGGATGACGATAAACTACCGCGAAAGCTATGGTATCTTTGGCAGCTCGGGCATTCTCTTCAACCACGAGAGCCCTCTGCGGGGGTTGGAATTTGTGACCCGCAAGATCACCGACGCAGTCGCCAAAATCAAATTGGGCCAGCTTGACTGCCTTGAGCTGGGCAATCTCGACGCGAAACGCGACTGGGGTTTTGCCCGGGATTACGTGGACGGCATGTGGCGTATGCTGCAAGCCGATGAACCCGACACGTTTGTGCTGGCAACCGGTCGTACCGAGACCGTACGGGATTTTGTCTCCATGGCATTCAAGAGTGCGGGAATCGAGCTGCGTTTCGAAGGCGAGGGCGAGAAGGAAGTGGCCGTCGACGCCGAAAGCAACCGTGTTCTCGTGCAGATCAGCCCCAAATTCTACCGGCCTGCCGAAGTGGATTTGTTGATTGGTGACGCAAGCAAGGCAAAACAAGAGCTTGGCTGGGAAGCCTCGACGTCCCTGGAGGACCTTTGCCAGATGATGGTTGAGGCAGATTTGGCGCGTAACGAGAAGGGCGTGTCCTTCTGATGTCTGCGCTCCGAGTTTTGATTACCGGACGCCACGGGTTTACCGGACGCTACGCCGCGAAAGAGCTTGCAAGGGCGGGATGGGATGTTTGGGGGACTGGGGCTCATCCGGCCCCTGAACCCGATCCCAATTACCTGGAAGCGGATTTAACCGATGCTCGCAGCCTTGAGCGGGTTATCACCAATGTTGCGCCGGACGCAGTGCTGCATTTGGCGGGGGTCGCTTTTGTGGCGCATGGGACAGCAGAGAGCTTCTATCAGGTCAACCTGATGGGGACGCGGTGCTTGCTTGAAACGCTGGCCAACACCGGGCACGGAAGCAAGGCCGTTGTTCTGGCCAGCAGCGCAAATATCTATGGCAACGCCACAGAGGCGTCCATCCGGGAAATCACTCGTCCGGCGCCGGTTAATGATTACGCGGTTTCAAAACTTGCCATGGAGCACATGGCCCGGCTGTTTGACGACCGCCTTCCTATCGTGATCGCGCGGCCATTCAATTATACGGGCAACGGGCAGGACCCCAAATTCCTCGTACCGAAGATCGTTTCACATTTTCGTCAAAAGAAGCCGCAGCTGGAGCTGGGTAATCTGGACGTCGCGCGGGATTTTTCGGATGTGCGCGACGTGGCGCGGATATACAGGTTGCTGCTTGAAACCGCGCCTCGGGGTGAAACCGTGAATGTCTGCTCGGGCAAGGCGACGGCGCTGGGAGAGATCTTGGATATGTGCCGGACCATCACCGGCCATGAGATCGAAGTGGTGTCCAACCCTGCTTTTGCGCGTGCTCAGGAAATAAAAATTCTGATGGGCGATCCAACACATCTGGAAAGTCTGATCCCGGTGGGCGTTCGCCACAAGCTGGAAGAGACGCTGCAATGGATGCTGAATACGTGATCCATGATACCACCCTGAGTCAAATGAGGCCGGGCACGGGTATTCACCGGGCGTTGGCCATCCAAGACAAGGCTGTCGTTGCAGTGAGCAAAAAGGACTGGATGAAGATGTACCGCTGAGTGCGAAAGTATCAGCGGTGCGTGGCAAAACCGATGAACTGCAAAAAGAACTGAAGGCACTGTGATTGTCCGTCGTCAGAGTTTTTCGGAAAGAACGGGCTGTTTCGTGATGGAGGCTCTGGTTCTGTGTCTGTTTAAGTTTACGCGGCCGCAGATTGGTGCTGCAACCGGCGTTTTCGAATTGTCTGTTTCTTGATCTCCTCTCTCCTCTTCAGGATCTTCGCGCCCCGGCCGTGATAGACGTCAGCTGGTGTCAAATTGCCGAGGCTCTCGTGGTATCGCCAGTTGTTGTAGTAGTCGACAAAGGCGCCGATCTGACGTTCGAGATCGCCGGGCAGGAAGTAGTTTTCCAGCAGAACCCTGTGTTTGCGGGTGATGCGGTGCGCCGCGAACATGATCCATGCCTTTGTCCTCAAGGTAATCTGCCAGATCGGCCGCCACATAGGATGATCCGTTGTCGCTCAGAAGCCTGGGCTTTTGCACCACCGTTGCCTGATTGCATCCGGAGACCTCCAGCGCCAGTTCCAGCGTGTCCGTCACATCCCCAGCCTTCATCGTCGTGCAGAGTTTCCACGTGATGATGTAGCGGCTGTAATCGTCGAGGATCGTGCTGAGATAGAACCAACCCCAGCCGATGACTCAGATACAAAATACTGCTTCTCATCGGTGTATTTGACCGCCAACTCGCGCGACGTCAGATCCTCATGATCCAGTGCAAAGTCGACAAAGGCCTCGCGGATGTCGTCCGGGATGCGGTTCCACACCGACCTCGGTCGGGGAGAGCGATCAGCGAGCGCATCAACGCCACCTTCAACCCAGCGGGCATACCAATCGTAGTAGGTGCTGCTGGGAATACCGAGCATCGCCAGTGTTTGCTTCACCGGCAGATGCGAAGCATCCACCGTGCGGATGATCTCAAGCTTCTCTGAGGCTGGGTATCTCATTCGTCGTCGCCCCCATCCATTGACCGGCAGGGCATTGCGCAGCAATGTCCCGAGAGGGGCCGAGCATGCTTTTTTTGAGCAGCCGGTTCTCAAGTGTTAACTCGGCAACGACCTCCTTCAGGCCAATGCTTCGGATCGCAATTCCTTGACTTCAGGAGCCGTCGCCCGCCGGGCTGTATCGCCCGCCAGTCGGCCCTTCCCTGCTTCGAGGAATTCCTTCGACCAGGAATAATACAGGCTCTCAGCGACCCCCCTCGCGGCGGCACAGTGCGGCAATGCTTTCCTCGCCCCGCAGGCCAGCCAGGACAATCCTGATTTTCTCCTCGGCCGAGTAATGCTTGCGCATCTTGCGCTTGATGCCCCTGACCAGCTTGTCAGCGGCGTCCTTCGATGTTCCGGACTTCTTGTTCATCTTCGCTCCATATAGGCTTCGATGAACCAGAAATCCTCCGTTGCTCAAACCCCTAAATCTGTCTGGTAGGCGCTGACGTCAGACAATTGGTGCATTCACGTCCATTTATCGACGTACTTAATGTCGAGGGTACCTTTGACGTATTGCGCACCTGCCATATGATGGCTGTGTTTCAACATGGCTCAGCCTCATACAATATCAGATCAACGGTGCCGAGCCTGCAATCGATTTGGTAAGACCTTTCCGGGTGGCGGGTTTGTGTGACGTCCGTATGTGCTCCGGACAAGGGGGGTAAGGGGTTTCGTCCATGGCCTATGTTTCAGGGCAACCAGAACAGGAGGTGGATATTGCAACCGGACGTTCCACCCGGCCGCTACGCGTTCTGCAATTGGGGCCTGCGTTCGAACGAGGTGGAATTCAGCGCCATATTCTGGATCTGACAGATCATCTGCGGGATCGGGGGCATCATGTCGAACTGGGCGGATCGCCGGGCCCATGGGGCCGGGAAGGGCGTGATGTCGGGTTTCATGCGTTGGACCTGAAACGTGTATCGGAAGATGAGCGTCTCAGCATGACGAGACGGCTTGGAGCCGCCATGGGGTGTGCGCAAAAACTGCGAAAGATCGTAGCCCGCGGCCGTTTCGACCTTGTTCATTCCCACGAAACCGCCCCTGCGCTTGTCGCCCGGCTGGCGCTTGCCGGTCAGCCGACCCGTCGCCTTTTCACCTTCCATGGTTCGACGCCCGAACGGTATGGCGGGGTGGCGCGCAGTGCTCAGTTCGCGGCGCATGTCACCGCCTGTCCCAGCCGTAAAACCCTTGATGAACTGATTGCGCGTGGTCTGCCACGGGCGCGCACCGCCCAGCTTGGGCTTGGTGTGCCGCCGCCACCGGATCAGGATCCCGCCGCAGTTCTGGCGCTGAGACAGGAGCTTTTGCGCGATGGGGAAGGCGTGCTGATTTTCAGCCCGGCCCGGTTGGATCCGCAAAAAGGTATCGACGTGATGATCGATGTTTTGGCCCGGCTGGTGAAGGTCCGGCGCGATATCGTGATCGCATTGGCTGGCCACGGTCCTCTGGCGGACGTGCTTTCGGACTGGATTGCTTCGGCCGGGGTGCGTGACAACATCCGGGTTCTGGGGCCGATCGATACCGTCCCCCTGCATATGGCCGCCGCGGATTTCATGCTGCTCACGTCCCGGTGGGAGGCTCTGCCGATTTCAATCGTCGAGGCCTTTCACGCCGGTTTGCCCGTGATAGCGACCGATTGCGGCGGTGTGAGTGAGCTTGTGTCGGACCGGGTTGGGCGGCTTTGCCCTGTCGGTGATGTCGAAGGACTGACTGCTGCCGTTCTGGAACTGGCAGGGGACGAGGGGCTGCGTAAAACCTTGGGGGCCAACGCCCGCGCATTGGCACGTGAGGACCGTTTCGACCCAACCCATGTGCATGAACGGATCGAACAGATTTATCGGCAGATGCTGGATGGGGTGGCCTGACAGAGCGCAGGAAGTGGAAACAATAAGGGGATGTTTTGTATATTATCGAGTATTTGGGCTGCTTTGAGGTGAAACCGCCTGCATCCGAGCCTTGTGTCAGTATGCGCCCCGGATACGGTGGGATGCGAAAGAAGGACCGGCACCTGCATGCGCCGCGTCCAGGCCGACGATTTTGCCGGGTGCCTGACCTGAACCGAGTGGACTGGAGAAGCCCATGAAACAGCCTTCCCCCGCGCTTGACCGCAACGATCTGGCAATACTCCTGTTCATTCTTCTTCTTGCCGCAGTCCTCAGAAGCGCCGGGCTGAACGCGCCCCTGTGGTATGACGAAATCCGGACCGTCGATACGCATGTCAGCCTTCCGTGGAATGAGATGATGCGCGAATATTCGATGAACCATCATTACTTTTTCAGCATGAAGGCAAAGCTGGTTTCCCAGATATTCGGAGATCAGGCATGGGCATACCGGTTTCCGGCCGTCCTGTTTGGCGTCGGTCTTGTCGGGGTAATCTGGTGGCTGGCAAAAGAGGTTGCAGACAGCACGATTGCGCATGTTTCTGCCTTGCTGGTGGCCCTGTCCTATCATCAGGTCTGGTTCTCTCAGAACGCGCGCGGATATACCGAGCTTGCATTCTGGAGCACGCTTGGCTTCATTTTCTTTCTGCGGGGGATGCGCCAGCCAGCGACCGGCACCTGGGTTGCATTCGGCTTTACCGCCGCGGCCGCTGTTTTCACCCATCTGACCGGTGTATTTTTCTTTGTTGCACTGGGTCTCATCTGGCTGCTTTCCCTTGTGACCGGGTTCGGCCGAGGCACTTTGACCCGCGAATGGGTGCTGCATCCGCTGGTGGGTGTTGCGGTTGCGCTGGTTCTGGTCCTGCTTGCGTATCTGCCGATCTTGCCAAGCATAGCGGGCACGGTGAGCGAGGTTTCGGCGACATCCGCCGTGGACCCCATGCAGGAATACCAGAACCCGCTCTGGACAATTATCGAAGGTTTGCGGACCGCGGTTGGGGATACCGGCCCGCTGATGTTGTTCATCGCGATCGGTGGGCTGGCCGTCATCGTCTTCGGTGCCGTGGGGGCGCATGCGACGCAGCCGTTGTTTTTCCCGTCCATCGCCATGCATATCGCCGTGACGCTGCTGCTTCTGCTGTCGCTTGAGATGCGGATCTGGCCGAGGTTCTTTTTCGTCGATATCGGGCTGATCCTTATTCTGGCCGTTGTGGGGTGTCGATACGGTGCTGATGCGGTGGCACGGTGGCTTCGGCAGCCCGGGTTTGGATCGCCGCTCTTTGCGTTGGGCGTTCTGGCGATGATCGTGGTGTCCGTGTTCCTGGTGCAGCGGAACTATTCTGCTCCGAAACAGGATCTGGCGGGGGCTTTTGCGCTTGTTGAAGAAACCCGCAGCCCGTCAGAGCGGATATATGCGATCAACCCGGGCGGCCCTCTTTTCGAAGACCATTTCGACGCCGACTGGGGAACCATCGGGGATGCGCAGGACTATTCCGAGGCAATGGCCCAACCTGGCCCTGTGGCGCTGGTTGTTCTGTTCCCCGACCGGATGTTCCGTGCCATTCCTGATCTGCAACGTGATGCGGAAGGGCGGCTGGAACGCGTGCACGCGTTTGCCGGGACACTGGGGGACGGGCAGGTTCTTGTCTACCGGCGCAGATGAGGCCGAGGGATCAGGATGAATGACCGTCCAGGGGCTCAAACCCCAGGCTGCTTTCGACAATGTAAAGCGGGCGTTTCTGAGCCTCTGCATAAAGCCGCCCCAGATATTCCCCGATGACGCCCAGCACGACAAGCTGCAGGCCGCCGATCAGCAGCACTGCAACCATCAATGAGGCATAGCCGGGCACATCCACCCCGTAGACAAGGGTGCGTGAGATCAGGAAAGCACCATAGATGATCGCCGCCAACGCAGTCAGCATACCGACATAACCTGCAATCCTGAGCGGTACGGTGCTGAACCCGGTAATACCGTCCAGCGCAAAGTTCCAAAGGCGCCAGTAGTTGAACTTGGTCTGCCCCGCCGCACGCTCGGGGCGATCATACGCCACCTCGGTGTGGCGAAACCCGACCCAGGCAAAAAGGCCCTTCATGAAGCGGTTGTGCTCGCGCAGCTGAACGACAGCTTGGACCACGCGCCGGTCCATAAGGCGAAAATCGCCGGTATTGGCGGGTATCGGCACGCCTGAGAGCCGGTTGATGACCTTATAGAACTTCCGCGCTGTCCAGCGTTTCATCGCGGTATCGCTGTCGCGGTGACGCCGGACGGCATAGACGACATCGAACCCTTCGCGCCACTTTTCAAGGAATTTTTCGATCAGTTCGGGCGGATCCTGCAAATCCGCGTCTATCGGAACAACGGCTTCACCCGCAGCTGCATCCAGCCCCGCCGTCAATGCGATTTCCTTGCCGAAATTACGTGAAAAGTTCAGCACCTTGATGCGATTGTCGTGTTCATGCGCGGCGGCCAGAATCCTGGCGGTCGCGTCTGTACTGCCGTCGTTCACGCAGATGATCTCGTAGCTTTCCCCAAGCTGATCGAGGAACTGTCCCAAGCGTTCGAACAGGGCCGGCAGAACCTCTTCTTCATTGAACATGGGCACGATGATGCTGAGCGTCGGAGCGCTTTGGTCCGGGGCTTTTCCCCGGGACGGAGTTGTGGGGGTACTCATGTTCAACGTCACCATGACGCGGGCCTTTTTCCGTTCATTTGGGCACAGGTGATCATGGTTTTCCCTCAGGCTCAAAGAGTTCCGCGCGCGCGCGTAGTTTTTCGAATTTCTGTGTCATTTCATAGTCACTCAACGCCTCACGCCGTGCATCGGTGATGACAAGGTCTTCTTCGTGGGGCCACGTTATCAGCCAAACGCGGGATGTGGGGTTGGTGCGCAAAGATGTATCGTATTCCGAGACGACGAAATTCGCGTCATTGATGTAATAGAACAGCGGTGTATCGACCCAATCCCGGTGCCTCAGAAAAACAAGATCGCTGGGCTGCATTTCAGATAGCACGGCTTGCGCAATGCCTTGATAATCGTTGGGCGCGCCGGGCTTTCGGGTGGCGTAGGGTACGCTGGCAGCAAAGACGAGCAGGCACAGGCTTGTCGTTGCCAGCCTGAAGCGAATGTTCTGAAACAACCAGACCGCCCCGGCCGCAGAAAGGATCAGCAGGTAAGGCACAAAAACCAGAAAAGCCCGCGAGGCAAGGACGGATACCACATGGGACGCTGCAAATAGGATCAACGGTGCGGCAACCGCCAGCAGCCACAAAAGCAGTGCCCGTTCCTGAGGGTGATGCAGGGTGCGCGATGGAAGGCGGGGGACAAACCTGCCCCAGACCGCGCCCAAGGCAGGGATGAGCAATGCCAAAAACGGCAAGATGGTCATTGCCATCAGGGCTTCGTTCCGACGGTGTGCGATTGAGGCGAGCCAGAATATGAAGCTGGCTGAGCAAACAGCCAGCAGGCCCGGAATCCAGACGGGAATCCGAGGGGTCGTGGCGAAAATCGGTGCCTCGCGCTTGGGGGCTTTCAGGCTGGCTGTCAGCAACAGCAGGGCAAAGGCCAGAAGTAACCAGCTCCAGATCACATTGATCTGTAGCTGTGGAATGGAGAATGCGTCTTTGGCGAACAGAAATCCGAAAGAGAAGTACTCGACCAGAAAACCCGGGTATGGATCAAACGTTGCGCCTTTGCGCGCGCGATAGACGGCATGCAGCAGCGCAGGGGCGGCAAGGATGAAGGCAAGGGATTGTATCTGAAACAACCGGGCACCCTGCCACAGGCCGATCCTGTGTGAAAAGCGGGTCGGTACCAACTCGGACCGGGGCAGAACCAATGCAGTCCACAACAGGTGGATCATGATCAGGGGCCAGAAAAACTCGACTGTCAGCACTCCGGCCACAACTGACGCGACATAAGCAAGCTCAAGCCAGGGCCGTGGTCTGGGTGTTCTCACCAGGCAGAGCAAAAGCCAGGTCGCCAGTAGGGAGAGGAAGGCGCCGGCGACATACATACGTGCCATTTGGCTCCAGAAGATGTGGAAGCCGTGAAGCGACAACAGCAATGCGGCCAGGCAGCCGATGGACGATCCGAATATGCTGCGCGCAATCAGAAAAATCAGCGGCACCGATCCCATGGCAAACAGGACGCCCGGAAACCGCAGTGACAGATGTGACGTTCCGAACAGCTTTGTCCAGCCCAGCATGCTCACATACCATCCCATGGGATGCGGTTCGTCATGGAAATGCCACCAGACCGTTCCGGCAAGATCATGGCGGGGCGGTGGCTCGGAAATACCCGGAACCAGCTCGATACCGGGGACATAGATTTCCGGATGGGACATGCTGCGTTGCTCAATCCCCCAGAGCCGCAGCAGGACGACACATGCAAGAGCAACACCCAGGACACACAGGACAGCATATGTGCGGTATTCACGCCCGATTAGAAAAACGCTTTTCTCATCTGATGATATCATTGCAAAAAACAGCCACTCTGAAACACATCTACTCGGACCGATAATCCGGGAATGATACTACAGGATGTGGCTCAAGTCACTCTGGCGCGTTGCGTGGCCGGGCTCGGGCACGCCTTATTCTGCGCTATCGAATGGATATCGTACCGCGCTGAGCGTCAGCTTTTCAGACCAGATGACTGCACCATCCCCGCCAACCATCGACACGTCGATCACATCGGGCACCTCACCATTCCAGCCTGCGGTATAGAAGCACCCGCCATGTATGGTGTGGCCACGGCTCTGAACGTCGTAAAAAGCGCTGCGGATGGTTGGCGTCGCGGTATGTATCACGTCAATTCTGTCCCCCCGAACGGGGGGCGCACAGATTTCCGAGAACCGCAGAACCGCTGTTTGTGTGACGCAGACACGGCCGATTTCGGGCCTGTCACTGTCGGCGCACATGAGGTTGCCGGAAAAGCCGGGGCTTTGCGACAGGCAGACATAGGCGGCACCTTGATACAAATAGACGGAATTCTCGGCCGGGAAGGCCTCGCAGGCCAGCGGTCCTTCATACAGCCCGCCCTCGGCGTACCAATCTAGATCGAACATGTCCTTGAAGATGCCCGGGCGGGAGTTGCCAGCGTGAAATACGGTCCAGCCGATCATGTCCCCCCAAGCCAGATCGGGGTAATCTGTATGGCCGACGATGCGGAATGGCGCGCCGTCATACCCTTCCAGTTCCGCGAGCCGTATCATGATTTTCTCGGCAAGCGCCTCATCACGGCTTCCCATTTCGGACTGCTCGGCCACGACTTCCTTCAGATCACGGGCCTCACGGCGCAAATCTTTGACCTCGGTCGAGGTCGCCGCCCGCGCCGTATCGCCCGCCAGGCGCTTCTTCCCAGCCTCGAGGAACTCCTTGGACCAACTGTAATAGAGGCTCTGGGCAATGCCTTCGCGACGGCACAGCTCGGCAATGCTGTCCTCGCCCTTCAGGCCGTCCAGCACGATCCTGATCATCTCTTCCGCTGAATACTGCTTGCGGGTGGCGCGGCGGAAATCTTTGACGACCTTCTGGCCGTGGCTCTTACCCGTTCCGGTCATGCGCTACATTTGATCCACTGGATCAAATGCTTAACGCTTTGACCCATATCATCTTATGGAATGAGCGCCCCTTGCACCTGCGCCGATAGTTTTCGGCAAACGTGGCAAGCAGAAGGAGTGCACATAATGCAGTTACTTGCGATTGATTTAGGCAAACAGTCGTTTCACATCCACGGGATCACCAATGAAGGCGAGGTGATCTCGAAGAAGGTGACCAGATCAAAACTCGAAGCGGCCGTTCAGGAGCATTCGCCGGAAACCGTCGCCATGGAGGCTTGCGCCAGCGCTCATCATTGGGGCCGACAGTTTGAGGCTCAAGGGTATTCCGTGCGCCTCATTCATCCGCGGTTCGTCATGCCGTTTGTCAAAGGCTCCAAGAACGACGCTGTCGATGCCGAGGCGATCTATGAGGCCGCACTGCGCCCGACTATGCGATTTGTCCCGGTGAAAACAACGGAGCAACAGGATTTGCAGATGCTGCACAGAACCCGCGACCGGCTCATCACGCAACGCACCGGACTGATCAATCACATTCGTGGCCTTCTTGGGGAATATGGCGTTGTCATTCCTGTCGGTGCCGTCCGGTTCCGCAAGGATATCAGGACTGCCGTCGCTGACGCCAAGCTGTCGGCATTGGAACGGCAGAACTTCAACGCGCTAATTGCTGAGTTCGAAGCCTCAGACAAACGCGTTGCCGAGATCGATCGAAAGCTGATCGCAATCTGCAGAACCGACGATCGTTGCAAACGACTGGTGACCCTTCCCGGCGTCGGGCCGGTGATCGCGACAGCACTGATCGCTGCCGTTGATGACGGGCGACACTTCTCGTCGGGTCGGGCTCTCGCGGCATGGATCGGTTTGGTCCCCAGACAATACACGACCGGAGGCAAACCTCGGCTTGGCGGAATAGGCAAACGGGGCAATCAATACCTGCGTCGCCAGCTCATCCACGGTGCAAGGTCGGTCCTGATCAGGATCGCCGGGCGAAGTGATCGGCGTGCCAAATGGGCGCAAGACCTCCTTGCTCGCGCGGGCCATAACAAAACGCTCGTGGCAATCGCTAACAAGACAGCGCGCATCGCCTGGGCAGTGTTGCAAAGTGGAGCAGGCTACAAAACGGTGTAGCGAGCAGCCCGGAAAGCTCCGGCTTCCAAGAATGCGAGGTGACATGACGATGGTGTAACGGCAGGGGCCGCCTATTCAACAGCCTGTAAGGAGTGGTGGCCATCAAAGGCCGGTCATCTTGGAAGGCACTGAAATCTGCGGATCCCATCGAGGCCAGGAGCCAAAGTGCTTCGATCAAAGGCCGGATAGATTCACGCATCCAATGCCGTCAACACGATCACAAAAACACCTTGCGCAGGGGGCGTCCATAGATTCGGCAAAGGCGGCAAAATTTCCAGCAACCGGATTGCCGATCAGGAAATCTCCGCCCATGCTTTGCATCTGCTTCAGGCATCCCTTGTCTATGTGAATACACGCATGGTGCAGTCCGTGTTGTCAGAACCGGGATGGGCAACCCGCCTGTCCGAGCGGGATTATCACGGCCTCACGCCACTGATCTATTCCCCATCAATCCGTATGGCCGGTTCGATGTTGACCTGGACAAGCGGATCGACTTTGGGGCGATGGCCCCCTGACCTGTGCGTCACAAAAGGGTACACCCTTAGGAGGCAGGCAGGAATGTCACAAATGAATGGTCAGCCGCTCATTGTTACAGTATCAGGGTGTAAACCACCCTAATGTGACAGTTTGCTATGCCCAGGATCGGATACGCCCGCGTCAGCTCATCAAGCCAGGACCTGGATATCCAGAAACCCTCTCTTATCAAATCGACCTAAACTGTCCCATTGGTGCTGACGTTAGACACATAGCAGCGGCGTCACTGACCGAAGATCAGTTCTCTTTCGTTTGACAACCCGGAACTGCCGCTCGGCCTGTAAGTGTCGAGCGGCAGCTTGGTCGCGGTCAATCTGCATAACTCGGCAACAAATGATCACTGGGCACCATGTTCCGCTATTGTTCCTCACAACGCTCAAATATGCACGTTCGGGCCAGTTGGGCCAAAAAGTAAGGGCGTTGATCATGTAGATGTGATGAATGCCAAGCGTGAAAATCAAGAAGGTCGCGAAGGGTCGGCTATCACGATCGCTGGATTGCCGCGCCAGCATCCATGACAACAGAAGGAAGATACCTGCCGCCAAACTGGCCTGCGAGACAGGCAGAAAACGTTCCTGTAAAACATGAAATAGAGAACCTCCATCGCCCAACGACCTTCCTCGGTCGTCCAGTTAAGAGGCATCCCATCTTCGGGTGCGCCAGTCATCCGGGTTTCTGCCATCCTTGACCAAGCCCGGTGCGGTTGTGAACGCATAAACAAGTAGGCTGACGGAATTTGACTGATAGCGCGAAGCTCATGTTACTCGTTTTCTGCAGATACGTGGCGCACGAGTGCCCATCACCCGCTCAGAAATACTCTTTCAACTTGCGGGCGCGTTTCATGTTGGACGGCAGAGACACCGTCGCCCTAACCAGTTTCGCCACTGCACGCATGCCCGGAACCGCCTTGAGCGCGGAAAGCCCCTTGGATGTTTTCAGCAGGGTTTCGTAGGTCTGATTATCTGCATGCCTGAAATCCTTGGCGTGCAAATCTTCACCGTTGTTCTCGGTCGGCACAGACTCAACCGAGGTCGCTTTGCGGTCAACGTCAAAGACCACAAAGGATTCAAAAAAACTGATCCCCCAGACACGTTTTTCCGCGGCATGCGGTGTCAGCCCTGAGAATCGGTGGTTGATACGATCAACCATGTTCATGGCATATTTGATGAAGGATCGGTTCCGAAGCCCGAACCCTTCCATGTAGGATGTATGCGTGTCTTCCACGACAAGCATTCCGCCATCTTTAATATGCGGCAACAGGCATTCCGTGGTAATGATCTGTTGCTCATACGTGTGGCCGCCATCGTCCAGAACAATGTCGATTTCACCGACCTCTTGTGCAAGTTTCTCCAGAAAGGCCGGATCACTCTGGCTGCCGATGAAAATTTCAAAGCCTTCCTGTTCCCAACGCTTTGCGCCTGGGTTCAGTTCAACACCGATGATGCGGGCCTGCGGTCCGAAGAACTCGCGCCACATGAACAGGGACCCGCCGCTCAGAATCCCGATTTCGATGAAGGTGATTTTCTTTCCGATATAAGGGGCAAAAAGTTTGTCATAAACATCGAAGTAAGTTGAGTGCTTACTACTTTTGTACGGGCTGTTCATATAGGCTTGGTAGCTTTTCGAGTCTGACATCGCCATTCCTTCGAATCTCAACTTGTTAATCGCCCCACAGGCCGACGCAGGTCTACGGAGCCCGGGGGGGGGGTGTCACTTCAACCTCATCATCTGCGCGTCACGATGATGGCGTAAGATGAATAGACCGCCCATTGGCGCCGTGCGCATATGCGCGACAGTCCATTGTCCAGCTGCCGCAAACCAAAAATCTTGTCATAGTAATGATGGCCGTAATATTCGTGTACGTCGATGCTGGAAAACCCGATATCGGCCAGAGCGTTCCGCATATACCCGGTCGAGCCGCGACAGAGTGAATAATAGGCGGGAAACTTGCCGGTGTTCCTACCATCGAAACGCTGGGGCTGCAAAAGCTGGACCGCCTTGCGGGTCAGTTGCTCGGGAAACAGCCAATTGATCAGGAATGGCGAGGCGAAAATGGTCGGCACCAGGTGCACGGCAACACCGCCATCCGCCAGAAGGTGATGCATGTTTCTGTGGAACTGCTTGCCATCCGGCATGTGCTCGCCACAGAATTTCGACATGATCAAATCGAATTTCTGATCCACATGGCTGACATCGCCACAGGCATTGATCTGCAGCGTGTCGAAATCGTCCGAGACATGGGACAGTTCCTCGGCGCTGATATCGCTGATCGTGAACGAGGTGACGTGATCCGGCAGGGGTTTGTCGCTGGTCGAGCGGCTGGTCGTGCCACCGATTTCCATGATCCGGGCCGGTTTTTCATCTGTTATGATGTTCCAGACCGTGTCCAGATAGTCTTGCCTGCAATCCGTATGCCAGCGTATTTCTGACTGTACCATTTACTCTCCCAAAAAACCCGTAACCTTGCGCGGCATTTAAAACGGGACCAATCACGACAAAATGCTTTTATATAATACGCCTTATAGGGCACTGGCATAGCTGTTTGACTAATCTTTTAGATGAATGCTGGCCGCATTCAAAGAACGTATGCGCCCAAGTTTACATAACTGGCAATGCCGGTGGTCAGAATAGATATGGGCGGGTCCGATTTCCCGGAACCCGCCCATGCAGTGGTAATCAATAGGCTGTATTTTCAGTGATCTTTGCCGTTACGCGAACAAATCAGAATACGGCTCGACAAACGGGGCTTCTTCGCCGATCGCAAAGGTGTCAACGCTGTCACCAACGTACCAGTCTCTTTCCTGTCCGCCGGCGAAGTCGAAATCCGTATTGGTTTCGTCCAGGACAACGGCACCATCGACCAGAATCTGAAGGCGGTCGGTGTCCTGATCAACCATCAGGGTGACCTGATGTGTTTCACCGTCGTTCAACTCGACATCCTTGGCCTTGAAGCCTTTACGGAACCCGTCATCATTGTTGTCGACTTTTGCGACCAGATGCCCTTTCTTGTTCAGCTTCAGACCGAAATTCGAATGGTTCCATACAAGCCGTTCAGCACCCGTTTCACCTTCGTCACGGGTTATGTCGACCGAGAAGCTAACCTGCGACGCGTCAGAAATTCCGTCCAGGGTTCCGATGTTCCCCCGGCTATTCTGATTGGATATGTCGATCATCGACAACTCGCTTTGCCAGCCGTCACCATGGACAGGTTCAGAGCCGGTGTCAGGTTGCTCGGCGCTTGTATCGCCTTCGGCCTGCGTTTCATCGGCCGGAACATGGGTTTTGCCAACCTCGGAAACCCCGTCCAGGCGTCCGATGGTCTCCGGGCTGTCCTGATGGGTTATGTCGATCATCAGTTCGCCCTGCGGGTCGGCACCAAGAACAGGCTCGGATCCCGTGTCAGGCTGCTCGGACCCGGTATCGGGCTGTTCGGACCCGGTGTCGGGCTGTTCGGACCCGGTGTCGGGCTGCTCGGATCCCGTGTCAGGTTGCCCGGACCCGGTGTCGGGTTGCCCGGATCCGCCGTCCGGTGGTGTGGGGTTGGTGTTGGGTTGTGATCCCCCGGGGGGAACCTGCTGCGGGGGCGTGGATCCCGTGGCACCATGCGAGACGGCAGAGCCGGCGTTCAGTGTGTCAGCCAGGCTGCCCGGGATGACGACATATTGGTTGTAGCCATTCCCCTGTGCCGTTGCCTGATAGGTGAAGTTCTGGTCGTACTCACCGGGTTGGACCAGGGCGTTGTTGCTGACGTTCCAGTCGGCCTGCCCGTTATGTCCCACGATCAGCGAGGTAATGTTCTGAGTAATCGTGACGTTTTTGGAACCAGAGGAAACGTTAATCACCGGGATCTCGATCCCGCCGGTCAGCGTCTTTTCGTCCACGTGCAGAACCGAATTCTTGGAGATCGTAAGCCCGTCCACCCCATAAAGGGAAATGCCGTGGAAGTGGCCATTATAGATCGTGTTCCCTTCGATCAGCACGTTGTGGTGGATCACGTTGGGATCGTTGATATCCTTGCCGTCACCACCAGCCCAGATGGTTTGGGTAAAGTCTCCGTTCCCCATGTCGAACACGTTATTGCGGATGGTGATGTTATCACTGCCGCTGCCGTTGGCACGCTGAATCTGGATCATGTCGCGGTGATCGCCGGACCCGGCTGCGCCGCCGAAATCGTGAATATAGTTATTCTCGACCAGAATGTTGTCGACATTGTCGAAGACCAAACCGTCGGACCGTATCGTGTGGATATCGCTGCCGGTAACGCTGACCCCATTGGAGTTCACGGCAATGACGGCTTTCAACCATTTTGAGAATTCGGTGTTGTCGATGTCGACGTTGGTCGAACCGCTGATCGTCAGGCCTGTTCCATAACCGGTGCCATCTGCGGTTGTGCCTGTGCCGCGGGCGAAGTCGCCATCGAAGACCGAGTTTTTGAACGCGATGTTCTGGCTGCCATAGACGCCGAACGGGCTTTGGAAATTGTAGTCGCCACTGTTGTAAGTGTAGTCGAACTTGATGCCGTCGAATGTGACGTTCGACGATTGCTTGACGTGAATACCGGAAAAGCTGGCTTGCGCATTCGAATCCGCGGATTTGATTGTCACGTTCGATGCGTAATTCGTATTGTGGAGGCTGAGCTGGCCGTAGTCGCCCGCCGCTAGCAGTATGGTTTCCCCACCTTTCGCCTGTGACAAGGCCTGGTTCAGCTCTGCCGCAGAGGTTACCGTGATTGTCGTCGACATATTTCACCTTCTGTTTCATAGGCGCTGTGAGTGGCAGCGCACGAGATCCCGCACACCCAGGACGGATGGAACAGCCGCCCGAGGGCAGCAGAGTGGCCGAAATATGGCTATGTTTGGAAATTGTTGCCCGTATCGGGACAATTCTGCCCCTGTGCGTTTATTTCCAAATGAACTCGATACTCGATACTGGGAATTGTTCCACTTCCCTTGGCGGTAGTTGCGTGTTTGGGTAATTGATTCCCGTTAAGCAACAATGAACACATAAATACCACTATTCCGGCGTGCCCTTGCGTATCTCTGAAAAGAGTCGGCAACGAATTGCCCGATGACGCAAGGGAAAGCGGTGATCTAGGCAGGTCGATCAACGATGTCGGGGTTTGCAAGGCGCAGGTCGCAATAGACAGCAGAACCTGGCTCGCCTAAACTTTCAGGTAAATGTGAGTGGCTAGAAAGATGTGTTATGGTCGGGTTCAGAATACTTGCCCTGGCGGGGGTGTTGGTATGTACGCTGGGATTTGATGTTGCAGCCCAGACCCCATGCCAGGGGCGGCATGTACAATCCCATCTTCCTGCGGTTCAGACAAAAGGTCAGCCCGTTGCGGATGCCCCGGCCCTTGGCGCAGCCTTGCAAAGTGCCCGCGGCGGAGAGACCTTTCTGCTTGCATCCGGGAATTATGGAACCCTGAGGCTGAGTGCGTCCTACCGGTCACCTGTGACGATCCGGTCTGCTGATCCTGCAGCGCCAGCCTGCTTTACGCATCTGGTTCTGGAAGGGGCCAGAAACGTGCATCTGGATGGTCTCTATTTCGACTACACATATAGTGGCGGAGACCCGCATTTTAACGCTTATTTTGTCCTCTTGGATAGTACGGACATAAACATCGCGAATTCTGTGTTCGACGGCGGGACCGCGCGTGGAACAGGGACCGAGGCGGACGGCTACAGTACTGGGATTGGTCTGAAGATCGAGCGCGGCGGCAACCTGACACTATCAGGCAACGAGTTTCGCAAATGGTGGACCGCTGTTCTGGCGGTTCAGTCAAGGCAGCTCACCTTTTCGGGCAACAATATCCACACGATCAGATCCGATGGGATCGATATCGATGCCGCAGATGGCCTGGCAATCGAACGCAACAGGTTTCACGATTTTGGCGGCGCGGCCGGATCCCAAGATCACCGCGACATGATCCAGATCATGCGGGTGTCGCCCCGGGGGTCTTCGGATATTGTCATCCGGGACAATGTCTTTGACATGGCCGGCGGCGATTTCACCCAGACGATATGGGCCGGCGGCGACGGCAAGGATCTGAACAACCCCGTCATGCGGCATCGCAATGTGCTGGTTGAAAACAACATGATCTACAATGCCCATATTCACGGCATTTCCATTCACGGCTCCGATAACATCTCGATCAGAAAAAACTCACTGATCCATGTGCCCGACGGGCACTCTGTTCCGGCCATCAATATTTCTTCGGATTCGACTTCGGTGGTCATCGAACAGAACGCGGTGGCAAGCATCATCGGGTACCAAAATCAGCGCGATTGGGTTGTGCTCAATAATGCGATGATTCAGGATCAAAGCCCGTCACAGGGTGGCTATTACGATCACGAATTCATCTACTACGCGCGCGGCAGGAAGAACGGGTACAATGAATATGGTGTCCGTCCTGGCAGCCAGCTTGATCGCTTGAATGCGGGGTCCACGCTGTCGAAATCATATCCCTCGCGATGAGAGGTGCAGAGCAAAGTTGTGGAAAAGTGACTGGCCTTGGGCGCTTCGCCAGAATACTGACAACATGTTTATGCATTTTGTGACGCGTTACCCAGTTAAAAGCAGGACGTTCGAATGACCGCTGTATTGTCAGCCAAAGCCAGTGCCCCGGCGACAAAGCCGGTCGTTCTGGCCTTGCTCATTTTCTCCTTTGCGATGCCGTTCTATTTCCACTTGGGGGGGCTCAAGCTCAGCGGATATCGGGTGATCCTGCTGCTGTTTATGTTTCCTGCGATCATCGGATGGCTAAGCGGAAAGGCCGGAAAGATCAGGCTCGTTGATATTCTGGTGATCATGTTCAGCTTCTGGTCGGCCCTGTCTTTTTCCGTAAATCACAGTTTGGCGTCGCTGTGGCAGTTCATCGGGATGTTCATGATCGAAACCCTGGCGCCTTATTTCATTGCCCGCACCTATATCCGGAATCTGGAATCGTTTCGGTACTTCATAAAATGCCTGTTTCTGCTTATCCTCATTTTGCTGCCTTTTGCTTTATTCGAATCCTTTACGGGCAAGACGCCGCTGCTGAACCTGTTTGGCAAGGTCCTGAGCGTCTATCAGAAATGGATATTCGAACCTCGGCTTGGGTTGCTGCGGGCGCAGACAACCATGCCTCATCCCATCCTGTTCGGAGTGTTTTGCGCGCCGGCCTTCGCGCTGACCTGGTATGTGCTGGGGTGGCAAAAATCGCTCTTCAAGAAAGTTGGCCTGACTTCGGTGATCGGGGGGGCTGTGTTCTTTTCCCTTTCATCGGGCGCCTTCCTGAATGTCATCATTCAGCTGGCGCTCATGGGATGGAACTGGATTTTTGATTTCCTCAGGAACAAGTGGAAAGTTCTGCTGAGCATATTCTGCGTTCTTTATTTCATTGCCGAGATTGGCTCGAACCGGAGTATGTTCCACATCTTTGCAACCCATTTCACGCTGACCCCCGGCACGGCATGGGCCCGCATCCATACGTTCAATTTCGCATCCGACGATATTCTGCGAAACCCGATCTTCGGTATCGGCCTGAATGACTGGACGCGCCCTCACTGGATGGTACTGCTGAGCAGCGTCGACAATTTCTGGCTGGTGGTCACAATGCGGCATGGTTTTCCAGGCCTGTTCCTGCTGGCAAGCGCAGTCATTGTCACGTTCTTTAAACTGGGCAGCAGAAACTTGACCGGGGCAACGGCAGATGCGCGCCTTGGATACCTGATTTCGCTGCTGGGCCTTTGCGTGTCGGCCGTCACCGTCCACCTTTGGGATGCCACGTTCTGTTTTTTGATGTTTCTGCTGGGGGCAGGGGTTTGGTTTTTGGATGCAGATGACGGGTCCGGTCAGGATGGGGACCAGGCCCAGGCCGAGGAAGGAGGGCGAAAGATGCGGTATACCCGGTTTCCCAAGGCCCTGCCCGGAGAACTGTCTATCGGGCGGGTTGCACGCACCCGCTAGCCGGTCGTCGTCCAGCGCCGTCTGGCCATTCCCAATGCACGCCGAAGGCGGCGTAAGGGCGCGCCCCTGCCAGACAGGACCGCTTGTATCTGGTGATCAGTCATATCCTCGCGCAAGGATATTCGGGGGCGCAGGAAAGCGTTCTTTTGCCAGGTTCCGCCATCGCTTGACCAGGCGGCCGTGTATCCGGCCATGCGCAGGGCGCGCAGTACACGAGCATCATACCGTCCAAAGGGTATGCCTGCCTCGGTTACCGGGAGTGCGCATATCATTTCCAACTGCGCGCGGGATTCGCTGAGTTCTCGGACCAGCGCGGCGTCATCCAGTGTCGGCCAGGCAAGATGGTCAATCCCATGGCTGCCGATTGTCATATCCGCATCCTGCAAGCGACGCAGATGGTCTGCATCCAGTGATCCGGCCTGTCCGATCCGCCCGGTCAGGACAAAGAACCGTGCCCGAAGCCCCCGGGCCGACAGCGCTGGCAGGGCGATGTCATGATCCGAAAGATTGCTGTCATCGAAGGTGATGGTGAACCGGTTCGGATCAGGGTCTGCGGCGATCCGGTCCAGAACCCGTTCGAATTGCTCGACCGAAAGCCAATAGGGGGCCTCGCCCGGTTCCAGAGGGCGTTTTGGTGTTCCGATGCCGTGAAAGTTGATACCGATGGGCTTTGTCATGAGCGCAGTTTCTTCAGGCGGGCGTGAATGGTTTCGGCGATGCTGATCAGGGTAGAGCTTGCGCCGGCAGGGCGGAACTCGTACGGGCCCGCCGCGCGCAGTTCTGTGCCGCCCGTGCGCAGCTTGTAACGTGTGACGGAAGGGTTGGCTTCAGGATCTATCCCGCCCAGGTCGAAATACTTCAGGCCCAGGTCGCGACAGCGCAGCATGGAATGCCACATCAGATAATGCCCGGCATTCAGGCGCCGCCCGGTGTCCAGAGTGGCCCCGAACAGGTAGACGGCATTGGACCCAGCCCGTCCCAGCGTCATCGCGGCAATGTCGGCCCCGTCTTTGCGGGCAAACAGAACCTCATGGGCAAAATCCGATCCCTGAAGGGCATAATAGAATTCTGGCGGGATATCCGGCCGAAAGCCTTTGGCTGTCTGAACCTCGGCATACATCGGATGAAACCGGTCGGCTGCCTGTGCAATCGGCACGATATCCAGATCAAGGCCAGCTTTCAGCGCATTGCGCAGGGGGTTGCGCCATTTCCCGTGCAGAGCACGCATCAGCGTGTCTTCGTCCTGGGTACAATCCACGACCACGGTTCGATAGGTCGGGGATCGATCGGTGGGCAAAAACGCTTCGCTACGGGCCAGCTGATCCAACAATGCAACATCATGCCAGGGTGTGGCCGGAAACCGCAGGCGCAGGATATGCCCGCTCTCCTGAGCATATGCACGCAGTGCGGCCAGCACGGCACGCAGTGTTGCAGCGTCGGGATCAGGCCGATCGACATGCTGTACCAGCGGTCCGGCGGCAAGCCATGCAATGCCGCGCCCCAGTCCGGGAACATGTTTGATACGCATACATGCGGCGGCAACAGGCTGTCCGTCCGGGGTGGCCAGCATCAGGAACTGTGCCTCTGCCCCGATCCGGCGGGCCGCCGCGCGGGCATAGGTCAGGCTGTGTTCAAGGGTCAGGTCGTGGAATGAAGCGCTGAGGGCGGGCCACTTTTCTTCAGGCAGAACCCGTGCGGAGAGCTGATGTGCGATCATATCCGCCTCATATTCTTGTTTTGATCCAGCTGGACCACAGCGATTTGTTTTTCAGCGGGATCACGGCCCTCAGCCGGGGTGCAACCCGCCCGAACCAGAGCCTGTAATAGATCAGGTGCAACACACGCGCCCAACCAAGGCAGAGCTTCAGCAAGACAGGGGATATTCCTGATCGCCGTGAGACGATCAGGCGATGAGTGGGCACCGATTCACCGCCATAGATCAGCTTGTAACCATATGCGCCAACCCCGGCTTCGATCCGCGTCACGCCTGCGGCGATCAGCTGTTCGATCATCTGAACTAGGCCGATTTTCCCAAGGCTGAGGCGTTCCAGTTCCGGGTCGGTCGATCTGGCGGGCAACCGCCAATGGCAGGTCTGCCCCGCGACCAGACAGAATTGAGTGGCAAGGGGGCCGTTTCGACCATGTTGTTCGACAAACCAGGTTTCCTGCCCCTGCAAGGCGGCATCTGCCAGATCGCAGTAGAAGGCGGCGCTGCCAGGCCAATCCGCGAAATGGCCTCCTTTTCCAACCTCCTGCCACTGCCGGTTGTGGAAGCCGACGAAATCCCCGAACTGATGCGCATCAGGATGGACCATCCGCGTTGTCAGGCCGTGGTCATTCTGTAGATGTTTCAGATCCCGCCGATACTGCCCCCGCCGTTTCTTGGACAGGTTGGCAAGATAGCCCTCAAACGTATCGGGCAGTTCAAAAACCGTATGGGTGCCAGCCGGCGTGTCGGTCAGCGTCAGCCCCGGTGCCACCCCATTGCGGATGGCTGCCAGCATGGTGCCGCGTTCCGAGGCGGGGGTGAAACTGACCAGATGCACCCGGCCATCGCCGAGAAGGCCGTTCAGGGCCTCGGCGCAGCTGTTCTTTAGCGCGGTTTCCGTGGCGGCCAGTTGGAAAATCACCGTGTTGGGATCGGTTGCGGCCAGTTTGGCGATACGGACCCTCACAGGCCCCAGCCAAACCGGATAGACCATGAATGGCAGCAAGGCGACCAGCTGTCCCTGAGCGTCATATGCCACAAGGGTCCGGAGCGTTTTCCCGCGCCCGAAATGAGCCCACCAGGTCAGGACCCAGACCGGAGTGGCATAGATATCCGCGCCGGTCTGTCGGGCCAGTGCGGCCCACGCATCGGTCATGCGTTCAAGGCCTTTGACCCCATCAACCCATTTGAATGTCAGCCGGACGTCTGTGTCGGTCACTCTGTCGGCTCCTGGCTGGTCAGGTGATAGCGCAGCGAGGCCCGGGCCAGACGCCGCCGCGCGGCAGCTTCTTCCCGCTGATTTGCGACCGACATGACAAAGCGCAATATGGATGACCCCACAAATACCATCCGGCCTCGGAACAGGCCCCAAAGGCCATAATGTTTGCGCAGATAGATCATCTTGCTTTTCTGCATCTGTACGTGCATCCGCGAGCGGATCTGGGCGGTGCTTTTGCCGCCTCCCTCAAGGTGCAGGATGCGCGCTGCGGGGGTGAACACGCATTTCCAGCCTGCATCGCGGATGCGACGGCACCAGTCGGCCTCTTCCGAGTAGACGAAGAATGCCTCGTCCAGAAGACCCACGGCCTCGAAGACACGACGGGGCACAAGCATGAACATGCCCGAGACGACGTCGACCTCGCGTTGCGAACGCCGATCCCAGTCTCCGTACTCGGCGCGGGCCAGAAGCGGATTGCCCCGAGACAGGCGGTGCAGCCCAAACTCGATCAGCGCCAGGTTTCCCGGACCCGGGTCGGCAAAACAGGTGCGCTGAATGGTGGTTTCATCTTCCAGGACCTGACATCCAGCGCAGCCGACATCCGGGTGCTGATCCAGCCAGTCCAGCATGGTATCGATCGCACCATCCAGAATGATGGTATCGGGATTGAGCAACAGCAGATTGTCACCCCGTGCGATTTCCAGACCCTGATTGTTGGCCGCGGCAAATCCCCGGTTCGTGTCATTGGCGATCAACCGAACATCAGGGAATTCGTCACGGACAAGATCGACGGATCCGTCGCTTGATGCATTATCGACGACGATGACCTCATGCGGCTTCCGGGTCTGCCGGGAAATGGAAATCAGGCAGTCCCGAAGAATGTCCCGGGTATTCCAGTTCACGATGACAATGGAAACAGCGCATTCGCTCTGCGTGCCGTGTGACGGTGAAGTCATGAAACCCTGTTCTCGTTACTCACTTACATTTTCAAATTGTTTAGCCATTGTTCTGATCTATGAATACACTCAACGTCATTAAGCGACGGCTGTTGTTAAATAGTAGCTGTGAAATTCAGAGCGAATAAACCGGTATATTGAGGTATTAGTTTAACTGTGCAGGAACTTGAAGGGCAAGATAGTGTTGCGATTGAATGCACTGAGCACAGAGCCACATGATGAGTGGGTGGAATTCCTGAATGGGGTCAAGCACCAGCACCCCCGGCAATCGTCATCGTTTGCAGTTTCAGAACAAAGGCTGGGGAACAAGGTGATTTATGCTTCGGCGCGCGGTTTTTGCAGACAGATTACCCGAAGAATTCGAAAAACTTTTCACCGATTGCCGGGGTTACAATTTACCGTCCAGACGCAATATTCTGAAAATGGGGCTCGTGCCTGTCGGATATTGTTATGAGAACCGTCTGACACGCCGTCGGACTTGGCGGGGTTATTGAATTGTGGAGCGGGGATGAGAAACGGCACAGGTAAGAGCACGCTTTATTGCGGCGACCCTTCGATGCGGCTGGCCAATTTGTTCCGCCGCGATCCTGCGGGCGGGTATACGGCGCTGTTCAGGGACCGTTCCGTTTTCTGGAGTTTCAATACCCGTGTAGCGATCCGGGCAGCCTGTGATCTTCTCGACCTGAAGCCTGGGGACGAGGTTCTGGCACCGGCCTATAATTGCGGATCAGAGATTGATCCGCTGATTGATGCCGGCCTTTCCGTCCGGTTGTATCCGGTCATCGACGACCTGCTTGCCGATCCCGCGCGGATTGAACCGCTTATCACAGGACAGACGCGGGCCATCTATGTGACGCATTATTTTGGAGTGATTCAGCCCGCTCTGACGGAACTGCGCGCATTGTGTGATCGGCACGGGCTGCGTCTGATCGAGGATTGCGCGCTGAGCCTTCTGAGCGGCGCTTCTCCGGCTGAAGGGCGTATTGGGGACGTGTCGGTCTTCTGCTTTCACAAGTTCGTCCCCGTTCTGGAAGGAGGAGCGCTTGTTGTTAATGCAGCGGATTTGGCGCTTGCACACCCGTTTTCGCAATCTCCTCCACGTAAAAAAGTCGCAAAGAAGCTGGCGCGCGCCGGCTTGGCAAATGTCTTGGGTCAACAGCGCATAAAAGGGCTGAAGCAGGCATTGCGTGGACCGGATCAGGTTGACGCAGTGGTCAACTCTGATGAAGATCAACTCGAAGATATTCCCCCACATTACTATTTCGATCCGGGCCTTCGGAATGCCCGAATGAGTGTTTTTGCGTCACGAGCGCTGCGTGCATTTTCCGTTTCAGAAGCCATTTCAGCCAGAAGGGCGCATTGGGAACGTTATCGGGATCTGCTGGATGGTATGTCAGGAATACGCATGCTGCTACCAGAGCTCGTGCCCGAGACCTGTCCGCTCAACATGCCGATCCTGGTCGCGGACAGGAACAGGATCGTACAACAGTTGCAAAGTTTGGGGATCGGGGCGACGCCTTGGTGGGCAGGCTTCAACAGCAATCTGGACTGGACCGATCAGGATCAGGCGATGGTGATTAAGAACAGTGTTGTGGCATTGCCGTTGCACCAATCTCTCTCAGATGCGCATGTTGATTATATCGTTTTTGCACTGAAAGAGGCGCTTGCAGCCTGAGTTACAGGAAAAAAACGCCTCGAAACAGGCGGTACCTTAGTTTGCCGGAATAAACCTGGATTTGGCTTTCGCGGCCATGTCCAGTGCCAGACTTTCAAAACCTTTTGGCTTCCCGGCAAGGCGCCAGAGCAGCAAATGCGTGCCGACATATACAAAAACCCCGACCAATACTTTGATCGAAAACCGGATGCGCAGTAATGGCAGGTCTTCCGCTGTCTCGTAAGCCCATCCTACCGCGTCACCACTGCCGTAGGCGCTGCTGACAAATAAAACGGCAAGCAACATGACAAAGGTCGAAACAAACGTGCGCCAAGCCATCAAGATTGGTGTCAGAAATCCACCGGATCCGAAATCCTTGGCCATGCTGAGCGCCAGACCGATTGCAAACAGGCTGGCGGCCCCGGATCCCAGGATCGCACCGGTGAAGCCATAGCTTGATCCCAGCACTGTCAGCGCGGTTGTAGCGATCAACAGGATCGTGTTGCGCACGAACAGGCGTTTTGTAGAGCCTTCGACATAACTGGCAGACCGGACATTGGCCTGCAACGTCTCGATTGCTTTCAGCGGAGC
Source organism: Ruegeria sp. HKCCA4008 (assembly GCF_013033125.1). NCBI lineage: Bacteria > Pseudomonadati > Pseudomonadota > Alphaproteobacteria > Rhodobacterales > Roseobacteraceae > Ruegeria > Ruegeria sp. HKCCA4008. The sequence goes on from NZ_WQDM01000011.1 coordinate 30,450, forward strand.
AAGCACCCAGATGACCTGTGCGGCGGCCAACCACTGGTAACCAGCCACGACAACGATCAAATGATTGGCAACCAAAGCCATGCCGACACTGGCAGGAACGATGATCCCCAAAAGGACGGCGTTGACCTGTTCGAAGGCTTCCCGGCTGGATCCTCGGGTCCTCGAGGTATTGGCAAGGCTTGGATAGACCACCCGTTCCAACGGGCCGATGATCTGGCTAGTGAACATGATCACAAGGCGGTAGCCAACCCTGAAAATCCCCGCGTCGGCCAAACCAAGCGAGCTTCCGATGACGATCTGGGGCATGTTGTTGATCAGAAACTGGGTAATCTGAGCCCCCAGTGACCAGGACGACACGTCAATGCAGTCATGCCAGCATCTGAGCGTCAACCTGGGCCGCATCGGGGCGACGGAAAAGCTCCAGATGACCCGGATGGCCTGAGTGATGGCATAGGCGATTACAATGGCCCAGTAGTCACGCCAGAACCAGGTGAGGCTGATGGCCATCAGTGTATATGCAATTCTGCTGGTGGCTTCTTCCCCCGCGATGAAACCGAACCGGAGATCTCTTTCCAAAAGTGGGAAGCGTGTGCTCTTGATGGAACTTGCGATAGCAATGAAGCAAAGCGCGGGGATCAGCGATGTCAGTTCCGCAAGCCCGAAGAATGTCATCAGAGGGGCGCTGGCCCAGATCAGGAGTGCCGAAAAGATGCCCAACAGTACCTGCATCGTGAACACGGTGTTCAGGTGATCGTCAGTGATTTCGGGCTGGCGGATCAGAATCATGGAAACAGCCCGCTGGACGATTTCCAGAAACGCGGCCGCGATTATGAAATAGGCAATGATCCCGAAATCCGTTGGCGTCAGAAGACGGGCCGTCACAACCAATGTCAAAACGCCCAGAAACTGGCTGAAAACGCCCGATGCAAACAATGTTGCGGCCCCCTTGGTAAGGGTCGCGCTGTGATCGGGTGTGCCCGGGGCGATAGTCACGCCTGGTTCAACTGGAGGCTTCAAAAGACTTGCCTTTCCATACTCGGAACAAAAAACTTATCAACGCACCAATGTTTCCAATCTGGCTACCCTCAACGTCGCTTCAAAAAACCCGCACTTGCTGTTCTAGGAATTTAGTCGGCTGGCTGCTAGTCAAACCTGTAAGTATATTTTTGTGTTGAAATCGCATGTTTTTCCAGTTTCAGAGAGGTACACCATGTTTCAATCAGTACCGTCGCGGCGAGTCGGCGCAGAATATTACATAGCAAAATGAAGTTTCACCTCAGTGTCTCAGATTGGATTCTGATTGCGCAAGGGTAACAAGTAGAAGAGACCGGTGTTTTCTGGACCCGGCGCCTGTTTTCAAGATGGTATAACAGTATGAAGATTGCGATTTTTGGTCTGGGGTATGTGGGGTTCACGGCAGCATGCTGTCTTACCCGTGAGGGGCATGAGGTGATCGGCGTCGATGTGAATGCCGACAAGGTCTCGGAAATCAATGCCGGGCAGCCCCCGATCAAGGAACCCAAGGTGGCCGAGCTGCTGACCGAGGCATTGGGCAAGAACCTGATCCGCGCCACGGTTGAAATTCCAGACCTGTCGAATGTGGATCTGGCCATCGTTTGCGTCGGCACGCCCAGTTCCACTGACGGGTCGCACAACATGAATTTCGTGGCCGAGGTGACGCGGCAGATTGCCAAGGCCGTCTCGCCCGACCGCGCGCGGCCGCTGACTGTGGCCTATCGGTCAACCTTCCGGCCGGGCACCGTGCGGCAGCTGATCGAGCCGATCTTCCAAAGCTATCTGGGCGAGCGGACGGCGCAGGCGGTCGAGATCGTCTATAACCCCGAATTCCTGCGCGAGGCGTCGGCAGTGGATGACTTCTTCAACCCGCCCAAGATCGTTGTTGGTACAGCCGGTGGCAATCGCTCGGCGGTGATGGACGAAATGCACGAGGGTCTGGACGCGCCGGTGTTCTACACCGCTTTTGAAGAGGCCGAGATCACCAAATTCGTTGACAACACCTGGCATGCCACCAAGGTGGCCTTCGCCAATGAGATCGGCCGTATCTGCCACAGCATGGGCGTATCCGCCAAAACCATGCACGAGATTTTCGTCTCGGATACCAAGCTGAACATCTCGGCTTATTACACCCGTCCGGGCGGCGCGTTCGGGGGTTCGTGCCTGCCCAAGGATGTGCGTGCATTGCAGCATATTGCGGGTGAGGTGGGGGCCCATACCCATCTGATTGACAGCCTGTTGCAGACCAATCAGGCGCATAAAACCTATCAGGCGCAGGACATCATGGCGCGGCTGCCCGAAGGCGGTCGGGTGCTGATGGCGGGGCTGGCCTTCAAGGCCGGAACCGATGATCTGCGCGAAAGCCCCAATGTCGATATTGCCCGGCGGCTGCTGCAGGCGGGGTATCAGCTGTCGGTCTATGATCCGGCCATCAAGCCTGCCGATCTGCGGGGGCAGAACCTTGGTTATGCCTTTACCCACCTACCCAACGTGGGCAGCCTGCTGGTGGATCGCGCCACGGCCGAGGCCGGGCCATGGGATCTGGTGGTCGGATCGAACAGGATCGTGAACGAGCTGAACCTTGGCGATGCAGAGGTGATAAGAACCTATGAATATGACTAGCCCTGTATCCGCTGTTCAGCCGATCTCGTTCGACGAGCTGCGCCAGAGCCAGCCGCTGAAAGGGCTGAAGGTTCTGATCGTGGTGGAAAACCTGCCCGTACCCTTTGACCGCCGCGTCTGGATGGAGGCCCGCACGCTGGCCGCCGCAGGCGCGCTGGTCTCGGTCATCTGTCCCACTGGCAAGGGGCATGAGGAACGCGTCTGGGAAGACGAGGGGATCAAGGTCTATCGCCACCCGCTGCCATTGGATGCCAGCGGGGCGCTTGGGTATCTGCTGGAATATGGCGCGGCGCTGTTCTGGGAAAGCTGGCTGTCACTGAAGATCAAGTTCACCCGCGGCTTTCATGTCATCCATGGCTGCAACCCGCCCGATCTGATCTTTCTGGTGGCACTGCCCTTCAAGCTGTTTGGCGTGCGCTATCTGTTCGATCACCACGACATCAACCCCGAGCTTTACGAGGCCAAGTTCGACAAACGCGGCTTCTTCTGGAAGCTGATGAAGACGTTCGAGCGGCTGACTTTCGCCTCGGCGCGGGTGTCGATCGCTACCAATGAAAGCTATCGCAAGATCGCCATCGAGCGCGGCGGCATGGCGCCCGAGGATGTCTTTGTGGTTCGCTCGGGTCCGGATCTGAGCCGGTTGCAGCACCTGCCGCCAAACCCCGCGTGGCGCAACGGGCGGACATACATGGTGGGCTATGTCGGTGTCATGGGCGATCAGGAAGGCATTGACCTGCTGCTGGAATCCGTGGCGCATCTGGTGCAGGTTCAGGGGCGCGACGACATCCAGTTCTGCCTTGTGGGCGGGGGCCCCAGCCTGGACAAGCTGCGCGAACAATCTGCTGAAATGGGCCTGTCGGACTATGTCACCTTCACCGGCCGTGCGCCGGATCATGATCTGTTTGAGATCCTGTCGACCGCAGATGTCTGCGTGAACCCGGACCGGGTGAACGAGATGAATGACAAATCCACCATGAACAAGATCCTTGAATACATGGCGTTCGAAAAACCCATCGTTCAGTTCGACGTGACCGAAGGGCGGTTCTCGGCACAGGAAGCCTCGCTTTACGCCAAGGCCAACGATCCGGTGGATATGGCCGACAAGATCACCGAGCTGCTGGCAGATGACGACCGCCGCGCCGCCATGGGCCGCTATGGCCGCGCCCGGGTCGAGGCCGAGATGGCCTGGCCGCATCAGGTCCCTGCGCTGATCGCGGCGTATCAGCGGATCTGGAAGGGGTAAGGTCGGCTATTCCGCAGCCTGTTTGGTCTTCAGGGGCTTTTGAGCCTTCCGGTGCCGCAATTGCATGGCTGGGGCCTCAACATAATGCCATGACAGCATCGCGCAGATCATTGTTAGTGGAAATGATATGACCATGTTCACGATAGGGGTGGTGACCCCGGCCTGCGCCACCAACTGCTGAATGGGAAAGGCATAAATGTAGACCCCGTAGGAATAGTCGCCCAGCTTGTTGTAATGCAGCAGCAGAGGTGTTTTCGCGTAACCCAAGAAAAACACCATATATGACAGGCAGACGGCAAAGACCGGCAGAAACAGCGGTGTGAACCAGGCCACAATGGACAGCGCCGTTGCCGTGATGAACAGGATCGGGGACAGCGGGATGTGCTGGCGCCAGATATAAAAGACCATCCCCGTGAGAAAAGGGAGGCCAAGCCGGGTGAGCTGCTCGATGCGCGGGTTCAGATCGGTCACCATGGCCACCGCATAGACGACCAGGAACAGCAGGGTAACAACAGCAAAGATTTTTTTCCGACCCAGAATGCCGAGGATGCCGCAGATCAATACACCGACATAGCAGGTCACCTCGTAAGACAGCGACCAGAGTGAGCCGTTGACTGCCGGGCCGTAAGGGTTGGATTCGAACACGCCGGGCAACACGTACTGAATCTTGAACAGCAGCATGTTGCGCACAAAAAATTCCCCGGCCTGCGCCCAGAAAACGGATGCAGGGGCCTGTGTCAGTATGAACCCGGCAACCAAGAGCGTAATTCCTGTCACGACCGCAAGTGCCGGAAACAGACGCAGCGCGCGGGCGATCAGAAATGAACTGGCAGACCGTTTTCTATCGAAGCTGCGTGTGATGAAGAATCCTGAAATGGCGAAGAAGATCCATACGCACACCATGCCCAGGGACAGCCCGTGAAGAGCGGTTTCAAATGGTTGACCAACCGCGCCACCCCAGCTGAGCGGATAGGCGTGCGATACAAGCACGCCGCTGGCGGCAAGAATCCGGATCAGGTTGAAATTGTTGTCCCGCCCGTCTGCCCGGTCCGCGATATAGCAGCGCGCAGGATCGCCCGAGGCAGCATGCGCATCCTGGTCTTTCATCCGCGAGTCCTCTGGGTTGGTGGCATAAACATATGGGTCCGCAATTATTTGGAAGTTATCCTTTGATACAATATCCACGGTTCAGTTGCTGCAAGTATCTCGAAACCCTGAACCTGTGGCGGAAACGATTCCGTGGAACATGTCACGATTGTATCGGCTTTGGCGTTCGATAATGCATTCAAGGCCGATGGCAGCGTGTGATTGGCCTCCAGCGCAATTTTCTGAACTGCGCCTTGCACGCTGGCTAACGGACCAACTATGCGCAGCGGTTGCTGCGTGGGGTTGGCAAAGGTCGGAACTGCCGTACCATTGAAGATCATGAGAAAGGACAAGGGTCTGCAACTGGGCTTGAAAACCCACGCGTCCTTTGCGTCTTCCACATAAGCCCCGGCGCCCAGACTGCGCGTGTCGTGGAGGTTCAACGCCTCAAGATAAGAGGCGTAAATTTTGCCATCCTGATACCACCCGACGGTCAACATCAGATTGCGCAACAGAAACAGCCCGGCGATCGCCGCAACAGCTATTTGTTGTGATCGCAGCCTGGCGCTGGGATTCAGAGACAGGCTGGCGGCCAGAAGGGCCAGCATCAGAAGCGGGATCCGCTCACTCAGATGTCCGACGCCGAACAGGTTCGGAGGGGTTATCAGGATCAGCAAACCGCACAGCGCCACGGCAAGCTTCATACGCCGGTCGATCCGCCATATCCCGGTGATGAGGCCACCGATCAGCACGCCCCATAACAGGACGCCAAGACCCCAGTCGAACGTGCGCCATGTGGATTCAGCCACGCGCAGGAACCCGTCGACGCGCAGATAGGCCTCGGTGCTCAGACGTGCCCATAATGTTCCTTGCTCGGCATGAGCCAGTAGGTTCGAGACAGGCGTGGCGACGCCTCCACTTGCGGTTTTCGTTTGCAGGAAGATCACGGCCGGTGCGACGGCGATCAATGCAAGCCTTGCGGCTTTGCGCATCAAAACCGACAGCCCCGGATAGCCTGATCTGAGCGCAAGCGACAGTTCGACCATGCCCAGCAGCAGCCCCCACAGCGCAAAGGCCAGACCGTGAATAAAGAAAAGAAGCAGCCCCAGACAGGCTGTAATGGTCAGTTGCCGGACGGGCCGGTCCTGTGCCGCAATCCAATAGCCGGTTGCGCCCAGCAGAACCCCCAAGCCAAGCAGGAAATTCGAAAAGCCCCAGATCAGGATATGGTTATACGCCACCAGACCGGCCAGAAACACGGTCAGCACCGAGAGATGCCCATGCAGAACACGTGACAAATACAGGATACCCGCAAACGGGGCCGCAATGATCAGACCGGCGATCAGCTTAGCACCCAAAAGCGGGGGCAGCACTTTCATGACACCTGTACCCAGAACATCCAGCCCGAGATTGGGCAGCAATTGCCAGGCGGCCTCATAGTTCTGTTGCAGTATGGCCGAGTCCGGAAGATTGGCCAGAATGTAATAGCGGGCGATATGGGCGTAGAAATCCGTCAATGGCAGAACGGGTGTCACGCATAGAGGAATGAGGCTGGCAAGCAGAGTCAGTGCCAGAACTGGTCGCAGAGAACGGCTTTGGGATGTCGTAATCATTTCTGCCGCAGGCACTTTTCCAACCATACACTAAAAACTAAAAAACTGTTTCATCAGGTATCAATAGCACATCATTATGCAATCTATTTTTCTTGCCGCAGTCCTTCGAAACCCGTCCACGACGATCTGGCGTCAAAGGCTTGGAAGCCCAAACACTGACCTCCCTCCTCAAAACGGTACAAAGCGGGGCAGGCGGTTCAGGCTTGGCTCCATGAAACGTTGCAACCTTGCATCCGCATCCGCTTCGGTTTCACCGGGCAGGATGGGGGTCACAAACCGGACCAGAGCGCCATCGGTGCGCCCCATGGTAAAGCCGTCCTGAATGACGCTCATCTTGGCGCGGAAATCATTGACCATACGTTTGCCGCGCTGTTCGAACCAGTAATAGACCAGCTGTTTTGACAGCTCTTTCTGGATCACGGCGCGGTTGACCGTAAAGCTGCCATAAGGCGTGTTGCCCGGGTTGATCTCATAAGGTTCGAGGCTGAAGATTTCCCAGCCCCCCACCGGCAGGCACACTTCGGGCGAATGGATGCCGTCACCGTCGGTCTGCTTGTCGTAAAAGGCCACGAACATGTTCACGAAGTGGCCCGATCCGGTGTCGATATAGGTGGTATTGAGGTAATCGCTGGCACCCAGAACCTGTTCAACCTGTGGATCCAACGTGGTGGGCGACCCGGACCAGGGGCCAAGTTGCCGTGGATAGAGAACAAACGGGTCACGTTCCACAGGCTGCACTTCGGAAGCGGGCCGCAGGGTCCAGGCGGTTGAAACCGCAAGCGTCAGAAGGCCCGCGACCGCCAGCGCCACCGATGCACGGATGCCAAAGATACGCAAGGCAACAGAACCCAGCCCCTGGGTATCCAGATCAATGGTCTCGGCAAAGGGTTGCGGATTCGGCGCCAGGCGCTGCAAGCCGATGGCCATCAGGAACAGAATGGCGACGCAGAGCAGGAAGATGATCCAGCCTTCAAAGAAATGCATGAAGCCTTCAGCCTGCTCGATACCGTGCTGATTGACCAGCACGCCGATCACGCCAATGCGGATCGAGTTCATCAGCACGGTCAGAGGGGCCGCCGAAACCAGCAAAACCACCTTGTGCCAGATCGGGCCACGGTAAAGCAGGGCAAAGAGATACGAGAAGCTCAGGATCGGGAACAGATAGCGCAGCCCGGAACAGGCCTCGGCCACCTGCAGTTTGTAGACCCCCAGATCGATGATGTTGCCTTCGATGAAAACCGAAACACCGGCCATCTGCACGAACCAGACGCCCAGCTCGGACGAAACCCATTGCAGGAAGATCGTGAGCTTCCAATAGACGAACTGCGGCAGCGGCAGCATGAACACCAGATGCAGCACGGGCAGCTGGTGGTATTTGCCCCGCTGCCAGCCGAACACGGTCAGCATGACGCCGCCCGTCCAGATGATCATGGCATAGGTGACGATATCGGGAATACGGGCCAGGTTGCCCAGAATGGCGATGATCAGGGCCACGGCAATCACCGCCACACCCGGCCAGCGATCATACACAACCGGGTTGGGTGGTGGCATATCCCGCAATTCACGCAGGAACAGATACAGTGAGATGATCGGGATCAGCGGGCCATGGCTGTATTCGGGGGTGCTCCAGGCGGCGCCCAGAGACACGATCCCGATCCAGAAGACGGGTACCGATCCAAGCAGCAGCAGGACAAACCAGAACAGCCCGACGGTGTTCATGACCGGCAAGCCTCTTCTGGCCGCTTCAAGGATATTACTGCGGCTGTTTTTCGAATCGAAGTGATGCATCACGGTCCATCATGCACAATAAGGTGTGGCCTGAAATTATGACGGCTCAAGTTCCCGCTATTTTGATCCGTTTTCGGGACATTGACCGCGGGATGCCCTGATTGTCGATATCATGAACCGCGTGAATGAACGTTAGGGTTTGAGAGAAAAGCGCCGGCCCAAAGTCAGAAAGACCGAGTTTGAAGTTGCCTTAAAGCCGTTCTGATCGTCCATTTCATACTGGTACCCCACGTTTACAGCCCAGTCTTTCGTAACCGCCCGTGTATAGGACGCACTGAACGTACCGCGCTGGCGCGGGTTGGGTTGACCGGTTCCCTCGTCTTCCTGATCGATGTAATCGACGCTGAAAGACAGCCCCGATACCGGGTTGATGAAATAGTCATATGTCAGAAACACCAGTGTTTCACGTGTTTCTATGCTCTGCGTACTGGTGCCGACCCGGCGTTGCACTGTTGCCCCGATCCGGGAACTGGCCAGCTGATAGCTGTAGTCGAGCTGCCCGATCGGCGTGACTTCGTCGAATGGTCCTCTGGTCAGGCCCACGTTGAAGCTGAATACTCCGTTGGCGCGCTGAAAACTGCGGCCGGCCGTTGCGTTTATCCGCGACCCATTGACCCCGAATGTCTGGTCAATCTGAAAATCCGCCGAGCCGTCTGGCAGGGTTTTGCTCCATGCGAAATCCCAGACGAAATCCTCGGTTACGGTGTTGGTATTGGTTGTGCGCTGCGTGTCATCCACCTGACTGTAACCGATATTCGCACTGACGGTGGTGACAGGGGATATGTCATAGGTTCCGCCAACTGTCACAACCGTTGTTTGCTCATCGGTTCGCACGTTGTCCTCTGCCGAGAAATCAGTGTAGCCGAGACGCAAGTTGGCCTGAAAAACCGGTGACACCCGCAATGTCGTGATCGCCGTGTAATCGCTTGACTTGTTGTCGAACAGGTTCGGATCGATCGTGTTTGTATAAGTGCGTTCGCTATAGCTGTAGATGAATTGGAACCCGATTGGATCATTCAGGCCGGTTTGCCAATTCAGGTTGCCCAAGGAGTTGACCTGATCCCCGATGGTTCCGGTCACATCGGCGGCATCAATTCTGCCATCCAGATTGGTGTCGGTCAGTGAACGATTAAAAGCCAGATCCTGTTCGCGGTAATCCAATAGCAGGTCAAGCTGGCTGTTCAGGCGCGACCGCTGATACGACAGGCGGGCAGACGGGTCTGAAAAACTGGAATCCGTCCCGATAATCGGCTCGTTGGCGATCCGGTACAGCCCGGAAAGGTCAAGAGCCAATCTCGAATCCGAGGTCTGCTTCAGAATACCCAATGCCAGCGTATTCTCCCACCAGGTCGTGGACCCAAGCGAAGGATCGGTCAGGCGAAGATTGCTGTCATGTCTGAGCGACGAGAGATAATCCAGGGTCACACTCAGGCCGGTCCCGGTCCCAATCTGCTGACCGGTTGGCAGACCGACCCTTCGGGCCGGGTTTCGCTGTGCCCGTTGTGCGATCAGTTGCTGGCTGGGTGTCTGCTGCACAACCGTCGGTGCGACGGTTGTCTGCTGCACGGATGTTTGCTGTGTCGAGGTTTGTGTTTGCTGCGCAGTCGTTTGCTGTGTCGAGGCCTGCTGCCCGACAGCTGGTGTAAACGAACTTATGACAGCGATCCCGCCCCCCAGAATGGTGGACAGCCTGCTCCTGGATTTCCCCACCTGTATCAGCCCCTATTCGAACAAGCGGCGTGCTGGTACGACAACAACGTCTCCGGGTCTAAGCACTGTATTGCCTTGGATGCCACCGCCCGAGCCTTTGTAGTTATAGGTGTATTTTCTCATCACGCCTGTTTTACTGTCAGCCCGGCGCAATTCGATGCGCTTGCGAGCCGCGAAATTGGTCAGGCCACCGGCCTGAGCCAAAACCTGGAGAATTGTTGTGCCTTCGGTTGCCAGATGCTTGCCGGGCACATTGACCTCACCCATGATGAAAACATCGATGGTTGGTCCGGATGCGGCCTGTCCGCCCAGAAGCGGCGGCGGAGCCAGCGACGCCACTGAAATAAAGACTGTCGGCGGTGTATTGAAATTCGAGGCCAACGCCGATGAGAGCGACGCGCTCAATCCGCTGGTCGACTGACCGGCCGCACGGATCGAGCCGGCAAGCGGAAAGTTGATGGACCCGTCCGGCAGAACCAGAATGGTCCGATTCAGGGTGGGGTCTTCGAGAACTTCAACCTGCAGCGCATCACCCGGTTGGATTTGATAGGATTGCGCCCATGATGCGGTGGCCACGATCATGGTAATGACAAGTGCGGTCAAGGACCCGATGACTGTACGCATATTCAAATCTCTCACTTTTTCCTACTTATGCCTTCCCACAAGCTGCAAAACAATCAGCAGGGAGTCTGATACATACAAGATGCGGCAGAAATGCAGCGGCGGCGCGCGTGCACTCTGTGCGCTTACTGACCTGCGTTGCTCATCGTGACCAGCCGTTCGATCTCGGCCTCTATGGATGAGGCAATCTCAGCCGAGGCTGCCCCGGTCGCTTCAGCTGCACGAAAACTGCGCAAAGCTTCTTCGTGCCGGTCCAGAGCGGCGTATGTTTTGCCCAGGTGGTACAAGACCAGAGGATGCCCAGAGAAAACCTGTGCCGCAGATTCCAGGTACTGGACGGCCTCTTCATAGTTGCCGACCTGATACGCCACCCAGCCATAGGTATCTTGAAAGGCGGGTTCTTGCGTGCCCCGCAGGCGCTGCGCCAGAACATGCGCTCGTTGCAGGCTTTCGGCATCGCTGCGCTGGGTTGTCAGCAGGCTGGCAAGGTTGTTGGCAACCAAAATCGACTGGCCACTGAGGGGGTAGAGCTTTTCGTAAACGGCAATGGCCTGCTCCATATCGCCGGCCTGTTCGTGAAACGCTGCCTGCACAAATAGCAGATCGGGATTTTCGGGCAGGGCAATCAGTGCCTCGGCCAGGACATCCTGGGCTTTTTCGATATTGCCACGCTCGGCTTCCAGCATGTGAAGCGCGACCCATGCCCGTGTTATGTCGGGGCGCTCATCGATGATCGCGCGATAAATCTGTTCGGCCTTGTCAAGTTTCCCTTCTTCCGCCAGCGCATGCGCCTTTACAAAGCGCAATGGCAGGGAATCCGGGGTTTCCGTAAGTTTCTGATCGATCCGGGCAAAGGCTTCTTCGTGTTTGTCCTGAGCCAGCATCAGTCGGATAACCGCGATATCAGCGGGCAAGCCGAATTGGGGATCTGCGGCCAATTCGTTGAGAAATTCCATCAGGTCGTCAGAGCGGTTCTGGGAGGCCAGCATGTATGCCCTGAGCTCGTTCGAAAGGCGTTGCCCGTCGGGGTCTGTCAGCGCTTCGAGCGACTTCAGAACAGTTTCCAGGCGGTCCCAGTCCTGCTGACGCATATAGGTTTGGGCAAGCAGAGACAGCAGGTCCGGATTTTGCGGGCTTTTGCGCAAGGCATCCAGCAACACGCTCTGGGCGATTTCCAAGTCATTTTTTGACAGCAGATATTGACCATAGCGCGCAGCCTCGGTTCCTGCGTTTTGGGACATCTCCGCAGCCAGAGCAAGCATTTCACCCATCAGTTCGCGATCGCCGTTGCGCTCGTGAGCATTGGCCATAAGGGTCATCAATTGCGGATCGCGGGGGGTCTGGCTCAGGGCTTCGCGCAGCAGGATAATCGCATCACCGGTCTGATTGTCCTCAATCAGCCAGGCAGCCTTGAACTTGAGCGCCCCCACCTGTTTCGGATCTTCTTCAAGTATCTTTTCGACCAAAGCACGAGCTTCTTCAGATTTTCCCTCGCTGAACAGCATCCGGGCGAATTCTACTTCGTTTTCCCGGGTTTGCGCGGTTCGCTCTGCATCTGCCAGAAGATTGCGCATTTCAGAAAGTGCGGTTTGCGTGTCCCCGCTGTGAAATTTCAAAGTGGCCCGCCATGCGCGGAGCTTTACGGCGTTCGTGCTGTCCTGCGCGATGATTGCATCAATTTCGTTGATGGCGGCCTGGGGGCCGCGATGGTCGTTCAGGAATGCAATAAGCCGTTGAATTGGCATATGATCTTCGGCCTGGGGGTCGATCTTCCCGCGCAGAATTTCCTCGGCCGCATCCAGCTCGTTCCAGTCGATGTAATGCTGAACCAGCATCGCCTCGACGCCCTCATCCTCGGGGTAAAGCTGAAGCATGCCTTTGAGCTGCAAGGCTATCTCTTCGTGTTTGTTCTGAGCCTGTAGGGCACGCAGTCGGATCGCGTACAGATTGTCCTGCTTCGGCACTACGGCCAGTGCGGCATCAATCTCGTTGACCGCATCATCCCAGAGCTCGTTGCGGACAAGCCAGTCGATCACGATTTTCCGCGCGCTCATCAGATCGGGTTTTTCGTCGATCATTTCGCGTGCGGTCCGAATGATGGAATCCGTTCTGGCCACATCCCCGTTACGGATCGAGTCGGTATAGGCCAGGCTGTTATTGATGGACTCGACCTCTATATTGTCGGGTTCCAGTTCGGCGGCTATCGCACCATGGCGTCTGACAGCGTCCCAGTTGCCCAAGTCAAACGCCATCTCGGCCAGTGCGAAGTGGCTTTCGAAATTGTCCGGGTATTGTTCGACCAACAACAGGTACTGGCCGAATGCGACTGGGATGTTCTCTCGATCACGCTCAAGCCGGGCATAGGTCAGGCGCGCCTCTTTGTGCTGGCCGTTCAGTTTGAAGACGTTGCGGAATTCGACCAGAGCGCGCTCGACGTCGCCCTCTTCCAGCAAGGCCAGCCCGGCCTGATAATGTTTCTCGGCCCGCTCTTCAGCGGTGTCACAGGCACTCAGGAACAGGAACGCAACACACAGAAGCGATGCAAGACGTGGGAGATGGGAAAAGACGGACTGGTTCATGGGTAGGTTTCCACACGATCTGGGCGCAACAAGGATACAGTCATCCCAAAAGGCTACAAAATGACCGTTTCAGCAACCGGTCCCGCGCAGAACCGCAAAAATTGTCCGAAACAGGATATGCATGTCCGTCTTGAGCGACATATCCTTCCAGTATTCCACATCATGCTGCGCGCGCTCGGCGAATGTCGAGTTATTCCGGTTGGAGACCTGCCATGAGCCGGTAATCCCAGGGCGCATTCTGTAGTACATGTTGTTTGGATAAAGCTCTTTCTGGCAAACCATCATGGGGCGGGGGCCAACCACGGACATTTCGCCAACGAAAACATTCCAGAATTGCGGCAACTCATCCATCGAGGATTTGCGCAGGAATGTCCCGAACTTGATGATGCGCGGATCATTCCGCAGTTTCTGGTCGCGATTCCATTCCTCACGGGCTTCAGGGTTTTCTTTCAGATGTTCTTGCAGCACATTTTCGGCGTCATGCACCATTGTGCGTAGCTTGATCATCTTGAACGCCTTGCCGTTCTTGCCCAGCCGTTCCTGCCGATAAAACGGAGTCACGCCCTGGAATGCCAAAAATGCGGCCAGCATAAGAACAAAAGGCACAACGAAAGGTGCTGCGAGCAAAGCGAACGTAATGTCAAAAAGACGCTTGCCCACACTTCTGTACACCCCTCGACACGGCAACGGAGTGGGTACAACAGAAATACCGGAGTAGCCCGCGCCAGCGTTGGCCACTTCTTTCGAATGACTTGTCACTATTTAAACCCCCAACACACACAATTACTCACGAACCACTCACCAAACTTACGAACCGAACACGCTCGACCTCAACCACATATATTTAAAATCTTATATTTTTATACCACTTCGACCCTGCACTTACTCACTTGCGAGGCCGCTTTCCCGTATCCAACTGTTAACAAATTCCACCTGCCTTGCAAAACATTAATGCTGGCGAACGTGTTCTCTGGTCGCTGAATACAGGTGCTTTTTTACAGTATCGTGAAGATGCGATCAGCTGATTGGCCGCAAATTCATGAACTTTCGTTTCCCCGCAGGACACAATGAGCGAAAATTTCACCCTTTAGGTTTGATTTCCGCCCTTAGAATCTTTTTTAATGTGTGATCACATCAGGTTCTGGTCGCCTCTTTTTTGGTCAACCTAATAAGGACGCAACGGAAACAATCGCACCGATCACTTCAGATTGAGAAAGCGAGAAGGTCAATTCACCGCGTGTGCAGTTTAGTGGTGCCTGCTATCTTGATTTTGTGACAAACTAGTATCCAAGTACTTTTTGTTTATGTGATGTGTTCGTTGTGTAAGGGATTTCTGGTGGTTCAGAGTATGAGTTTGGATAATCTCCGGGGGGCCAGTACGAGGTTTGACAAGGCAGAAGGCAACCGAGGTGCAATGGCGTCCAGCGACGGGTTTTATCTAGATTATTTCGGGCTTGACCGACGGCCCTTCACGCTGCTTCCGGATCCCGGATTCATGTACTGGTCGCCGCTGCACAAGCGCGGTTACTCGGTCCTGCAATTCGGCATCATGAGCTGTGCGCCCATCACCGTGCTGACCGGGGAAATCGGGGCCGGGAAAACCACCCTGATACAGCATCTCCTCAGCGAGATGGAGCAGTCGATCACGGTTGGGCTAATTTCGAATGCGCAGGGCGGTCGCGGAGAGCTGCTGCAATGGGTCCTGCACGCGCTGGGTCTGCCGATCGAGGCGGATGCAAGCTATGTACAGATATTCCGGGCGCTGCAGGATTTCCTGGTCGCGGAATATGCAGAAGGGCGGCGTGTGGTTCTGATCTTTGACGAAGCGCAGAACCTGACCGTCGAAGGGTTGGAAGAAATCCGGATGCTGACCAATATCAACTCGAACACGGATGAGCTGATCCAGCTTGTTCTGGTTGGTCAGCCTGAATTGCGCGACATGGTTCTTGATCCCAAGATGCGCCAGCTGACACAGCGCGTGGCCGCAAGTTTTCATCTTGAACGGATGGATGAGTCTTCGGTCGAAGCCTATATCAGGCATAGGATGAAAACGGCTGGCGGTTCAGGCGATGAATTCACCGAAGAAGCCTGCAAGCAGATTTTCAAACAAACGCGCGGTGTTCCGCGACTTGTGAATCAGTTCTGCGACTTTGCCCTGCTTTATGCCTGGACGAATGAGGCCGAGAAGGTGGATGAAGAGGTTGTGGAGCAAGTTGTCAGAGATGGCGTGTTCTTTGGCGGAAACTCACTCGAGAAGGAGCTGACAGTCTGATATGGGCCCGGTTCGCTATTACTTTTCCATTTTCCTGAGACGGTTTCCGTATTTCCTGATCGTCGCCCTGATCGTGTCTGTAGCGTCATTCATTGTCGCCAGAACGTTGCCTGCCACATATGTCTCGACCATGCGCCTGATTGTTGAATCACCTCAGATTCCGGGCAGTCTGGCGGCCAGTACTGTCACCACACCTGCGGCGGAACAGCTTCAGATCATCGAACAGCGCCTGCTGACCCGTCCGGTCCTTCTGGAGATCGCACGTGAGTTTCAGGTGCTGCCCGATCAGGATGAGGCAAGCCCTGACCAGATCGTCAAAGCCATGCGCAAGAACACCTCGATCTGGACTTCTGGCGGCCTCAATCAAGCCAATCTGATGACGATCACCTTCGAAGCGCGCAGTGGCCAGATTGCGGCAGGTGTGTTGAACAAATACCTGACGGAAATCCAGAAGCTGGATGTCGCCTATCGCAAGGAACGGGCCACAGATACCCTGGCGTTCTTCGAGCTCGAAGTAGAACGGCTGAGCGACGAGTTGAGCCGGCGCAGCGCCCGCATTCTCGAATTCAAGAATGAAAACTCCGGCGCTCTGCCCGACAGCCTGCAATTTCGGCTGGCACAGCAGGGGGCATTGCAGACGAATCTTGAACAGACGGATCAGCAGATCTTTTCGCTCAAAGCGCAGCGCGAAAAGTTGGTCAATATCTTCAGTTCAACCGGTCAGGTTGTCGGGGTCTCCCAGCAGAACCTGTCCCCTGCGCAACAACAACTGAACCAGTTGCGCAATCAACTGGATAATCAGCGTGTGATTTATTCCGAAAACAACCCTCAGATTAAGTTGTTGCAAGCCCGGATCGAAAAGCTTGAGGAAGTGGTTGCCGCCGAACAGGCGACAAACCCAGCCCCGGTTGATGTGCAAACAGGCAATTCGGCCCTTGATCTGCAACTGGCCCAGGTCGACTCGCAGATTTCGGCGTTGGAGGATCAGAAGCGGATTATGGAAGACCGTCTTAACGCTCTGACGTTGACCATCGATCAGACGCCGGCCAATGCCATCACACTATCTGAACTGCAGCGCGAACATGACAACATCCAAACCCAGTACAATGCCGCAGTCAGCCGTCTGGCCGCAGCCTCGACCGGGGAACGGATTGAGGTCACGTCCCAAGGGCAACGTATTTCCGTCATTGAGCATCCCTCTACGCCAAGCGAGCCTTCGAAACCCAACCGCCTGATGATTGCCGGAGGGGGATCGGCCTTTGGTATCCTGCTAGGGCTGGGGCTGGTGGTTTTGCTGGAGGTCCTGAACCGGTCCGTGCGTCGACCCGAAGACCTGATCAACAAGCTTGAGGTCTGGCCGATCGCCACTATTCCCTATGCTCCATCACGCGGTGAAGTGTTGATGCAGCGCGCGGTATGGGGTGGGATCATACTGGCTATTCTAATCGGAGTGCCAGCCGGGGTCTGGGCGGTGCATACCTATTACCTGCCCCTCGATCTTATTACCGAGAGAGTGATGGATAAACTGGAGACATACTGGTGAGTATTGTTTCGATTGATTTGGTGAATGTGTGATGGACCGTCTTCAGAAAGCGATTCAAAAGGCGCGCGAGGAACGGCAGAGCCGCGAAAGCCCGCCGCCGGTCATGGAACAACCGCCCCGTCACGCCCCGTCAGAAGACACTCGTGACGCCCGGTGGCAAAGCGTGCCCGAGATACAGATCGACCCAAAGCTCGCAGTGCGCAACCGGCTTGCATCTCTGGCTGGCGGCGGAGACGCCACCCCCTACGACATGTTGCGGACCAAGATGCTGCAGCAGATCTTGTCCAACAAATGGCGCAGGGTGGCATTGACCTCCCCGTACAGCGGGTGCGGCAAAAGCACGACGACGGCCAACCTGGCGTTCAGCCTGGGGCGGCAGGAAGATCTGCGGACGATCGTGATCGATTTCGACATGCGGCGCAGGGGGCTGGCCGAGATTCTGAAGCAAACCGGCAACCACAGTATGGCCGACGTCATTCAGGGGTCGGTGCCGTTTCACGAACATGCACTGCGGTATGGCAAGAACGTGATCTTCGGGCTGAATTACACGCCCACGCGCAACCCGGCGGAGATCTTGCAAAGCCGACGGGCGATCGAATTTCTCGAACAGCTCGAGGCGGATTACAAACCCGACATCATTCTGTTCGACACGCCCCCCCTGATGATGAGCGATGACAGCCACGGCTTTCTCAGGAATGTCGATTGTGCCCTGCTTCTGGCGGCCGCCGAAGAGACCAGCATCGACCATATCGACGTTTCCGAACAGCAACTGGCGGAACTGACCAGCGTCATGGGGATCGTGTTGAACAAATGCCGATACATCAGCGGAACGTTTGGCAATGAGTACGGATCCTACTGACACGGCCCCGGCCGATGCGGTGATCATTCCCCATTACAACGATTTGCCCCGGCTGGAACGGTGTCTTCTTGCCCTCAGAGAAAATGATCTGACGGCGACGGAAATCGTTGTCGTTGACAACAACTCTCCGGTGTCGCTGGACACGATGCGCCAGACCTTTCCCGAGGTGCGTTTTGTGGTGGAAACCCAAAAGGGCGCGGCCCATGCCCGCAATCGCGGCGTTGCAGAAACCAGGGCGCCCCGGCTGTTTTTCATCGATGCCGATTGCGTACCCGCGCCGGACTGGCTGAGCGTCGGGCGTCAGGTCGCGGATCAGGCCGATCTGATTGGTGGCCGGGTCGATGTCTTTGACGAAACCCCGCCCCCGCGCAGCGGCGCAGAAGCGTTCGAGGCTGTTTTTGCATTCAACTTCCGCAGGTATATCGAGGTTCAGGGGTTTTCCGGTGCCGGCAACCTGCTGACCCGACGCGATGTGTTCGATGCGATCGGCGGGTTCATCAACGGTGTCTCGGAGGATCGGGAATGGACCATGCGCGCGGTCGCGCACGGGTATAGCCTGATCTACCGGGACGACTTTCGTGTCAGTCATCCATCCCGGCAGAATTGGCCCGCGCTCAAGGCCAAGTGGCGGCGCACGACCCAAGAGGCATATCTGCTGCATGGCACCAATGCCGCCGCGCGCATGCGGTGGGCGATCCGTGGATTGGCCATGCCGGCCAGTGCAATTGTGCACACCCCGAAAATCCTCAGCAGCAACAAGCTGTCCTCGGCGGGCGAAACCAGCCGGGCGGTCATCACGCTGTTCCGGCTCAGATGTCAGCGGATGATCTGGATGTTGCGCCAGGCAGCAGGTGGCAACATCTGATCAAAAGAAAAGGGACCGCGAAACGGCCCCTTGTCCTGTTCTTCAGGTTTGTGTGTCGCTCAGGCGGCCTTGCGGCGACGCGTCAGAGCCAAACCACCAAGCGCTGTCAGAAGCAGCAGACCACCGGCGGGCAGCGGAACTGGTGCGACGTCGAAATCAAACGTAACCGGCACCGGATTGCCATTGGCATCGGTCGCCCCTTGAGAGTTGGCCCAGCTAAACACCAAATTCTGGCTCAAGGTGTTCGGGCTGACGCTGCTGAACAGCGTGCTGAGTGTCGTCTGAACACCACCCAGAACCGACGTCGATGCCAGCACGTTGGCCGGATTCAAGGCGTCGACCCAGCTCACCGTCAGACCTGTGAACGTGCTCAGCAGATTGATGGTGATCGAAGCGTTCGCAACACCAAAAAGAGGATCAATGGGTGACTGGAAGTTGATCATGTAAACCCCGGGCCCACCCATCGTGGAAACCGTACCTGAGAAGAGCGTGTCGGAGGTGATGTCATATCCACCCCCCGGCAGAGGACCACCACCCGCTGACACCGAGGTCAGAGCGCTGGCCGATCCAGCCATCATCACAGCAGTAGCAAGCCCCGCCGCCATCATCTTAAAAGTTCTAAACATACAAAGTCCCACCTTTGATTTTTATACACACAACCCGCTCGAAATCTCGGCAGGGCACCTACTGCAATTATTGATAATTCATTTCTATTTGATTGCGAAGGATTTTTCTCGGAATTGTGGCTTTTTTTTGGCGCGAAGGCCCATTGCTCGGCACAATGGATGCCCAAGTTACAGTTTGTTTCCCCATCGTGAACCAGAATCACCCGAATAAGGCGAATCTGCGTCTTGAAGACAGCGTGGATATTCAAGGAGTCCAAGATGTTCTGATAGCCCCACTTAGGCCATGTTGACAAATGGCCGAACCACATTCGGATTGAGGTGATATCGGTGAAACCTCGGAAGCTTTCCGCTGTTTTATCGTAGCAGGTTGCAACACGTCGCGCGTTCATGGAATTCCTGACGCTTTCAGCATTGTAACCACGATCCGCCAGCTACATTCTCGGTTACGGCAGGTTCGGCCATGATTGAACCCTAGATAGTCTGAAGTCAGCCCTAGCGTGATCTCTACTCTCATGGACAGGCCATGGGCATTGACGAGGAAGTGGATCACCTCTCGAACGGCCAAAACCTTACCGCAAGTCCCCCTTTGGCACACGCTGCCTGATGATGGGCGTCATGGAACCTCTGCCCCAGCCAGCCCGTCGCTCGATCACCTTTGATCGGGGCTTCGAGTTCCGTGCTGGGCGCAAGCTGAAGGCCGGCATCGGCACAGAAAGCTGGTTCTGCGATCCGCAAACACTCTGGCAGAAAGGATCGATCGAGAACCTGAACAAGCGAGCGCGCAGAAATCTCCCGCGAGACACCCAACTCGCAGCGCTCTCAAATCGCACTTCGAAGGCGATTTGAGGGCGCCTGAACCGCACGCCCAGAAAGTGCCTTAGATAGCGCACCCCGATCGAGGGCTTCAGGGAAGAGATGATGAAACTGAGATAGCGGAAAACGTCGCAACGACCCTGGAACCATCAGTACTGGAGCTTCTATCCCAGTATCCGGATCTGACCTCTCATACCTATCTCGACATGCCATTTGTTCTGGCGCCGATTTTCTGGGACCGGTTCTTTGGGCGCTTCCGTCGGGAGGGCAAAACCCGCGAACGCGCTCATGGCGATGGGGTACAAATTGGGTTCGACAGCCCCGAAAGCTTTGAAGAGGTATTTTGGAAAGCGCATTGGCCCGATCATTATCGGCATGCACAGCAGATTCCGCTTTGGAAACCGCGTCATCACGATACAGAGGCGACAGCATTTTTCGCAAACGCATGCAAAAGATTGTGCCCCTCAGGCGGTCCGAGAACAGCCCCGTGGTGCGCTATGTCTCAAAGAATAACGCCAACATCGAACGTGTGGACCTTTTGCCAGAGATGTTGCCCGATGCTCATATTCTGGTTGTCTTGCGTCATCCACTAGAACACGCGGCCTCGCTTTTGCGTCAGTATGGAAATTTTGCCATACAACAGTCCGCGAATTCGTTTGTCACACGGTATATGGTAGATGTCGGCCATTTCGAGTTTGGAGAACTGCATCGCCCGTTCGGATTTTTCGGACTGCCAGACGACGCAACACCTGACACGTATGATTATTGGCTGACCTATTGGGTCGCCGTGTTCTGACATGTCGAAGAACGGTACGAACACGTTCAGATATTGCCCTATGAAGCGCTTTGTTCCGATCCCCAACCGGTCCTGCAACAACTGTGCCTAGCGCTGGATCTGGATCCGGATGGATTATTCGGAGCGACCGATCTGATCCGCCCACTGACACTTAAAACCGATCCTGAACAGTTTTCACCGGCACTGGTCGCGAAGGCCGAGGCGATCTATGCCTCGCTTGCCACGCGCTCCGGCTACCCGCAGGCGCGTGGTGATCAGGAACAGACCCAGACGGACCGGTCGGCATAATCCAACGGATAGCGCCGGGCCTCTTCTACAAGCGCAGCCAGGTAGGTTCCGGCCACAAACACCATAGACCAGATAAGCTCTCCGTCTGGGGTGATTTCTAAAACATGACCAGACATGCTTTCGGTCAATAGGATGTTCCCATTGGGCAAAGTCTGGCGCGCGCGCTGGCGAAATCACGCCCGGGCGCCATAGTCAAAAACCGTGACTGTCCCGTCCGGCGCGATGTCCGGATCATGCCGCTGTCCCCATGGACCGTGCTGCATCCAGACGATCTTGCCACTGGCTTTGTTAAGCACAGCCAGCGCGTTGAAATTACGCATGGACAGCAGTAAGTCACCAGCATTCCGAACCAGGAATGCGCGCACGAAATACAGGAGTGACAACTTTGATATCATTGAGATGTACGGAACCTAGATCTTCCTGATTGAGCCCGTAGATGATGTCAAACTCCTGTTTCACAGCCAGCCAGTCGATTGTCGGCTCAAGGATCGGGATATCTTCGACAACGCGCCCCTTTGGATCAATCCGCAGTTTCTCAGCCGCGGGCCAGCGCCGACGGCGGCCGCCATCGGTGATGATTTCTATCTCAGACATAAGCATGTGCTTAAGGCTATCCTTAAGCCTCCTTGGTCAAACCAAGGTGTCCGGTCGAAATGGGGGCAAGTTCACCGTGATCGAGTGATGGGTCATCTGATCAACGGCCCAGACAACATCACCACAAGGGCCAAGACGTATCGGGCCGCGTTCTGCGAAATTGATGAGGACAGACCCGTCTTCCTGCAGATCAATTCCTTGCGCGTGATATCCCCCTGATCCTTGGGAGATTGCGCTGGCAGGCACGATATGGGTCGGCTCAGGCCAGAAGGCGTGAAAATCCAGCGGCCACTCACGCAGAAGCGTACAATCTGCATCGTAGACCTGTGCCTGCATGCCTTCGTCGAACATGCCCTGAATAACCGTAAGCCCGGCCCAACTGCGTTCAGGGTCATACTTTACCAAACCAACGCCTTCATACCAGCGCGGCATCCACCCGGTGTCGCGATACCGCAGGCCGCGGATCAGTTCCAATGCCGTATCCTTGGCCTCGCGGATCAAAGCCGTCGATGGCAGGTTCAGAACCGCGCCCAAACGCCCGCAAGAAAAACGAGTATCGCACCACTTGCCAGAAAAAGGACAAGCCTCAATACATTCCTACTCATTACCACAAGGTACTCCGGCTAATTAACTTTATAGAATATTTCCTTCAAAGGGCGTGCATCCTTCACGTCATATTCGATCATCCACGCAGTTTCTAACGCTGATAACTTGTGTTCGATCCGCAAGGCCGAGAACGGCAGGTCTGCCGTCTCGACAAATCGATGGCAAAGGCCGTTCATCTCGGTAGCTTTGGCTTGCCAGGCGAACTGATTGGATCTGACACTGCGCCCTGCTTCATCCAGTTGAGTTGCAACAATCTGACCAGTGCCAAGGTTGATATCAGCGCAGGTCTGGCCGATCAGAACGGCCATCTTGCCAGAATAACAAAGTGCGCCAGTCACCTCACCGCCTAATGGGAAACAGGTAGATTGCGCTGGCAAGGGCGTCAAATCTTCAAAACAGACAAAGAGTGTACCCTCAGCCATAAAAACAGCCCCTTCTGCGGGGAACCCCATACACGCCTGCGGTGGCGTCAAAACCGAGCCGGCATAGTCGTTCGCACCATTACGAACCTGAAAAATAGAGTTCATATCCACCCCGCGGTGAAACACACTCGGTGTTTGAAAACTGCCAAACTTTAGAGGCGGGAAAAAAGGCTCACCGACTGAACGGATCGGCGTGGTCATAACGTCGAACCCATCGAGCAACCGGGCTCGCTCGACAATCGCATCCGCCAATTCAATGTCCCGCTCCGCCGTTTGGTTAAACAAGAGCCAGATATGTGATGAGGCAACTGCCTGACTTACGCCAAAAACCAAGCACAAACTCATCCCCCCAGCCAGCACCAGACGTGATACAGGCATCCCTTCCATCGCCTGCGCGATAACTGTGGCCGAAGCCAAAACAATGCCCGCAAAGATAAATCCGACAAACCCGATGCTACGCCCTATCAAATAGGGTTCCGGATAAAGAAACCAGATCAGAACCGGTAAGATGAAAAGCGCACCTAGTCCTCCGACTAACACGCGCAGTCCTCCCGCCCAACCACCTGCAGCAAGCCTACTGTTGGCAAAGACGGCTATTGCCGCCGCGGCCAAAACCAAGATGCAGGCTGCGGCTACACTCAGCAAAAACAGGCGTCGATAAAAAGACGGCATCCCCAGAAGCCCACCGCTATGTATCAACCTCTCGATCCAGTAGAGCGCAGACAGCTTATCGGCAAGTACAGCAATATCCACACCACCCGAGAAACGGAAATTTGCCTTGAGATCCAGAGCGTAAATCGTAGCATCACGTTGCAGCTGATACAGGATCAGAGCTGCACTTGAGATGATCAGGACCCTCAACAGACAAAACAGGCATTGCCGGTGATCAAACCGATCAACCCGGATCAGAACCAGAGCCGGAATAAGAAACCCCAACAAAACATAGCTTTGATAAAAGCCAATGGATATGGCCAGCAGTTCAGCGGCTACAGCCATTCGCAGAATCAGTCCGGAACGCGACCGCGCACCCGAGGGCTCAATCAGTACCATGGCCCCAACAGATGCAAGAAGACCAAGGCAAAACCACGGAGCCAGCGTCTGATAGTGTAAAAGCTCGGTCAGATAGACATGCGAAGACCCGGTCAGAAAAACCACCAGGATGGCAGCTAAGATCAAGACCGACCCCGTCAAAGCAATAGCCCCACGGACAATAAGAACGGAAACTCCGAACAAAGCCGCAAAAACGATGAAGATCAGGGTGGCAATTGGTGCGCCCTGCTCAAAAAGAACTTCGTGGGTCCAATGTGTCGCCCAGCGACCATGAACTTCCGCAAATACACGCTCTAGACCAGCTTCAAATCGCCATTCATCCGGATTGAAGCCAGATCGCGCAATTCCTATTCCGGTAGTGGGCAGAAAAAAAAGGGCTGCAATGATCGCTGATAAAAACAAAAACCGTGCCGGTATCCTGACATTGGTCATAGCAAAGTCCAATTAGGAACCACACAAACCAATGTCACCCTATAGCACCTTTCTTTGAATTCCCGCTTCATTATTAATGAATTTCTTGCCTTTTGTCACCCGACGCCCTGGAGACGAGCGATATGGGAAAGCAGCGTTTCCAAAAGCATACGATCGCCGGGGCATTGTTATTTTACCTAATATTTGAGATCAAAAACCTTAATCGGTGCGTGAACCAGAAAGAGTTGTTGTAACGATGATCAAAGTACAAAAAACGGACGCGAAAAAACGGATGGAGCAGGTCACCGTCAGCTTGTCAATCGTAGTGCCCTGCTTCAACGAAGAAGCGGTTTTGCCGGAACTCATTCGCCGGGTCAGCGCCGTGGCCGAAACATGCGTTGGATCATCCTGGGAGCTCATTCTGGTTGATGACGGATCCACTGATCGCACACGAGACATGATTACGGAGCTTGCGGAAACCAAGCTCAATATCCGTGCAATTATCCTGTCTCGAAACCACGGCCACCAGAAGGCACTTTCAGCCGGGCTGACGTATGTGCGCGGGACAAATATTCTGGTGCTGGATGCGGATCTGCAAGACCCGCCCGAGCTCCTACCCGATATGCTGGAGCTGATGCAGGACGGAGCTGATGTCGTTTATGGGCAACGTCGGCAGCGGGCGGGTGAAACGGTAGCCAAGCGGACAACTGCAGCCGCGTTTTATCGCCTGCTGGATCAACTGACCGATGTCGACATTCCGCTCGATACCGGAGATTTCCGCCTGATGTCCCGCACTGTAGTCGACTACCTGAATACTATGCCGGAAGAAGACCGTTTTATTCGCGGCATGGTCAGCTGGCTAGGGTTTCGGCAAATACCATTGCCGTATGACCGTGCAGAACGCTTTGCCGGGGAAACCAAGTACCCGTTCAAAAAAATGCTGCGCCTGGCCGTCGATGCTATCACCGGATTTTCCATTGTTCCGCTACGGCTGGCAACATGGCTGGCACTTTTGACCACCGTACTAGGGCTGACTTTGATCGTATGGGTCTTATTCCAATGGTTTACCGGGGATGTCGTCTCGGGCTGGTCCTCGGTGATGGTGGTGGTACTATTGGTGAGCTCGGTTCAGCTTCTGACAATTGGTATTCTTGGGGAATATATTGGCAGGCTCTATCTGCAAAGCAAACGACGCCCCCACTTTGTGGTGGAGCGCGTCGTTTCAGGTCCGGACGAGCACTCGTGAAACCCTTTGATCTAAGAAGTATCCTGTCCTTCGGGGTTGTTGGTATCCTCGCTACAGTCACTCACGCTCTTGTTGCGATTGCATTGATTGAAATCTGCAGCCTGCATCCATTCTCAGCCAACGCATTTGGCTTTGGAGCAGGGTTCATAGTATCCTATTTCGGTCATCACCGATTCAGCTTTCAATCCGAGGCTGACAGCGTCAGGAATTCCATGAGCGCGCGACGTGTTGCAACCCGCTACGATAAAACAGCGGAAAGCTTCCTGGGTTTCACCGATATCACCTCGATCCGAATGTGGTCCCGTCACTTGTCAGCATGGTCTAAAAGACTAAATGCAAACTCTGACGCTATCACACAGGCCCTTTGGCATTTCGCTCGCAGGACCTGCCGGCTATGAGCGTGCCGCAACAAGCCTGCCGTTACGAAGTTCCTTGCGCAGATGCTGGGTGTCAATGCCTTCGCATCATCCGCGGCAACATCGACAGGCCTCGAACAGAGTCGCAGCAACCTCCAGATGCACCAACGCATCTACTTGCGAGCGAAAGGAAAAAGTGGTGTTTCGACGGTGCGGCTCATTGACGGATTTATAACATCCCACGGGTAGATCGAATTTGTAACACAACCACCTTATCCTGTCATACTCTCCAATAGGACGCCGGGGATGATTTTAGAAATCCGTATTTTCTAAAATTGTCCTCGGAACAGTTTTGCTCTAGGGTCAGGATCCATTGATTTCAGCCGCTGTCTATGATTCATCACGTCCAAAACAAGCGGTGAACATGTCTGGCTGCACAACGAGCAGATGGCGCGCCTGATAGGCCGCACCAAGGGTGGCATGAACACGAAACTGCACGCCATCTGCAACAGCCAAGGGCGTCCGCTGAACCCACATCATCACCGCCGGACAGGTCAGTGATTATGTCGGTGTGCGTGCCTTGCTTGGTACCGGACATAGAAGACGACTGCGAACAGGATCACGCCGCTCGGATATTGTGCACCTTTGAATGAGGTCATGAACTGGCTTTCGACTTGAAAAAACAGAAGATCAGTCACCCGCTGGCGGCGCGAGCGTCAATGGTCAAAAGTTTGCAACACAACCTCCTTCAACGCATCTGGCAAACCCCGGCACAAATGAGTAGAAGCGATCTTGTTTTTTAAGTTATGGAAGCCGCTGCATGGAACATCTTTCGTCCCACCACAGCCAAGTGGTCAATGTCCAGCGCCCAAAATACTTTGTGGACATTTCCGGCACCCTTGAACATTCGAAACGAAGCGATTTTCTGACAGGCATGTTGATTGTCACTGAGAACTGACCCGGTATTTTCACCGAGATTTGACCCACCCTCAGTTATGCGCCGTGGTCTATGACGCGGTCAATGTTTTGGTCTCCTTTCCTGTTTTCTTTGCAGCCTCTGAGCTGGCCTTGAAGCGGGAAACAATGGGGTCTGAGGGATCTGTTGCAAACTTTTTTGCCATTGACGCTCAAGAACGCAAAGGTCAAATCGCGCCCGGACTCTGTCCGTTTCGGCAATTTGCGAAACTTGCCTCTTAAACCTGCTGCTACAGCGCGTTCTCTTCATCCAACCAAAACTTCGCAACAGAACCTTGTGTTCCTGTACGCCGTTGCTCAGCCTTAACAATCCAATATCACCGCCTCGAAGCATTTGACGCTTAGAATGCAGCCACCCGAGCAGCTTGACACCCAAGCATCAG
Source organism: Ruegeria sp. HKCCA4008 (assembly GCF_013033125.1). NCBI lineage: Bacteria > Pseudomonadati > Pseudomonadota > Alphaproteobacteria > Rhodobacterales > Roseobacteraceae > Ruegeria > Ruegeria sp. HKCCA4008. The sequence goes on from NZ_WQDM01000011.1 coordinate 57,832, forward strand.
GATTTTTTCGTGGTCTGGAAGTTAACGTGACAAAACCCCGGCTCAAATCTTTGCAGCAGAGCCGGTTAGGTCCCGTTCTGCCCCGCGCGCGCCAAATAGAATAAAGACCGCTGCAATCAGGCCAAACCCAGTCAAAAGCACACCGATCCATTCGCTCCAGTGTCGCGGGAGGATGATCCTGACATCTGCCTCTACTCGGGCGAATGTGACAAAGCCGGTTTCTGGATCCCAAGAGAGTGCCAGCGGTGTGCCGTCTGTGGTTTCGGCCTTCATATGCGACCAATACATCAGCGCAACGCGCAGTGGCTTTTCCGGTTGCCCAGAGGCTTCAACGCGAACGATCCACTGACGCGGCGCCTCTTGAACAGGCAGGCTGAAACCGGACCCCGCAGCTTCGATTTCAGCCGTAAGTTCCAGCATGTGTTGCGTCAATCTCCAGATCGGTTGACTCTCAGCTTTGACTTCTTCAGCAAGCGGGTCGAACACTGCTGGTGGCAGGTATTCCGGCGCGCCAATCATCGCGACCGGTTGTCTGCGCGCGGCAATACCTTTTGCAACTCGGTCTGGCACCAGCATTCCTACGGCAAAGAAAGAGATCAACAGCCCCCCAAACCCGATCCAGGCAATCCGGCGCGAACGCCAGTCCGAGGCGAAGGCAGTGCTCAACGTTCCTACAGAAAGCGCAAGCGCCAGATCGGAAACTACAGTCAGCCGGTAGGGAAACTGAACCTTCGCGATGATCCAGTTCTCCCATAGAACCCGTGAGAACGAGCTGTTGAGCACGATAACAAGGATTGCGGGTCCTAACGCCCAGATGATGAGGTTTCTTCTGGTTCCACTCTGCGTCATCAGTACAGCCAGCCCGGCCACGGCGGCGGCGGTCAACTGGCATATCAGAAGAGCAAGTTTGTACATGCTGTCGGGCAGGACATCCGCCCCGATCAGGTACCAGCTTTCTGGAATGAGTTCCTTTGTATAAAGGCCTTCGGGCGACACATCCCCAAGCAACATAATGGCTGGTAGCCAATAAAATGCAGACAGGGCGACCCCCACAATTCCCAGCCCGGCCAGCAGGACAAGCGAGCGCGCAAAGCAGGTGCGATGGATCAAAATCCACGCGACAACGATAACGGCCATCACGTGCACGACCAGAAGCAGGGTCGGCAGATGGCTGAGGCCAAGCCCTGCAAGCCCAACCGGCAAAGACCAGACCGGGCAGCGGTCACGCAGGGCCACAAGCACCCCATGCGCGGCAAGAGGCACGAAAACATAAGCCGCAAACTCACCCGCGGCCTGACGGACCATCCAGTCGATGCCCACATGGTAAGGGGCCAGCGCCCACACGAAGGCAGCCACTAGTGCAGGCTTTGGAGGCAGAAACTGCCGCCCAAAGATCCAGAACGTCACACCTGACAACCAGCAGAGGAAACCGCCGGACAACCCCAAAAGCACCTGCGGGCTGCAATCCGGACAAACCCACTGTGCCGGACCAGCCGCTACATAAAACGGAAGCGGCGCATAAAAGAAAAAATCGAGCCCCCCGACCCCATCCCAAAGGGCAGGCAGAAATCGGGGATAAATCGCGCCCGCATTCAGCGCGTCCGCAAAGGCCACTGCCCAGCTCATGTTGAATCCGTAGGAATGCCCCATCGGTGTACCTATCACCGCGAAGGTCAAAAGGCTGACAGTCAAGGTCGCCAGCACGGTTAACACGATCCAGACGCTACCACGCACTGACTTGTTTCTCCCTGCTAGACTGGAACTTAACCTAAATTTCTCTTAGATTCCAAGGGTTCTGTTGCGAAGTTTTGGTTGGATGAAGAGAACGCGCTGTAGCAGCATGTTTAAGGGATGTGACGCAAACTCTGGGGGCTAGTTGACGAGCATGCGTGATCTGAGGTTTGTACTCGTCGAATAGTTTTCGAACAGGTTGTTTGAGCATTATCTCATTGAAGGGCTGTCATTTCCCCAAGGATGCAGCTTTGTACGCTGTGTACTTCCATTTGCGATACACGGTGTCGTATCGGGACTTGGAAGAAATCCTGGCAGAACGCGGCGTTCAGGTGAACCATGCCACTCTCAACAGGGGGAGTGGAAAGAATGTGGGGATCAAGCCGCTCGGAGTAGACCTTCGCCAAGCCTTCCATCCAAAACTGCGGCCCTTACCGTTGCCACCCGATGCGCGCCTTGCGGGGACCAACGCATCCGGCGCTTCTTGCCCATCCGGGCGTTCGCGACATCATTGACCAGTCCTTCTGCTCGTGATGTCGAGATTGCCTTCTCGTTACGACGCCGACGACCATAATCGACGAGTGCAGCACGATTGTATTCCAGGTAGGTGCGCAGCTCCATTGCTCGTGCAACCGCTGAAAAGGCCGCTTCATTCGTTCGGCCAATTGTTTCGCGGCGCACGCGTATACCAAATCTGAGCAGGGTTTCAATCGCATCAAGTGCCCGATCCGCTTGCCCGTGCCATATGCGCCATCGAAGGCTTTGTGCCAATGGCTCAAGTCCTGGAACCTCGACCCCTTCCAGTAAAGAAAGCAGAGTTTGAAATGTTGTTTCCACATGCCTGATGCGGATCGAAATATGCCACCAGTCCAGGACGTGACTGACATCCGCACCTGTGGCGTCCCTCACCAATCGGGGCAATGCGGGGTCACCATCAGACAGAACCGTTACGGTTGTGCCATCACGCCATCCGGCCGCTTCCAGATTTCGTCGCAGATATTCGCGCGCATTGTTCGAACCAATCACGCTCAATCCAAATCGGCGTTTTTCGCATCCTTTGCTCTCGATGGAACCAACAATGACTTCAAAGTTCCGGCGCTGGTATTCCGGTCTCGACCTCACATATGCGCTATCCAGAAACACTGTAATATCAGGCGGCTTTGGGCGTCGGTCGGTCTCGGAAGCCGCTGTACTTTCGTCGTCTGCAAGGTCGTCAGCGAGGGTCGCGAGTCGATTGCGGATCGTAACATGGTTCTGCTTGCCGCATGGTGTCAATTCATTCAGAAGCCGTGCAGCTTCTCGAAAGCTATGACGCGCTCCCAATTCCGCCTGCAATCGCCGAAGCTCTGGTGTGGCATTACCCGGCAAGAGACGTGTCAGAGGAGAATGCGCGACTTTCAACGTTGGAAATCCCGGGAGTCCACACATGCATATCCGAACACGCGGCGCTTCGACGATGACCCGACCGAAAAGCGTGTCAATGCGGCGGCGGCGGCGGTCATGAACCGGTAGATAGGTGCCACAAAAACGGCAGACACGAGCGATTTCGCCGATCTCTTCAACCTGATCCTGCAGCAGCGCGCGCTGGATCTCATTAAGTATTGATTTCGCCTCGACCAGACACAGTCCAATGTCTTCCTCGGACGCATCAACCGACCGGCGTTCCAGGGTGCAAATCTCGTGTGATCGCTTCTCGCCCCAACCAAACTCAGTCTCTAACCTGATCTTGAATTTCATCGCTATGCCTCCTGCAAAAACAACGAGACATTAGATCAGAATCTGCAGGTATCCCCACATTCTTTCCACTCCCCCCTCGAAGCCATGCTCATCGCGCAGTCGCTCGAAGATCCGCTTGGCCGTATGCCGCTGTTTGCGCGGTCGTTGCCGGTCTTCCGACAACAATTGATCAATGATCCCGGTGAGCCCATCCAGCTTGGGCTGCCGGATCGGTGCTGACCGCCGGTAACCAGGTAGGACCGAGAACGCCAAAATCTTGCGAACGCTGTCACGAGATATCCCGAAATGACGGGCTGCTTCTCGCTGACTCATGCCCTCGGAACAAGCCAGACGAACTTTACGATACAAGTCCACGGTGAAGATCCTCCCACCCTCCCTCCGTCAAAAGAAAGGGCAAAGATGGACGACTTTTACGCCGCCCGCAGCAGGGTCATCCCGCCGCTACCGTGGTCGACTTTCTCACCGCCGTTCTCAAGAATATTCGACGAAAACAAACCTAAGATCACGCATGCGCGTCAACTAGACCCCAGAGTTTGCGACACATCCGTCTGATGTCACCGTGTCACAAACCCCCTGTATTCCTTACGCGCAAAAAATGACCTCTTTGCATATTACATTCGTCACCCTGAAAATTTGTTACTACTACTGATAAGTCCCGCTTATCATGATAATTGATATCTGACCCAAATTGACGCAGAATGGGTACATGAAGCCCCCTGCCCCATACCTCCCCGCCGCGGCCCCTGCCCTCTCGGAAACAGATCAGGAGGCGCTCACTGATCTTTATGTGCGCGGCACACCGGAAAACACGCTGCGGGCATATGAACGGGATTTACTTTATGTCACCGCCTGGAAGTCCGCGCGGTTCGCAGCGACGCTGGACTGGCCGGAATCTGAGGCCACCGCCCTCGCCTTCATTCTCGATCACGCCCGCGATCTGAATGACGCACCAGAAACGGATGTGGCGCGTGAAACCGCAGAAGCGCTGATTGCTCAGGGGCTGCGTAAGTCCCTCGCCTGCCCTGCCCCTTCTACGCTGGACCGGCGCATCGCCTCCTGGCTGGCCTTCCACCGGATGAAGAACCTCGCCAGCCCGTTTGCCAGCCCCCAGGTGAAACAGGCCCGCGCCAAAGCCCGCCGCGCCGCCGCCCGGCCCCTTGCCCCAAAATCGCAGCACCCGATCACCCGGGACATCCTCGAGCAACTGCTGTCCACCTGCCGCGGCAGCCGCCGGGATTGCCGCGACCGGGCGATTCTGATGCTGGGCTGGGCCTCTGGTGGTAGACGGCGCTCGGAGATCACCGGGTTGATGTTTGAGGACGTCTCGCTGAAGGAATTCGACGAGAAAAGCCTAGTCTGGATCTCACTGCTGGAGACCAAGACGACAACCAAAGGTGAAACGCCGCGGCTGGTGCTGAAAACCCGCGCAGCTCAGGCGCTGGTGCATTGGATTGAAGTGGGACAGATTAAGAACGGGCCACTGTTCAGACCAGTCTCAAAAGCGGATCGGGTGCTGAAACGTCGGCTTTCGCCGGACGCTATCTATCAGATTGTCAAACATCGCCTCCAGTTGGCAGGGTTGCCGGAGGACTTCGCCTCGCCGCACGGTCTGCGTTCTGGGTTCCTAACCCAAGCCGCACTGGACGGCGCACCAATCCAGGCTGCCATGCGCCTCTCGTTGCACCGCTCCATGGCCCAGGCGCAGAAATACTATGACGACGTCGATATCTCTGAGAACCCGGCAACCGATCTGTTGGGGTGAACCCGCTTCAAGCCCGGATTATCACAATCCCCTGCTGGCACCGCGAGATTCTGCAAGATTTTTTTATTGCGTCACACCCTGCCAAATGGAACCCTAATCACAGGTAAGTACAGGTGTTCTGTTTATGTTTGAGATTTTGTTGCGCGGTATTTCAGTTGTCTTGCTGCTCTTTCTGCCAGGTGCCTGGATTGCGTTTTCCCGATTGCTTCGAAATGTGGACATCTGGGATCGTTTTGGTGTTTCGTTTGCTCTTTCGATCCCGATGTCTTGCGCCCAATACCTGACGCTGGCCTATGCAGGTATGGGAACGGGCACGATCCCCTGGGCCATCCTGACAATAAACTTGGGATCAATTTGGTTCATCATGCGATCCTGGCAGTGGGTACCGCTCCAGAACTATCGCCTGATTATTCCATCGACATTGGTGTTGCCGCTTATTGTACTCGTCGTACATGCAAATGCGCCCTACGTTTATCAGTGGTCACATACATTTTTACACGCAGATTTAATCTATGCCCTGATAGAAAATCCAACAGCACCAGAAGAATGGCAATTGGCCGGGCTGGGCACGGGATATCCATGGTTTGGCCATCTGCAAAGGGTCTTGCTTGGGCAGGTTCTCGATCAATCGCCGATAAATGCATATTTGTGGATAAACCCGGCAATGGCATTTGGCTTTGGCGTTTTGTCCATTCTCGTCGTTAGGTCTGTCGGCGGTGGCCCTGTGGCAATGCTGCTCGCCCCGATCCTCGCAGCCTTATCCACAAACCCGATCGGCGTGCTTGGCAGAGCAATTTCTTCGTCTCTCTGGAACGGGGCCGAGCGTTACCATCATTTCATCGGCGACGCGCGCTACGATGCTACAGGCCTGAAATTCCTGTTTCTGAACACAAACCAGCTTGGGTTGATCCTGATGCTGGCAATGCTGCTGACTATCCTGCGCTCGGCAACCAATTCCAGCCCCAAGACGGCTATTCCGCTTTGGATTTTGTTACTGGTGGGTATCGGGTTGGTTTACCCCCTTTATCTTCCGGCAGCAGCGACATTTCTTGGGGCCGCTGGCATTATGTGGGTTCTGGATCAAACACAGACTATGAAATCGCGCCTGAAAAACGTCTCGCTCTTATACGCTTCCGTCTTGCTGGGAACGGCCTGCACCTATTTCCTGGTGACGGCCCAGACAAATGATCGCGTGGCAGGAGCCGGGATTGAGCTTCATGTTCCCGGTCAGATCTGGCGCCATGGCGTGGCCGCGGCAACCGGGCTTTTGATTCCTGTTGCTGCATGGGTGTTCGCACTGATGAACCGGGGCATCATGCCGCGTGAACAGCTTACTTTCCTGACTCTCGCGGCATTCGCAGCAGGTTCCATGGCGGTGCTTCTGCATGTTCCCAACTTTCGCAACGAATACAAATATGTGATGGTCGCCTCCCTATGCGGCCTGCCTTTTGTCGCCTTGTGGTCAGAGTATCTTTGGCGGAAATCGAAACGACCCTGGGCGCTAGGCGCACTTCTTCTTCTGATAGTGGCCGGGGGTTTTGCGACCGCCTATCCCAGAACCAGAATGTATGAACCGCCGTTTCAGGTAACCTTTTCCGGTGAAGATCAAAGGCTGACAGATGCAGAGGGCCTGGGGGATGCTTTGGCCGTCATACGTGACCGAACCGAACCGGGCACACCTACATTGGTCGCTGCCACACCCCTGCACATCACGCCGTTCACGCGCCGTCCGATTTACATCCTATACGATGACGACACCTACTTGACAGGCCTGGGAATGAAGACTGGCTATCTGCTGCAAGATGTCAAAGGATTTGATCCGGCTTTGCTGACGTCCAGGCAAAACCGTCTGGACGCATTTTTCAACAGCGAAGTATCACGGGACCGGGAACAGGCTTACAGTCTGATCCGTAGCGAGCTGGGCGAACCGTTTACGGTTTTGTCTGACAATGTTCATCAGCCTGCATTGCTGTCTTGGATGGACAGCCGCGGCGCTGAGCTTCTGCATGCCGGCCAGCGTTACTCAGTTTGGTATCTTGAATGACAGGCGTGGCACGGAACTGCCTGAGGCGGGCACAACTCCGTCGGCTTGCATGCTCCAGATTTCAAGTCGGCCCGGCGTAAAGCTTGCAAGCCGTTCACGCTGTTTCGCGCGCGAAACATCATGTGCCGCGCGCGTGCAGCCAGGCTTTCAGCTCCGCAAGAAATGTCTCGGACATTCCCTCGCCGGACAGGGTGACCTGTGCACCGCTTCGACTCTGTTTCAACTGAATGCCGCCGAATGTCTCTTTCAGGGGGGTCTTGGCAGCAGGTGGGTTTTCCCCATTCGACCCCAAGCCGCTCACTGCACGGGTCAGAGCTGAAATCTCGGCTTCCACGCTCTGAGGCATAGCCTTCCGCAGAGCGGTGGTGATCAAGGAAGCTGCTTTTGCCTCCTCTTTCAGAACCTTGGCAATCGACAGCCCCAACCGTTCAGGAATAGCTGACGCAAAGCGCAGATGGTCATCCAGGGCGTGATAGATCGCGATGAACGAGCCGATCTTGGATCGCTTCGCCCGGCTGGCCGAGGCGAACAGCCCGCGCAGGGCCGCAGTTTCATCCGGGTAAACGCCCTGCTCTGCCGCGCGCGCCACGATCCGGGCGCGCTCGTAATAGCTCAGCCCGACGCGGATTTCATTTTCCTCGACCATGGCCACATAGGCATCAGATGCGCTCTGCGGCTGCCTGAGGAACGCACGCGCGGTCTCAAAGCGGGCCTCGCCCGTCTGCTGCGCCAAAGCCCGCAGCGCTGTCAGACGCCGCCAGCCCGAGATCAACCCGTAACGCCCGCCCTCCAGTTCCACGACCTCGATCGGGGTTTGCTGCCCGCGGGCCTTCAGGCTTTCCTTCAGCGCCTCCATGTCCGCGTCATCTGCCGCCATGCGATCACGCACCAGATAGGTTTCCTCGATGGCGTCCAGCGGCAGGTCCTGCACCAAGCGCCCTTCGGCCCGCGCGGCCCGCAATTCTCCGGACAGCTCTTCCAGCGCCGCCTGAGCCGCCGTGGCCCCGGCCACCTGCGCAACCGGCGGCGTGGTCCGGGGGGCGTCTGTGGGGAACATCGGGTTCACCCCGGGGGCAGGGCGGTTGTCTTCCAGATAATCCGGCCGGGCAGGGGTCAGTCGTTTGCGTTTTGCCATTGGTTTCTCCTTTTCCTGCGCGGATCAGACTCGGTTTCGGGACGTGTCAGGCGTGTTTCGCGCGCGAAACATCGCGCTCAGAGCGACAATTCCGGTGTTCCCGCCTCTTCGGCCTGCAGGGCCCGTTCTTCGCCCCGCCAGACGCCGATCAGCAGCTTCTTGAACGAGGCATAGGTGGCATCAAAGGTTTCCCGCCCGCGCACATAGGTCTCGCGGTTGAAATCGCGGTAATCGGCCTCGTAGATGCCGTTGACCTGTTCCCCCGCCTGACCGATCAGCGCCGTGTAGCCCTGCCAGTGCGGCGACAGGGTCCGGCCCAGATAGGCCTGCATCAGCCCGGCCAGCTCCGCCTGCTGGCTGCCGTCATAGCGGGTGATGATCGTGCGCACCGCATCCCACTGAAACGCCATCTCGGGCCGCCCCAGGGCGCGGGCGGCCATGTTCTCGCCATCCTCGATGGACTGGAAGGTGGAATGCAGCATGTCAAAGAAGCGCCCCGTGGAGTCGAACTCCAGGAACGAGGCCCCCATGGGCACCAAAAGGATATCCGAGGCGGCCAGCCCGTTGATCGTCAGATAGCCAAGGGCAGGGGGGGTATCGATGAAAATGATATCGTAATCGTCCAGCACCCCATCTTCGTCCAGCGTATCGGTCAGCGCATCCCACAGCTTCCAGCTGCGGCCCTGCATCCGCCAGACCGGGATCTGGAATTCCGCCCAATAGAGGTTCAGCTGCGCACCGATCAGATCGATATTCGGCCAGTGGGTGGTTTGGATCAGATCGCGGCTGCGGGTCTTCAGCGCCTCGGACAGGGTATCGTCGATCGGATGTGGGGCCTCACCCCGGTCAAGACGTCCCTGATTGTCCCGGCGCAGATGGGTGGCGTAGTGGCGGGCAAGCAAGGGGAACACCGTCTGCCATTCATCGCTGACCTTGCCGCCAAAGATCGACGTCATCGAACCCTGGCTGTCCAGGTCGATGACCAGTACCTTGTAACCGTCCAGAGCCGCCGACATGGCCAGATGCGCGCAGGTCGAGGTTTTGCCAACACCGCCCTTGAAATTGGCCACGGACACGATCTTGGCGGGCAAACCCTCGGGGCGGTACGGGCGGTATTCTTTTGCCTTGGATCCTTCCGAGGCAAAATGTGCCCGCAGCCGCAGAACCTCATCCAGCGTGAACCACTTGGCACCGCCTTCGGTTTCGGACTGTCCCTGAGGCAAATCCGGATTGCCTTTCAGGACCCGGCGAAAATGAGCGGGCGCGACAGGGATCAGATATTTGGTGATTTCCCAGGTCGAAAACAGGCGCAGCTTTTTCTGACCGTTTTCTTCCAGCCCCCGGTTCGCCAGGTCGCTACGCCCCCGTGCACAGGCATCCGCGATTTGCGAGAACTCATGTGTTCCGGTTGGGTCGCCCAGTTCAGCATAGGCCAGATCCGGGTCGATATTGAAATACGGGGGAAGCCCCTCGGACGTTGCTGCTCGCATTGAAATACTGCCCATGTGCTATGTTTTCGCCAATATACCACAAAAGGAAGCATGTGAAAGCATTATGAGCATAAAACCGGATTTTCTAAGCAAAATTAAAGGGTAGAAAGCCTTCGAGACGCTGCTTTTGGGCGTATAGCAAAAAAATGTTCAGTTAGAATCCTGTTATTTTATTAGTTACGGCTGAATTTGAGTTCTACTAAGTATAAGAAAAAAAAGAGGTTTTTGTATTTCTTGCAGATCACACTGAATCTGATCCCACGATAGGGTGACTCTGATCCCACGTTGCAGTGACTCTGAACCCACGTTCCGGCGGCTTTACGCATCCTGTGGATAACTCTACGGTGAGCGTCAATAAAACCACGAACAAAGATTCGGGCAGGACATATGGGCAGGGCAGTATGAGCGGGTCAGGGGCGTTGTTGCCTGACCGGCACCCAACGGGCGATTTTTTTGTATGCGATATCTTCGATGCGCTGCCCAAGACAGATATGGGTTCGATGGAGCATCCTATGTTTTCGCTCTCGACCCGGCCGGACCGGCGCATCCTCAATTACGAACATAACGGGGTCCAGATCACGGTGACGCCTTCGGTGCGCGGCCTGGCGACGATCCACGACAAGGACATCCTGATCTTTTGCATCAGCCAGCTGATGGCGGCGATCAATGCCGGCCGGACGGTCAGCCGGGTGTTGCATCTGAAGGCGCATGACCTGCTGGTGGCTACCAACCGCGAAACCAGCGGTGACGGTTACAAGCGTCTGCGCGAAGCGTTCGAGCGGCTGGCCGGCACAAGGATCACCACCAACATTGTGACGGGTGAAAAGGAAACCACCACCGGGTTCGGCCTGATCGAAAGCTGGGAAATCGTGCGTCACACAAGGGCGGGGCGGATGGCCAGCGTCAGCGTGAAACTGTCGGACTGGCTGTTCCGCGCGGTGCTGGCGAAATCGGTGCTGACCCTCAGCCGCGATTACTTCCGCCTGCGCAAACCGCTGGAACGGCGGATTTATGAGCTGGCACGCAAACATTGCGGGCGTCAGCCCGAGTGGCGGATCTCGGTCGAGGTGCTGTTGAAAAAGTCCGGCTCGGCCTCGCCCCGGCGGGTGTTCCGCAAGATGATCCGTGACATGATCGCAGCCGATCACCTGCCCGATTATGAGATGACCGAAGAGCCGGGCGACCTGATCCGGTTCTCGCGCCGGGGTCAGTTGGTCGAGGGACCGGACAAGCCGATCCTGCCGCCGCAGGCGCTGGAGGAGGCCAGGGCGATGGCGCCTGGCCACGATGTCTATGCGCTGGAAGCGGATTGGCTGGCTTATTGGGCCGCGTCAGGCCGCCCACAGATCAGAAATCCGCAGCGGGCGTTTCTGGGCTATGTGGCCAAGCGGGTCGCCGGACGGGACTAGGCGCTTAGCCGGAATAGGCGGGGTTTTGTTTCTGCACGCGTGTCTTCACGATTTTGACGGCGCCGATAACAATGAGGGCTGCAATGATGAACAGCCAGCCGAAGAGGATGTAGCTGCCCAGAGCCATCAGGATGGACGCACCGGAAATCAAAGCAAACCCGCCGGCGCACAGGCCAACTAGAATGGCTATCCCGATAATTCCAATCATCTTCTCCAAGTCCTCCGGCTATGGTCTTGGTCTTGCCAACCCCAAGTGGGCGCCGTCATGCCATTGAGCAGACCATTGAGCAGATGCCCAAAATGATTCCGCGATGAAATCATGGCAAAACTTTGAACCACCAGAGGTTAAAATTTGGTTATTTTTACCGGGAGGAGCATTGCTCCACTACTCGCGCAACACTGCTTATAATTTATTGAGACATGAATATGTCTGAACAGATAGTTCCTTAAAACTTTTGTGACAGCAATATAGAACGCCGACGATCCCAGAAAATGTGCAAAGGTCCGCCTATGACACAGTTTTGTCAATCCGCGATCATTTGGATGAAATGGCATACTCGCGTGCGCTTTAGCCATTGAATGATCAGAGGTTTTTTGGGGGTCACATCTTGACCAGCCGTCCGTCTGCCACCCTGATCCCCTGCTTTTCAAAGACGTTGCGCGTATCGAAGACCAGCGCGGCCTCGCGCGCGACCAGACCATAATCCGGGGCGCTGTGATCGGTGATTACGGCCACCGCCGCATAGCGTTTCAGGTTGTCCGCCGTCAGCGGCTGGGATGTCCGGCCCGCCAGCTGCGGATATTCGCCCCCTTCGAGCAGGCGGGGGAAATACGGATCGTGATAGTCAACCTCGGCCCCCAGCTTTTCCAGCTCGTCCAGCAGCACCAGCGCCGGGCTGCGGCGGGTGTCCTCGACATCGCGTTTATAGGCGATGCCCATCAGCAGAATGCGCTGTCCGGTCAGGGGCTGTCCGGTTTCCGCCAATGCAGACCCGTTGCGCGCGGCCAGTTCCGCCGCCATCCGTGCCGCCAGCATCGACGGAACGGCGTCATTGCTGGAGCGGGCCAGATTGATCAGCGGCGTATCAGATCCTGCATCCGCGGCGCGCCAGGCCAGATAGGCCGGAGACACCGGGATGCAGGCCCCACCAATTCCGGGACCGGGATAGAAGGGCATGAAGCCAAACGGCTTGGTCGCCGCGGCCTCGATCACTTCCCAGACATCCACGTCCATGGCTTCAAGCGCGGTCTTCAATTCATTGACCAGCGCGATATTGACGGTGCGAAAGCTGTTTTCGACCAGCTTCACCGCTTCGGCCGTGGCGGCCGAGCTGACCGGCACGGCGCTGGTGACGATGGCGCGATAGAAATCCTCGACCAGTTGCCGCGATTGCGGATCATCGGCGCCGACCACCTTGGGGATGCTGTGCGTGTCGAACTTGTCATTGCCGGGGTCTTCGCGCTCGGGCGAGAAGGCCAGGAAGAAATCGGAACCTGCCCGCAGACCGCCCGCTTCGAGGATCGGCTGAACCAGCGTGGTCGTGGCTCCGGGCCAGACGCTGCTTTCCAGCACCACCATCTGACCGGGGCGCAGATGCTGTGCGATGGTCTGCGCGGCGGCGGCGACAAAGCGCATGTCGGGATCTTGTGCGTCGGTCAGCGGGGTCGGCACACAGATCAGGATGATATCGGCCTCGGCCAGTGCTGCGGCGTCCTGCGTTGCGCGAAAGCGCCCACTCTCTACCGCTTGTGCGATCCGGTCGGATGCCAGATAGGAGATGACCTGATCGCCCTGATTGATCCGCGCCACCCGGTCGGGGTTGAGATCAACGCCGGTGGTATCAAACCCTTCATCATAAGCCGTCAGCGCCAGCGGCAGGCCAACATAGCCCAGCCCGACCACGGCAACCCGCGCATCGCGCGCCGCGATAAGCTGCTTGAGGGACTGATGGTGCGAGGTTTCGTAGTTCATAATCTATCCTGATCGTACAAAGTCACACTGAATTAAAATTAGCTTAGCAGATTGGAAACCTTCTCTCTTCATCGGATAGGACAGATCGGGAACGAAGCCAACTAATTTGTCGTTCCCGGCAAAGACCCGGAATGGGTGTTTCCAAAAGCAAGGCAGTCTTGAATCAGCGCGCCGATTGTTTTCGCATATGCTCGATCCATTCGTCGAAGGAAACACGGGGTGCATAGCAGATCTGATCCTGTGCATGTCGGGTTGAAACCTCTGGCTGACCGGCAAAAAGCCTGCGTCCCGCCATGTCAGGCATCACGGGCCGGGGTTTTGCCAGCCGGGCTTGAACGGACCGTGCCCAGTCTGCGGCGGCCTCGACCCGGCGGCGCCCGACAAGGCGGCGTAGATGCGCGCTGAGCTGCCCCGCCAGAGAGGGGCCTGAGGGCGCATTGCCATTGGGCGGTGGGGGCGGGGTCGGGTTCGCAGCCGGATCAATCCGAACCTCTCCGCATCCGGCAAGGCGGGCATAGCCTTCGAAAAACGTCTTCCACCCCAGCGTGTCCGGCCCGCTGATCAGGTATCGCTCGACCCCGGTCCGGGGTGATGAGGCCGCGCGCAGGGCGGCCTGCACCACGTCATCGACATGCACGGCCGGGCATTGTCCGGGCGGGTCGGGTAGGATGATGCCGCCCCTGCGCATCATCGCCAATGGCCCATTGGTCCAAAGCGCACTGCCGGGCCCGTAGACGATGGTTGGTTGCAAGATGGCGGCGTCGCATTTCCCCTGCAACAGTCTCTGTTCCATTGCGATTTTGGCACCGCGATAGCTTTGCACATCTTCCGGCGTGATCGGGTTGCGTTCGGTGATCGGCCCGTTGGGCCAGCTGTCATAGACCACGGCGGAACTCAGATGCACGATACGGTTGCAAGACCCGTCTTCGGCGGCTTTGGCAAGCGCGTCGAAGGCTGCAAGGTTGTCCGCGCCGGAGGCCCGGAAATCGTAAGCCAGATGAAACAGAGCCGCCGCACCGTCCAGCGCCTGCGTCAGAGCCGGGCCGGGGTGCAGCGGGCAAACCAGTGCCTTTGCTCCGGCCTGTTCCAACGCGGCAGCCCCGTGGCGCGTGCGCAGCAAGGCGGTCACGTCACATCCCAGTTTCAGCAGCGCATCGATCAGGCGCCGGCCGATAAAGCCGGTGGCGCCGGTCACGACCACGCGCTGGCCTGCAAGGCCGTCGCCGGGGCGGGGGTCCACGTGTTTTTCGGTCATGTCCGCAGGTTCAACATTCTTAATGCGTTGTGCAACAATTCAGCCCTTTTTCCAAAACTGTGCAGGCCCGGCCTGTCAGCGCACCATAGCGGTATCTACCATTTGGTGGCCACCGATCCCTATGCTAAGCCTGTGGCATTAGAGTGGATTCTGTTGGTACGAGGGTTATTCATGCAAATATTGATCACGGGCGGGGCCGGTTTTATCGGATCACATCTGGCCGAGCGTCTGATTGGCAATGGGCATGAGGTGACGGTGCTGGATGACCTGTCCACCGGATCGCTGCAAAACCTGTCTTCCGTTCAGGATCATTCCGCCTTTCGTTTTGTCGAAGGCAGCGTTCTGGATGCCACATTGGTCGAGGAACTGGTCGGGGCTGCTGACGCGGTGTTTCACATGGCCGCCGCGGTCGGGGTCAAGCTGATCATGGATCAGCCCAGCCAGTCGATTGCAACCAATGTGGACGGCACGCAGAACGTGTTGCGCGCGGCCCTGCGCAACAAGCCCCTGGTCTTCATCGCCTCCAGTTCCGAGGTCTACGGCAAGGCATCGAAATTCCCGTTCAACGAAGATGACGACCTGACGATCGGCGCAACCAGCGTGCTGCGCTGGTCCTATGCCTGCGCCAAAACGCTGGATGAGTTCATGGCACTGGCCTATGCGCGCGAGGTGGATCTGCCGGTGGTCGTGCTGCGCTTTTTCAACACGACTGGCCCGCGCCAGACCGGGCGCTATGGCATGGTGGTGCCGAACTTCATCGAAGCGGCCCTGGCCGGTCAGCCGATTCAGGTTCATGGCACCGGCGAGCAATCGCGCTGTTTCAGCCATGTGGCCGATGTGATCGAGGCGCTTGTGCGTCTGCTCGATGTCCCCGAAGCCCGGGGGCAGGTCTTCAATATCGGTGGTGAACAGGAAGTGACGATCCGGGGGCTGGCCGAAAAGGTGATTGCCGCAACGGGGTCTGCGTCCGAAATCCGTCTGGTGCCCTATGAAGAGGTCTATCCCGAAGGGTTCGAAGACATGGCCCGCCGTCTGCCGGATGTCTCGAAGCTGCGGCGGTTCACCGGGTTCAGCCCGGCGCGCACGCTGGACGACATCATCGCTGACATCATGGCCGAGAAACGCGCCAAAGCCTACGCATGAAGAGCCGAACACGATGACACCGGGACAAAGAGTTGAAAAGCTGGTGCGCGACACCGCGACTGTGTTGCTGCCGGAACGGCTGCGCAAATGGATCCGCAAGCAGCAGCGATTGCACAATCTTCAGTCGGTGCCGGTTGGGTCGGTCGATTTCGGCGGCTTGCGACGATTGTCGCCGATCAGCGCCGTGTTCGGGCAGGATCGCGACCTGCTGACCATCGAACGCCATTACATGGAAGAGTTCCTGCAAAACCACAGCGACGATATCCGTGGCCGGGTTCTGGAATTCGGCGATCCGGCCTATATCAAGAAATTCGGCGGTGATCGGGTCACGCAGGCGGATGTATTGAGCTATGTCGAGGGCAATCCACAAGCGACCATCGTGGCGGATATCACCGATGCGCCGCATATTCCCGACAACAGTTTCGACTGCATCATCATCACCCAGACCCTTCAGATGATCTTTGAGGTCGACAAGGCGATTGCTACGCTGGAACGCATTCTGAAACCCGGTGGCGTGGTGCTGTGCACCTCGCATGGGATGACCCGTGTGGCGCGGCGCGAAGGCGTGGATGACTGGGGCGAATACTGGCATTTCACCAGCCAGTCCAAGCGCCGCCTGTTCCGGGCGGTCTTCCCGGCAGAGAATGTCGAGGTGTCGACCGTTGGCAATGTCTTTACCTGCATCTGCAACCTGCACGGCCTTGGGGCCAGTGAAATTGCGCCCGAAGAACTGTCCACCCATGATCCCAACTATGAAATGCTGGTTCTGGTTCGGGCAGTAAAGGCGCAGTGAGCGATCTTGTCATAGGGTCCGGGCCTGCCGGGGTTTCCGTCGCCCGGGCCTTGCTGGCGCGGGGACGGACAGTCACGATGCTGGATGCCGGGGGGAAACCAGGGCCCGGGGTCACGGATCGGGTGCAGCAGATGTCCCGAACCCGCGCCGAAGACTGGAGCGCCGAGGCGCGTACAGCCTGGATGGAGCCTCAGTTTCAGGCCCCGGAGGGCGAGGTGTGGCGCTATGGGACAGGTTATGCGCTGGCCTCACCTGCGCGTACACTGGCGGAAGGGGCGGATTGGTTTGCTTTGCGCGCGTCGCGGGCGGCGGGCGGGCTGTCCAATGTCTGGGGCGCTGCGGTCTTGCCGTATCGGCAGGCGGATATCGACGACTGGCCCATAACAACCGACGATCTTGCCCCACATTACAGGGCGGTGGCGGAAATAATGCCCGTGTCCGGGCAACAGGACGGGCTGCAAAACCTCTTTCCCGCCTGCGATATGACAGGCCGAACACCCGTTCCACCAACCGCGCAGGCCAAGATGCTGCTGGCCCGTTCCAGGCAGAAGGCGAAGGCATTGCAGGGGGCTGGGATGCATGTCGGTCTGGCGCGGCAGGCGGTTGGGCCGGGCTGTCAGACCTGCGGGCTGTGTCTGCACGGGTGCCCGTGGTCGCTGATCTGGTCTGCAAGACAAACCCGCATGGCGTTGCAGGCAGAGCCAGGCTTTGCCTACCGCGCGGATCACGTGGTGCGGCAGGTCCGCGAGGAAGGCGACGAGGTTGCCGTCACTTTGGCAGATGGCAGCGATGTCCGCGGAAACCGGGTGTTTCTGGCCGCCGGGGTGCTGGAAAGCGCGCGTATCCTGTTGGCGTCACCCGGCTTGCGGGGCATGGAGTTGGTGTTGAAAGACAGCCAGCAGGCCTTTCTGCCGATGCTGCACCGCTGGCGGGCACCCAGGCGGCCCGATGTTTTGCCCTATCAGACGCTGCCGCAGCTTTTTGCCGAACTGGATGACCCGAGCGTGTCGCGGCAACTGGTTCACGCGCAGATCTATACCTGGAATGAATACTATGCCCGCGATCTGAAACAGAACTATGGAAACCGGATACCCGGCAGCGGGCCGCTGCTTGAGGCGCTGGCCCGACGTCTGATCGTGGCGCAGGTTTTCCTGCATTCCGATCATTCGCATGAAATAGCCTTGCGTCTGGCAGAGGATGGGCGGCTACGCCCGGAACTGAACGAAAATCCCGCAACCGCCGAGACAATGCGCGCCGCACTTGCGCGCTATGGCCGGGCCTTGCGGGGGCTTGGTCTGACCAGCCTGTCTTTTGCAGCGCGGTTCGGGGCGCCGGGGGCCAGTTTTCATGTCGGAGGTGATCTGCCGATGTCAGATGCCCCGGGCCCGGGTGAAAGCGATGTGCTGGGGCGCCCGCATGGCGCGACGCGCATTCACGTCGTTGATGCCTCTGTCCTGCCGACCATCCCGGCCACGACAATTACATTCAGTGTGATGGCGAATGCCCACCGGATCGGAACGCTTGCACCCGAAGCCTGACATTCAGTTGATGGGCAGCACCCTGCTCAGCCCGCTTCGCACGCCGCGCATCAGTTTGCGGGCCGCCAGATAGGACCCGCCGCGCCCGGCCAGATGAGCCTGCCAGCGGGCGATGTCGGTGAAATAGAACATCTCGAGCCGGGGCAGGTCGTGGATGTCATCCCCTGGCCCGGCCACGCCCAGACGGGTGCCGACCGAGGTGTCGTAGTGCCGGGCAATCTGTGCGCGTACATTCGGGTTCGACGCCCCGTAGGGCGGGGCGAAATGCCGGACGGGTTGATCAAGCCGGGCGGCAATATCCTGACCGGATCCGGTGACTTCATCCTCCAAGGTCTCTGCATCCAGCGTCGACAGATCGGGATGGCTGACACTATGTGCGCCAAAGCTGACCCCTTCCGCTGCCAGCGCCTTGACCCTGTCCCATTCCATCAGCGGGCGGGGCGGGATGTTGCCCCCGGCCCAGCTGTCGGTGCCACCCATCAGGCCCGAGGGCAGATAGACGATCGGGCAGAAGCCATGTTCGCGCAGGATCGGCCAGGCGGTATCGGCGAAATCCTGGAACCCGTCATCGAAGCTGATGATGACCACACGGGGGGCAGGCGGGTTGGCCAGCGCGTCCGGCGTCACCACCGGCAGGCCGGATGCCGCCAGTGCCTGCATCTGCGCCGCAAAGATGTCGGGCGCGATCGAGGTCGGCCCCGGCGCGTCCGAGATCGAATGATACATCAGGATATCGGCCTGCCAGGCGGGCATGGGTCAGTCTTCCACCACGTGGGTGGCAAAGACCTCGCGGTATTTGTTCCATTTCGCGCGGTCGACATTGCCCTTGTCGTCGATGCAATCCGCCGCGCCATAGGCCATGGCAAATGCGTGGTGCGTGTTGTCGTGGGCGAACAGGCCCTGCCGTCCAAATACGAGCAATCCGTCCAGATCTGAGAGCCACTGATCAACCGTATCGAACCGCTCTTCATAGCCCACATCGTAGACCGGATAGGCATGGCTCAGCCGCCGGGTTTCGCAGCGGCGCACCGGCACGGTGACGGGCAGGCCCAACTGACCCAGCCATTTGGTGAATTCCTGCCCCAGTTCCTCGTCGGACATGGACCACCATTTTTCATCCGGGTCGCAGGGCAACTCGGCGCACAGAACGGTGACGCCCTTTGGCGCGCCACTGGCGTTATAGTTCTTGGGCTCCGACATGCGGCTGATCGGGATCGACAGTTCCGGGAAGTAATGGGCATCGAACTCGGTGAACTGGTCGGTCTCCAGCACCAGATACAGCAGGATCATGCCGCGGAAGCGGATGGCGCGGGCCGCCTCGACCACCTCTACCGGAGGGTCGCCGATCAGGCGCGTCAGCCCGGTCAGCGGGATGGTCGACAGGATCAGATCGCCGGTCAAGTGCCGCTCGCCCTCTTCGTCGCGGATCGTCAACCCGGTGATGCGATTGCCGTCCCGTTCGATGGCGGTGATTTCGGTGTTGAACAGGAAGGTGGCGCCATTGGCCTCGGCACTGTTGCGCATCGCGTCCGAGATCTGCCCGAACCCCTTGCGCGGATAAAAGAACCGACCCGCGGTTTCACTGCGCAGCCCCGGCAGCAGGCGCAGCATCTTCATCAGGATCTTGCCGACCGAGCCGCTGCCGACCCTGCGCTCGGCCAGTTTCACGGCCAGCTTGTCCGGGTCCAGCCCCCACAGCTTGCGCACGTAAGGGAAATAGAAATTGTCCGAAATCGTCGGCCCCAGCCCGTCATAGAGCACGGTCGAGAATGTCTCGGGGCCCGTGTTTTTCTTGCGGAAAGGTTTCAGCACCATGTCCCCGATCAGCGACGCGGCAAAAGGCTTGGGCAGACGCATCAGCGCATCGGTTAGTTTCAGCGGAAAGTGAATCCATTTGCCGCCCAACCGGATACGCCCATGGCGGGGTCGCAGCAGCAGATCGTCCCCCAGAAGGGATTTCACATCGGCCAGAACCTCGGGCTCTGCCGCCGGATGAAACCGGTGTGAGCCATAGTCGCAGATCACGCCCTCGACCGAGAACGAGGCCGAGTTCCCGCCCGCGATGGGTGCGCGTTCGATCACCGTCACTTTCGCCTGACCGGTCAGGGCATGGGCCGCGGCAAGGCCGGCCGGTCCGGCACCCAGTATGATGATCTCGGGCTTGTCGTCGCCATTGGGTCGGGAAACATCCGTCACTTGCACTCTTCCTTTTGGGAATTTGCCGGGGCGCTGAACCGCATCCCGGACAGGGTCAGAACCAGCGCGCCAAACCCGCCCGCTGTAAACAACACAACCTGCCAGACCAGACCGGCGGCCACGACCGCAGGCGCGCTGGCGCCGAAGGGGGCCAGAAACCCGGCCAATGTCGCCTCACGCAGGCCAAGACCGTTCAGGGATACCGGCAGCACGGCAATGATCTTGGCCAGCGGCCAGGCAAATATCCACGGCCCCGCAGCCACATCGACGCCCGCCGCGATGGCCAGCCACCAGGC
This sequence comes from Ruegeria sp. HKCCA4008, assembly GCF_013033125.1. Taxonomy (NCBI): domain Bacteria; kingdom Pseudomonadati; phylum Pseudomonadota; class Alphaproteobacteria; order Rhodobacterales; family Roseobacteraceae; genus Ruegeria; species Ruegeria sp. HKCCA4008. The sequence continues at coordinate 78,333 of NZ_WQDM01000011.1, forward strand.
CAGCAGGACCAGCAACAGCTGGATTGCGACCGAGGCGATGAAGGCCACGGCCAGCGTGCCGGGTTTGCGGCCCATCCCGGCCAGCGCCTCGGCCAGACGATGGGCAAAGCCTTTACCGGGCAGGGACGGGATATAGCGCCAGGGCAGAGGCAGCAGGCGCGGCAGTGCGACCATGCCTGCCAGCGCTGCCAGCAGGATCAGCGTCACCGGCCAGATCATATGCCCGCCCGAAGCGCTTTCCCATGTCAGGACCAGCCCCAGACAAGAGAGTGTCAGCAGGGCCACCATGTCGATCAGCCGATCCACGGTTGCGCCCGCAACAACCCGCGCGCCGTCTTTCATCGCAGCCTGCGCCAGACCTGCGCGCACGGTATCGCCGCCAATTGCACCGGGCAGGCACAGGTTCGCGGCCAGACCCGCAAAATGCGCCCGGATGGCCAGAAGGGCCGGAAACCCACGGCCCAGCAGCAACCACCATTTCAGCGCCGCGCCCACATGGGCCAGCAGGAACAGGACGAGCACGCAGAGGAACACCCAGATCGGGATCGACTTCAGCGCTGCCACGATCGCCTCGGCGGGCAATATCCAGAACAGGATCGCCAACACCAGAACCGATCCGGCAACCCGGATCAGCCAGCGTCGTTGATTTGGATCGGAGAGCATTCTGCCGCTCCCGTCAGGGTCTGAGATGCAGCCGCGAGATCATGTCGGCGATCAGCCCCAGAGACCAGATCATGATCGCCGCCAGAAAGGAGAACACTGCCGTTTCGCTGAGGTTCCAGTAGAAGATATCGACGATGAACTTCACTGTGCCCAATGTGAAGAACGCCAGACCCAGTGGGATGAACACTCGCAGCGGGTTGAACAGCGTGCTGATGCGCAGGATCAGGATGATGAAGTTCAGGAAATCGATCGGCCGGATCTTCGATTTGCCCACCCGCTTGCCGTATTCGATCGGCGTATAGATCATCCGCTTGCCGTTCGACGTCATGCACAGCGTGATCGTGGTGGTGAAGGAAAAATTCTGCGGCAAGAGCGGCAGGAACGGGATCAGCTCGGATTTGCGGAACACGCGCAGGCCCGAGTTCAGATCGTTGATCTTGCGCTCGGCCAGGAACGACGCAAAGGCGAACAGGAATTTCTTGGCCGGTCTGCGCAGCAGCGGCACGTTCTTCATCGCCGCGCCCCGGTCGCCCACGACCATGTCCTGATCGCGGCACATGGCCAGCATTCCGGGCAGATAGCGCGCGGGATAGGTGCTGTCGGCATCCAGAATGGCCACATATTCATGCTGCGCCATCCGCACCCCGCGCTTGAGGCTGGCGCCATAGCCGGAATTGACATCGTTGAAGGTGACGGTGGCGCCGCTGGCCTCGGCCTCGGCGCGGGTGTTGTCCTGGCTGGCATCGTCCACCACGATGATCTCGTAGGGAATGCCCAGCGGTTCGAGATGGGTGCGCACGTCCTCGACCGTGTGGCGGACGGCGTTTTCCTCGTTATAGGCGGGAATGACCACGCTCAGGCTCATGCCGGCGGTTTCCGATGCGATCAGCTCTTCGGGTGTGGTGCTGTTCGTCTCCATCGGCTCTGCGACTTTGTTCATGAAAATGAAAACCTTTTATTCACTCAATAATCCCTGCCCCAGCCCCCGCTGCAGGATTTGCGCGGCGCACGGAACGCGACGGGCATAATTCCCTGTATTGCGTATAGTATTCGAACACGTACAGACTGAACATAGACAATAAATTTGACCAAATTCGACCGTTAAGGCGTCAAGTTTGTAATTGCGCATACTGTGCGCAACAGGTGTGAGTGTTTGAGCCATGTGTCCATCGGCACTTGGCGGGGTTTGGGCGGCAGGAAGGAAACGGATGTCAGGGCGGCAGAGTTTCAGCAGCGGAGTTGCCTGGATGTCGGCTGGTATCTGGGTCGAGCAGGCGTTCAACTTCATCATTTTTGCCATTCTTGCCCGTATTTTAGGGGTCGAGGCCTTTGGTCTTCTGGCGATGGTTGCAGCCTTTGTGCTGTTTTCCGAATTCCTGGTGCGCGAAACGATTTCCGACATTCTGCTGACCCATGAGGCGCTGTCACCAGAGCGGTTGAACTCGGTTTTCTGGCTGTTGGCGCTGCTGGGAGGCGTGTTGACGGTTGCGCTGTATCTGGGGGCGGGGCCGGTCTCGTATTTCTACAATGAGCCGGTTGCGCGTGAATTGTTGATCGGATTGTCCCCAACGGTGCTGATGATTTCACTGACGGCGGTGCCGGTTGCGATCCTGCGCCGGGAAATGCGGTTCCGTGTTCTGGCCATCCGTGCAGCGCTTGGTGCGGCGGTCGGAGGGGTCGTGGGCATAGGCATGGCGCTGGCGGGATACGGGGTCTGGAGCCTGGTCGGTCAGCGGCTGGCGATGACGGCCACCAATATCGTGATGGCCTGGGGGGCGGTCTCCTGGCGCCCGGCATTCCATGCGTCGCGGGATCACATGCGCAGGGTCTTGCATTTCAGTCACCGGATTCTGGGCCTGCGCGCGGCCGAACTGGCTGCGGTGCAATCGCCTGCGGTGATCATCGGCGCGATGCTGGGGCCGGTTCCGGCGGGGTATTACGCAATCGCCTGGCGCGTGATCGAGACCGCCTCGTTCCTGATTATCACACCGCTGCGCACCGTGGCGCAGCCTGCCTTTGGTGCGGCGGCGCGCGATGGTGGTCCGGCGACGGATTTGCTGATCGACGTCATGCGCCTGACCGGGTTTCTGGCCTTTCCGGCCTTTGCCGGGCTGGCGGTTCTGTCGGAACCGGCGCTGGTGCTGCTGTTCGGTCAGAAATGGGCTCCGGCGGCTCCGGTCCTGAGCCTGATGTCGGTGTTTGGCATGTATCTGTGTGCCGAAAAGGTGCAGCAGACCTTTTGTCTGGCGGCCGGTCAGCCCGGTCGCCTGGCGGTTCTGTCTTGGGTCGAGGTGGCGCTGGCGGCGGGGGTGATCGTGGTGCTGGCCCCGTATGGGTTGCCGGTCGTCACAGCCGGTTTTGTGGCTGTCTTTCTGCTGGTCTGGCCGCTCAAATTTGCCAATCTGGGGCATATTGCCGGGCTGTCCGGCCCGGCTTTGATGCGGCAGCATCTTGCGCCGCTTCTGCTGTCAGGGGGGATGGTGGCGGCAGTGCAGGGGGTCATGTGGCAACTGGACGGCCTGTCCCCGGCTTTGCTTTTGCTTGCCGGCACGGTGACGGGTGTTCTGGCCTATGGTTTGCTGGCTTTTCTGTTCCAGCGGGACAGGCTGCGCCTGCTGGTTTCGATGCTTGGGCCGCAAGGCGGGCACCTGCCTGCGGCTGACACTCAAGGAATTGAGAGATAGATGAAATCGTTACGCATTTTGATGTTCACCACATTTTATCCCCCCTATTCCTTTGGCGGTGACGCCATCGGCATTCAGCGCATGGCCCGCGCGCTTGTGGCGCGCGGGCACGACGTGACGGTGGTGCATGACGAAGACAGCTATCTGATCCTGGGCGGCAAACCGCAGCCCGAAGGCACCCCTGACGGGGTGCGGCGGATCGGGCTGCGCAGCCGCAGCGGCATGATGTCGAACCTGCTGACCCAGCAGCTTGGCCGCCCGGTTGTCCATGCTGCCCGCATCCGCGAGATACTGGCCGAGCGGAAGCCGGATATCATCTGGCACAACAACACATCCCTGATCGGCGGGCCGGGCCTGTTGCCGATGGGCGAGGGGCTGAAAGTCTATGAGGCGCATGAACACTGGTTGGTCTGTCCAACCCATGTTCTGTGGCGGCATGGGCGCGAGCTGTGTGATGAGCGCCAGTGCCTGCGCTGCGTGTTGCAGCACAAACGTCCGCCGCAGCTGTGGCGCTATACCGGTGCGCTGGATCGGGCGCTGGATCACATGGATCTGATCATCGCCAAAAGCGAATTCAGCCGCGCCAAACATCGCGAGTTCGATCTGCGGCAGGACATGCATGTGCTGCCCTATTTCCTGCCCGATCTGGATCAGAGCGCTTTGCCGGAACCGGCGGCACATGAACGCCCCTATTTCTTGTTTGTCGGGCGGCTGGAAAAGATCAAAGGGTTGCAGGATGTCTTCCCCGCCTTTGATCGCTACCCGGATGCCGATCTTCTGATCCTCGGCGATGGCGATTATGCGGATGAACTGAAGGCACAGGCCGCAGGCAACGACCGGATCAAGTTCCTTGGCCGCAAGACGCCTGACGAGTTGAACGCTTACTATCGTGGCGCACTGGGCCTGATTGTACCGTCGGTCTGTTATGAGACTTTCGGCATCATCCTGATCGAAAGCTTCCGGCTGGGCACACCGGTGATCGCCCGGCGTCTGGGCCCGTTCCCCGAGATCGTCGAACGGGCGGGCGGCGGAGAGCTGTTCGAAACCGAGGATGACCTGATCGCGGCGATGCGCCGCTTTCAGGACGGAGGTGCCGCGCGGGATCAGATGGCCGCAGCGGCGCGGCAGGGGTTTGAGACACTCTGGCGCGAAGATCAGGTGCTGGGCCGGTTCGGTGCGGCTTTTGCGCAGGCAGCGCATCGTGCAGGCCGGGCCGATCTGGCCCATGCCTTGGAAGCTGGTGCTTTTGAGAACGGCGCGACGGACTAACCGGGGGTTATCCCTGCCCGGCCAGTTGCCGATACAGCTTTTCAAACCCGCTATGGACATGGGCTGGCGAAAACCTGTCTTCTGCGCCGCGCGCCGTGGCATTGGCGCTCAGCCGGTCATATTCTGTACGGTCTGTGCAAAGATCGCGCAGCGCCTGAGACAGTGCGTCAAGATCATCGACCGCACACAGGCGTCCGACATCGCTGTCCACCAATTCACGCACCCCGCCGCAATCGGTGGCAATCACCGGTAGCCCGGCGCGAAACGCCTCGACAATTGAAATCGGCAGCGCCTCCCACCGGGACGTCAGCATATAAAGATCAGAGGCTGCGAGGTAGGTGGCGACATCCGAGATCACACCGGGGAAGCGGATGATGTCGGAAACTCCGGCCTCTTCGGCCCAGGCTTCGACCTGACCGCGCAACACGCCTTCGCCCCCGACAACGATCCGCAGACCGGGCAGATCCTGCCGCACACGCCGGGCCACCTCGATCATTGCATCGAGGCCCTTCTGGTGATCCAGTCGGGACAGCGACAGCACCAGATGTGTTCCGTCTTCACCCAGCAGGTCCCTTCGCAGTGCGGCGGCGGCGGAGGGGTCGGCTGGCGGGTTGGGCCGGACACCCAAAAGCATCACCCGTGCCTTGTCTTGACCAACCTGGCGTTCCAACAGGGATTGCATGACCGTTTCACTGGGGCAGATCGTAAGGTCCGCTTGTTTCCGGCAGGCACGCGCGACACTGTCAAGCCGCCCCGGGGAAGACCCGTGATAGGTCATCACAATAGGAATCCCCATCCCCAGACTGGCCAGACGGGCCGTCAGAAGCGGGGCTGTTTCATGGGCATGGATGATATCGACCTCATGGGCCTTGAGCGCCTTGCGCAGGGTCCGGGCGGAACGGGCCAGCCAATAAAGCCGGGTGACAAGATCAAGCTGTCCGTTGGCGGTGTGATCGCTGACACGGTCGAACTGCAAGGGTAAAAACAGGCTGCCATCCTCCGGGGCACTGGTTTTGCCGGGTGCTCCTGCTTTGATTACCCTGTGTCCATGTGCCGTCAGCGAGGTGCTGAGGTCATTGATATGACGTTGAATGCCGCCGCCGAAGGAAAAGAACGAACAGGTTTGCAGGATACATAACCCGGCGGGTTGCGTATCCCTGCTGATCAAAGGCGGAGAGGCTTCGCTTACCATATGGGCTGCCCCAGGCGGAATGTGGCGGTTCTTGTGTCTGCATCCGGTTTTTGCAGATGGGCAACGATGGTGTTTTCCGTGTCTGAGGGCAGCAACTGAAAAGACGCTATGGCCGTCTCGCCTGTTTGCACGACCTCGAGGGATTGCGCCTCTTTCCCATTGATTTCGATGGATACAGTTTCGACATCGGGCTCGCTGATCCGCAATTCGACATCCAGGGGGGTATCACGCCTGAGGGGTGCGTGCATGAACATCCAGACCACCGAGGGTGGAGCATCGACTGCAAGCGCACTGGTTTTGGTATTGGATCCGGGGCCGAAGCGGAGAACAGCGACTGCTATGATGCCCATCACGAGGAGCAAATACGCCCACCGGGTCCACCCCATGCCACGCCAGATCCGTTTGACCGGGCCGAGATGCGCGGCCTCGGGGGCAAGCCGGCCTGCAAAAATCAAAGCACCAGTGAGGGCAAGGCCAGTCGTAAACAGGCCAAGGATGATCCACAGCACCATTGAAAATGCTCCAGCCCAGAGGCCGAAATGCAGCATATCCATCAAAGGCTTCCAATAGGCCAGCCCGCCGATCTCATTCGGTGTGTAAGCGCCTAGAATTTCGAGTGTCACCGGATCGATCGACACACTGCCCGACCCGAAAAAACCCGAATGTCCTGCGACATGCCCGCTGAAGTCGAAAGCGCCAGCTTTTTTGTCGGGCAGGGTCATGATGAAGGGGTCGAACCCGGGCAGGGCGTCACGGGCGCGGGCCTCGGCCTGGTCGATTAGATCTGAACCGAAATTGACAGGCAGAACGGTTTCACGCGGAACAGGCGGTTTGGGCTGCGGATAGGTGCCCTCAAACCCCAAGCTGCCCAGTAGGAAATAGAAACTGGTAACCGCAGTCACAATCAGAAGCGGCATTGACCAGAGAGCCGTCAGCCGGTGTGTGCTGCCCGCCCATGCGCGCAACCCGCCCGCGCGGCTGGGCCAGCGAAAAAACCCTTTCCAGAAACGCCGGTAGATGATGAGTCCGCTGACGATCTGAAACAGCAGGATCACGGATGTAGCGCTGACCAGCATGAACACGACCCGTTTCTCGGTCAGAAAGGTATCGTGCAGGTCTCGCAGAATGTCGCGAAACCCATTGGGTCGTGTCGCCCCGACGACATCACCGGTTACTGGATTTGTCCAGAAACTGACACTTTCCCCCCATCCGGTGCGGCTGAAGGTGCGATCCGCAAACCAAGGGGTCGGGCGTTTGAACATCAGATAGATACTACTTTCGGGGTGGGTCTCTTTGATGCCATCGTAGATCGTGCCAAAACTCGCGGTGCGCTCTTCCTTGTCGATCGTGGTCCAGATGGCCGGACGGCCGATTGATTCAAGTTCGAACCCTGCAACAAGTAACGTGCCGGTCAGGAACATGAACGCAAAAAAGAGCGAAAGATGCAGCCCCAGCCAGGTGTGAAGTTTGAAAAGTGAGTTTCGTAGCTTACGGTTCATCTGCGCCTTACTTGCTTACAATTGAACGAAATGTTGGCTGAAGTAGAGTTAACGGAAACAATGGCTTTAGGATATTGTTTCCATGAAAAAATGATTTCGTCTGTCTCTGTGGCGCCGCGCGCGCATTATTTCACACCATTCCTATGGGTTAAGTGTTGTGCGAATCCCGGTCTTTGCGGGATGGTATGAGTATACCCGAGTATTGGTGGGGTAAGCGGTGCCGATTGATGTTAAATGAAGATATGAAAACAATTTCCATTGTATCGCCATGTTTCAACGAAGAAGACAATGTGGCGAATTGCTATGAAACTGTAAAAGCGATTTTTGAGGAAAAGCTGCCGGGTTACAGGTGCGAGCATATCTTTGTCGATAACGCATCCTCCGACCGGACTGTCGAGATCCTGCGAGAGATCGCCGAAAGAGATCAGAATGTGAAAGTTGTCGTAAACGCGCGCAACTTTGGAGTGTTCCGATCTGCCTTCAACGGGTTGCGTTATGCCGAAGGGGATGCCGTGGTCGTCATCCTGCCGGTAGATCTTCAGGACCCGCCGGACATGATCCCGGAATTCGTGCAGTTATGGGAAAGCGGCTACGATGTGGTGGCTGGTGCCCGCACCACCCGCGAAGAGGGGATCGTGATGCGTGTGGCGCGTGGCATCTTCTACACGATCGTCAACCGGTTGTCGGATGTGACGATGGAACCATCCGTCGGAGAGTTCCAGTTGATCGATCGTAAAGTGCTCAAGGCGGTGTTGTCGCATCGGGACCATTACCCGTATATCCGTGGCATCATAGCAAGCTGTGGGTTCCGCCGGGTAATTGTACCTTATGTCTGGCGGGCTCGGGCACGAGGGTTGTCCAAGCATAATCTGATGGCTCTGACAGATCAGGCGTTGAATGCGATTTTTGCTTTCACGCGCGCGCCCATGCGGTTCTGTACGCTCAGCGGTCTGGTCATTGCCATTGGCTGTATCCTGTTTTCCCTTATTGCCACCGTTTTGTATTTCCTTAACCCCGAGCAGGCCCCGCGGGGGACAACGACCATTATCGTGGCGCTGTTCTTCCTGTCGGGTATCCAGATGTTGTTCATCGGTATGCTTGGGGAATACATTACCTCGATCCACAATCAGGTGCGCGGCGGACCGATCGTCACCGAGCAGGAACGTATCAATATTGATGGTCCCGCACGGGATCCTGCGCTGGTCAAAGAAGAACATATGGCATGAGCATCCGTTCAGGTCAGCTTCTGTGGGGGCTCATTGGCCTTTTTGTATTGGGGTGCGGTCCCGCGTTGGCCGCAGATGCTCCGACCTCGAACGCGACGCTGGCCGAACTGCGTCTGTGGTTTGCCATTATGGTCATCGCGGCGATTGGCTTGGCTGGTGTATTCTGGCGCAACGGGAAAGGTCTGTTTGGCCTGCTGGCGGCGGCTATCCTGTTAGGTGGTTCGGCTCGGTTGTGGCTGACCCAACCCCTTTGGTTTCCACGGCTGGAGATTTCGGCTGACCCGCCTGAGAACCTGATCATGCTGGCCATATTGGCAGCGCAGGCTGTGCTGACCGGGCTCGTTCTGCTGCGCCCCACCGGTCGGACCGCTGCCAGGGGGCTCGTATCCGAAGCAGGTTTCGTGCGTTTGTTCATTCTGATGGGTCTGGTCGCGATTTTCAGCCTGCCGGCTACCCCTTACGTCGCCTATGGCTATCACGTGGCCTATGGCTTGCAGGTCGGTGTTGGCGGTGCTTTGTCGCTGATCCAGATGGTCACGATCGTTGCCATGTTTACCATAGCCGGGCCCGACCACATGCCGCGTATTCCGGTGGGTGGTCTGGTACTATTTGCGACTTTGGCCAGTGCTGTACTCGCCTGGGCCGCGTTCGATCGGGTGCCTCATGTCGAGGATGAGCTTGCCTATCTGTTTCAAGCGCGCACATTCGCGGCGGGTACATTCTGGAGTCCGGCTCCGCCCGAGCTGGCGCAACCGGCGCTGGAATATTACCTGCTCGATGTCAGAGGCGACAAATGGCTTGGCGTACCCGCCCAGGGTTGGGCTGTTGTTCTGAGCCTTGGCGTGCTGATCGGAGAGCCCTGGGTCATCAATCCGATCCTGACCGGGGTCGCGGTCTGGCTGGCGCATGACATTGTACGTCGCGCTGTCAGCCGCGAGCGCGCGGATATGGTTGCGTTGCTGATGGCGACCTCGCCCTGGGTGTTGGCTGTTGGAGCCACACTGATGAACCACGCGCTTATGCTGGTGACAATCTTGCTGGCCTGGTGGTGCTTGCTCCGGGCCGGAGAAGCGCCCGCCCGCCGGGCGGTGTTGCTGGCATTTGTTGCTGGATTGGCCTTGGGGTGGGGGTTTGTCACCCGCCCACTGGACGGATTGATTGTAGGCGGCTTGACGGGCTTGTGGCTGATGCGCCGGTTGCCTGGTGGGGTCGGTCAGGTGCTTGCCTGCGGCGTTGGAGGCATCCTGTCCGGGGGTGCCATTTTTCTGTTCAACTCCGCCATCACGGGTGATCCGTTTTTGACGGCGCAGGCCGACTATCTCAGTCGCCTGTGGCCGGATACGCAAAACGCATTCGGATTTGGCGAGAATGTAGGCCCGCCCGTCCAAAGCTGGGGCGCGCTGGATATCTGGGTCGGTCACAGCCCGGCTGAGGCCGTGTTGAATCTGATCAACGCGATTGCGTCACTCAACCTCGAGCTTTTGGGTTGGACTTTCGGGTCTTTGGTTCCGATCTGGATCGTTTTTGTCTGGGGCAAAAAACTAACCGGTTTTGACCGGGCGATGCTGGTGGTCTTTGCGGCCCTCGTGGCGGTTCTGTTCTTCTATTGGTTTACGGGGACCTTCTATCTTGGCCCGCGCTATTGGCATACGGCATTGCTGCCTGCCTTGGTTTTATCCGCCGCTGGAATCGAGGCAATCCATGACCGGCTGCCTGAACAGCATCGCGGCCGCCTGTACTGTGTTGTCCTGCTGCTCTGTGCCGTTTCTGTTGTCAGTTTCACATCCTGGCGTGGTGTTTCGAAATATGACGGGTATGGCGGATATACCGGCGACATTCGGCGACAGGTCGAGGCGACCGATCTTGGCAATGCGTTGGTCTTTGTCTCAACAGAAGGAGACATCGGATCTGCACTTTACCTCAACGATCCCTTCCTGCCGCCGGACAAGCCGATTTTCCTGCGCGATATGGGTCCCGAGCAGAACATCGCCATCATCGCAGCTTTTCCCGGACGTGAGGTTGTTTACCTCACTGACACAGAGTGACGGTCTGGCTTTCCCGGACGCGGATTATTCTGCGGCATGCTGGTTTTCGCCTGACACGAAATTACGCCTGAAATCATTGGCAAACATCGTCCGCGTAAAGCGCCCTAGCCCCGAAGCATGTTCACCAAAGGTGTCGATCCGGGACAGCAGAGTCGTTTTTATGCGCGGGTCGACCTGTGTCTGGAAATTGCGCGGCGCGTCGAACTGATGATCGGTCAGAGCGCCCTCATACCCCGAGTTCCGCCAGGCTTCGACATCAAAGGATGAACTCCAGACCGGCTCGTTCTCCAGGCTCTGAGAGAAGGGCACATGCAGCATTACGGCACCGTAATAGTTGATGATCGTATCAAGCATCGCATGTGCTTCGGTATCGTTCTCGTCCAGCAGATCCGAGATGGCCCGCTTTAGGAAGACAAGCGCTTCGTCCAGCACAATGAACCGGCCAATCATCGAGTATTTGCTGAGCAGATTGCCTCCAAGCTCTCCGTCGATCAGATCGTCATAGTTTTCCCGAGCCCAGGCCACGCATTCGGCGCGGGTTTCAAACAGCTCCTGCTGGTTCTCTTCCAGATAACCGGCCACCGCATTGCGGAACGGTTCCGGAGCCTGATCCAAGATCTTTTGCATATGTTCGATGATCTGAAATGGCCGGATGCCCAGAGACCGCGCCAGCCGGAAGGCTTCTTCGAAATTGTCTTCGTAATAGAAGATCGTCAGCAGCAGATGGAAAACGCGGGTGTCCAGATAATCCTGGAATGAGAAATTCTCGGATTGGACCACCATTTCTTCGGTCTCGACCACGGTTGGGCCGGTATATTTGCCAAGGCATCGGGCGACGACCCGGTGCAGGGTCTTGAACCCGAATTTTTCGCGGCTGTCGGGATTGGCCAGCGGCGCGCCATGCAGCAGCATCAGCTGATGTGCGGCCACCCGGCTGACACCGGTTTCGATCAGCTTGTCCACCGCATCCATAAAGGATTCCTTGGTTTCACCGGGCATACACAGGATCAGTTCACCATAGGACTGCATGCCCTTTGAATGCAGCTCCTGCTGTACCTCGGCATAGGTGTCCAGGCTGATATTGTCGCGTTTGATGTTCTTCAGAACTTCCGGATTCAAAGATTGAACCGACGAGGTCATCGGCAAACGGCCCTTGGCCTTGCGCATCACCTTGATAATCCGGTCGCCGCGGTTTTTGCCCGTGGTTGTCCGGATGTATTTGGGCCAGTCATACCGGTCCATTAGATGCCCCAGGTAGTCGGCCACCTCTTCATCCTGCACATACATGCCGAAATTGTCGTCAGCAAAACAAAGCGGGCTGGCATGGTTGATACGAGCCACAATGTAATCCAGATCGGCCTTGGTGCGTTCGAACGAATGGCGGAAGACTTTTGAATTCGATTTGACCGCCGAGTTGCAGAAGGCACAGGTAAACGGACAGCCGCGTGCCAGCTGCATCAGTGCAAACAGGCCGGTGTCAAAAAACTTGTCCATCAGCCCGGCAAGATAGGGCGATGGAATTTCGTCCAGATCACGGATGCGGGGCGGTTCGCCTCCGCGCAGGATTTCACCGCTTTGAGGATGGACATAAAGCGCGCCATCGACGGCTTCTTCCCACATGCCTTCGCGTTGGCCGCCGACATCGATGAACCGTTGCAGCGTGCTCAGAAAAGCGCGCTCACCTTCATAAGTGGGGCCACGCACATGCATGTCGATCTGCGGCATGGTCCGGATCCAGCTGTCCTGCTCGTCTTCGGTTAGGGGAAAGTTGGGACCGCCCATCAGGGTCAGGCTGTCTGGGTTCACTGCCTTGGCATAGTCGGCAAAGGACAGGGCCAGATGATGGTTCCAGGAATAGCTGGAAAAGCCGATTACATCCGGTGCGGCCGTGTCGATGGCTGTTTTGAGTTCTTGAGGATCACGGAAGATCGCGACCTCGATCGGTGTCGGGCTCTTTGCATAGGCCTGGGCAAAGGTCGCAAGATTTCCGACACCCAGGGGGTAAGTGTCCGACGTCGCGGTAACAAGGTTATGTCCAAGATCAGCAAGATAAAGACGCATTGACGATTATCCTTCCAGCACTGGTACCAAATACATTTAACAGTCCATATCCTACTGTATCAGATGGACCGGTTCGGGGGTGAAAGTGTTTTTGTCTGTGGTTTTGACGCATTATATCAGACCTCTGGCTGCCACGGAAAGCGGTCGGTCAGCGCCCGGGAAACAAGGATGAATGCCAGTACGGCAGCGGGTAGAACCAGCAGGCCCTGTGCAACGATCGGATGCAGTCCCGTGCTCAGGAGGGCTTCCAGCGAAAAGGCGTTGAAAACGTAAACTATGACGTATGCCAGCAGATAAAACGGTAGTTTTTTGAACCCTTTGGTGTCGAAAACAATCCGGGCGTGGGTCATGAAGTTCCATAACACGCCGATGACGAATGAGATCGCAAGAGCCGCCTGTGCCGGCAGTCCCGACAGACTCAGAATAGAAAAAACCACGTATCCAAAGGCCGTATTCACAATACCGACCAGCGCAAAAAGCATGAAGGATTGCTTGCGTAGAAAAGGCGAAGATTTCATACAACCTCCTCTTTCGTCAAAAGGCAGCGGGCGACTCCGGAAGTAATGTCATATTGTGGCAAAAAACCGGTCATGTCCTGCAATCGGCTCACGTCTGCCGCCAACCGGGCCGGATCATCTGCTGCACGGGCGATGGCTCCTAAACGGATCAGATCGGGTCGGTGCATCTGGTTTGCAACCTCTTCAATGAGTTTCCGAACCTGGATTGCGGTGCCGCTGGCGACATTGACCGGGCCGGTCACATCGGTTTCCAGCAATCGTGACACCGCGAGCGCCAGATCGTCGACATGCAGAAAATCCCGTTCCTGCCGTCCATCGGTACAATCGACCGGCTGACCCGCCCGGAGGTTTGAAATCAGATCGCCAAACAGTCGACCCGGCGGCTCATTCGGGCCATAGACAAAAAAGATGCGCGCCCAGGCCAGGGACAGGCCAAGCGAAACCTGTCCTGCACACAGTGCCAGACCGGTTCCGGCCTTGGCTGCACCATACAAGGTGCGAGGGCGCAGGGGGCTGGTTTCGGTGAGGTTCGGTATCGACCAGTCGTATTCGGCGCAGCTTCCGGCGCAGACCGCGCGTTGGCCGCCTGTGCGTGCGAACTCCTGCACCAGATGCAGCGTGGCGGCCATCCAGTCCAGATTGGCCGCAGAAATCCATCGGTCGCGTGGACCGTCATGCCAGGCCAGATGAACCAGATGGCTGGCGCGGGCCGCTTCAAGGGCTGTTGTGGTGGCACCGGGATCCAGCAGATCGCAGGTGATGTCGCTGGTCGGATTGCGGCCCAGCGTCACCACCTCATGGCCCGCCTGTGTCAGAGCCAGGGCTGTCGCGCGTCCGATCAATCCGGTTGCGCCGGTCAGCAGAACCCGTGCCATCAGCTGATCCTGACCTCCGGCACGGCGGTCACGAACCGGGTGCCCTGCGCCTTCAGGTCGGACAGTTGATCTGTGACCTCGTCCCGGATGTTCCAGGGCAGGATCAGCACGTAATCCGGCGGCGTCTCGCGCAGCGCCTCGACCTCGTGCACCGGGATATGGCTGCCGGGCAGCAGCGTGTTCTGCTTGGCCGGGTTGCGATCAACACAATAAGTGATCAGATCGGGGCCGATCCCGGCATAATTCAACAGTGTGTTGCCCTTGGCGGCGGCACCATAGGCGGCAATGGTGTCCCCCCTGGCATTTGCTTCGCGCAGAAAAGCAAGCAGCCCGTCGCGCAGCGCTTCGACCTGCGTGGTGAAATGCATATAGCCCTCAGGCTTGTCGAACTGCGCCGCGGCTTCATCCGCGCGCACCTTGGCCACACCAAGCCCTTCGAGGTGGCTGGCCCCTTCAAGACAGGCGAACACCCGCAGCGATCCGCCATGGGTCGGCAGCTCTTCAACGTCAAACACACGCAGGCCCGCCTTGGCAAAGATTGCCTCGACCGCCAGCAGCGACAGATAGGAGTAATGTTCGTGATAGATCGTGTCGAACTGGACGCTTTTGATCAGGTTCAGAAGGTGCGGAAATTCGACCGTATAGACCGCATCCCCTTTCAACAAAGTGGCGATCCCGGCGACGAAATCGTTGATGTCGGGCACATGCGCCAGAACATTAGCAGAGGCGATCAAGGCCGGGGGTTTCTCAGCCGCAACAACCTTCTGGGCCAGCGCCTCGCCGAAGTAATCGACCAGCGTGCGCACACCCCTTTCCTGTGCCGCCGCCGCCACATTGCCTGATGGCTCGATCCCCAGAACCGGGATGCCTTTTTCAACGAAATACTGCAGCAGATACCCGTCATTCGAGGCGATCTCGATCACCAGATCATCCGGCCCGAGATCGAACCGATTGACCATTTTTTCCACGTAATCCCGGCAATGGGCCAGCCAGCTGTCCGAGAAGCTGGAGAAATAGGCGTAATCGGTCGAAAAAATCTCTTCCGCCGGTACGACATCATCCACCTGAACCAACCAGCATTCGGTGCAGACGCGGGCGTGCAATGGATAGACCGGGTCCGGTTTGTCCGCTTTCGCGGGGTCGACATAGGAATTGGCCAGAGGGGACAGTCCGAGATCGACAAGCGTCATCTCAAGATCCGCGCCGCAATGGCGGCAGGTGGGATGGGTCGTGCCGGTCATACCTGTCTCATACTTAATGTTTCGAATTCGGCAATCTGGGCGTGGCACAGCTCGGTTGCCGGGGTGCCACGGGCCCAGCCCGCATACCAGCTTGCCGTCAGCCTGACGGTATCGTCAAAGCTCAGGACCGGGCGCCAGCCAAGCAGTGCACGCGCCTGTGATACATCCAGCCGGAGCATCTTGGCCTCATGCGGCGTATCCGCCGGGGTGTCGATATCGATCCAGCCCTGCCCAAGCGCCTTGATGACCGCCTGGGCCACATCCAGAACCGGGCGTTCATCGTCACGTTCGGGGCCAAAATTCCAGCCCGCTGCGAAGGCGGCGTCCTGTTCGAGCTTCTGGGCCAGCATCATGTACCCCCTGAGAGGTTCCAAAACATGTTGCCAGGGGCGGATTGCGCCGGGATAGCGTAATATGACGCGTCCTTCATCGCTCAGACAGCCGCGCACGATATCGGGAACCAAACGGTCTTCGGCCCAGTCGCCACCGCCAATGACATTGCCCGCGCGTGCGCTGGCAATCCGGGCCGGATGTGGATCGGCAGCATCCGGTGAATAATAGCTGCGCCGCATTGCTGCGACCGCTATTTCGGTCGCACCCTTCGATGCGGAATACGGATCATGCCCGCCCATCGGGTCGGTTTCGCGATAGCCCCAGACCTGTTCGACATTCTCGTAGGCCTTGTCCGAAGTTGCCACCACCACCGCGCGCAGGCTCGGGGCTGCACGCAGTGCGTCCAAAAGCTGAACCGTGCCCAGAACATTGGTGGCGAAGGTCTCAACCGGAGTGCGATAGGAGCGCCGGACCAGGGATTGCGCCGCCAGATGAAAGACAAATTCAGGGTCGGTTTCCGCGATGATCTGGTCCAGCGCCGCGCGATCATTCAGGTCACTGGTGACCGATCTTATTTTGTTCTGATCCAGCAACGCCCAGAGATTGGGTTTCGTTTCGGGGGCAAGGGCGTATCCGGTGACTTCTGCACCAGCCTCGGCCAGCCAGGCAGCCAGCCAGGCGCCTTTGAAGCCGGTATGCCCGGTTACAAGCACCCTGCGTCCGGAAAACGCGCTCGCACTCATTCCCAGACTTTCCACGGCGCATTGCCTGTGGCCCAGTGTTCTTCCAGTTCCTGGCGTTCGCGAATAGTGTCCATGGGCTGCCAGAAGCCTTTATGTTCAAAGGCCATCAGCTCGCCATCGCGCGTCAGGTTCATCAGGGGGCTGCGTTCCCAGGCGGTATCGTCGCCGTCAATGTAATCGCCCACTTTGGGGGACAGCACGAAAAACCCGCCATTGATCAGCCCACCATCCCCGACGGGTTTTTCAGAGAAATTCAGGACCTGATTGCTCTGCAGCTCGAGCTGGCCGAAGCGGCGGGGCGGAGGAACTGCCGTGACGGTTGCGAGCTTGCCATGCGCCCGGTGAAAATCGATCCCGGCCCGAATGTCGATATCACCAACACCGTCGCCATAGGTCAGGCAGAACGCCTCTTCATCCTTGAGCAGATGCATGACCCGGCGAAGTCGCCCACCAGTCTGGCTGTTGTCTCCGGTGTCGATCAATGTCACGCGCCACGGTTCTGACTTGCTGTTTGCAATTTCAAGACTGCCATTGGCCAGGTCGATCGTAACGTCCGAGTTGTGCAGAAAGAAATTCGCGAAGAATTCCTTGATGACATAACCTTTGTACCCCAGGCAGACGATGAAATCAGTGACGCCATGGGCCGCGTAGATTTTCATGATATGCCAGATGATCGGTCTACCACCGATCTCGACCATGGGTTTTGGTATCTTGACGGTTTCTTCGCTGAGCCGCGTGCCTAAGCCACCGGCCAGAATAACGCATTTCATAAAATTGCTCCCTCGTTAACAACGAGACTGGCTACCAATACACTCATCTTAACCCGGATCTGGGTATCTGGTCTTTTGCAAACATTTGCACGCATTAGGACGGCAGTGCTGCCACCCTGTCAAGATTCACAAGGCCACGAGTCGTGAGGCGCTGAATTTCCTGTTGCTCTGGCGCTCAACCATACACAATGCGAGAAAAGTCACAGCATTGTTGATGCGCCCTTTCGGTTCGCCGATACAGTGAAGGACATCACAGACGCAGCCTGAAAAAAGCGGTCATGGTCCGGGTCAGGCACCGTGCAAGAGGTGTATGGATCCAATCTATGTTTCGCTTCCGGGCGGGGAGTTTCGGCTGGCTGTGCCAGTCAGCAATCATCGTTATGTTTCAGGGTATTGTGGAAAACGCGTGCTGTTTCAGGCGGTGTGAAAGACCGTCGGTTTCGCAAAGCCCAAACCGGCTTTGGGCACAGGTGACGCGGGTTTGGCCTGTCATCGATTTGCACAGAAGGGCGCAAGTGCGGTTCATCAAACGGAATGGTTGATTTTTCTGCACGGAAGGGGTGGAGCTTAATACGCAGGAGCCCCGTTTCGGGAACTGACAGGATTTTGTTGTGAATCTCGGATAACCTCTTGTAGCTTTAGGTCAGTGTTTTGGTATGGGTGTTAGTCATTTGAAAAAAGATATTGTTCCCGTTGTCGTCATTGGTGGTGGTCCAGCAGGGCTGACAGCAGCCTATGAACTTCAGAAACTGAGCGACACACATGTTCCCCGGGTGTTCGAAGCCTCGGACATGGTTGGTGGCATCTCGCGAACCGAAACGCACAAAGGTTATCGCTTCGACATTGGCGGGCATCGGTTTTTCACCAAGGTGCGCGAAGTCGAGGATATGTGGCACGAGGTGATGGGGGATGATTTCATCACCGTGCAACGCCTGAGCCGCATCTTCTATCGCAACAAATTCTACGATTACCCGCTGCGTATCTTCAACGCCCTTGGCAATATCGGCCCCTACGAGACCTACAAGATCATCGGCAGCTTCATCAAATGGAAGATTCGTCCACGCCAGCAGGAGGACACGTTCGAAGACTGGGTCGTCAACCGCTTTGGTGGGCGGCTTTATATGCATTTCTTCCACAGCTACACCAAGAAGGTCTGGGGTATTCCGCCGTCCGAAATCCGCGCCGATTGGGCCGCGCAGCGGATCAAGAACCTGTCTTTGCCCAAGGCGGTCTGGAACGCGATTTCCGGGGCCAATGACACCGCCAGCCTGATCGAGGAATTCCAGTATCCCCGCCTGGGCCCCGGCATGATGTGGGAAAAAACCCGCGATCTGATCAAGGAGAAGGGCGGTTCGGTCGAAACCCATTCCGAAGTGATTCAGGTGAACCGTGATGGCAATCGCGTCACCTCGATCGATGTGCGCCACTGGACTGAAGATGGCGAAAAACACACCGAGCGGGTGGAGGGTGAAGAGTTCGTCAATTCGATGGCCGTTCGTGACCTGATCCATGCTTTTGATCCGCCGCCACCACCCGAGGTGGTCGAGGCGGCAGACCGTCTGCGGTATCGTGATTTCCTGATCGTGACCCTGATCCTGGATCACGCGGATCCGTTCCCGGACAACTGGATCTACATCCACAGCCCGCAGGTGAAGGTGGGGCGCATCCAGAATTTCCGCGCCTGGTCCGCGGAAATGCTGCCCGATCAGAACACCGCGTCGATCGGGATGGAGTATTTCTGCCAGAAAGGTGACGGGTTGTGGTCGTCAAGTGACGAGGATCTCAGGCATCTCGCCAGTGAAGAGCTTGAAAAGCTGGGTCTGGCCAAGGCCAGCGATGTCATCGACCACGCGGTTATCCGGCAGCCCAAGGCCTATCCGGTCTATGACAGTGAATACAAGGACGCCCTGGACACGGTCAGCGACTGGCTGAAGACGCTGGAAAACTTCCAGACCGTGGGTCGCAATGGTCTGCACCGCTACAACAACCAGGATCATTCCATGCTGTCGGCGATGTACGCCGCGCGCAATATTCTGGGCGAGGATCATGACGTCTGGGATGTCAATGTTGAGCGCTCGTATCACGAAGAGTTTGAAGCCAAGCCCAAGAAAAAGGCGGCCCCGCAATCCGCCGTCCGCAAAAGCACGGCTCTCTGAGGAAGGGGCAGCCCTTCAACTGTGGACCGCAGCGCCCACAGGTTTGTTGGCCGAGGACGGTCGGGGCCGGAATCTGTCCGGCCGGATGCTGACGTGATCGCGTAATCTGTTGATTTCGCGATCTTCGTCCTGATGATCCAGCCGGCATCGCAGCCAAACCTCGGTCAGCAGCAACCGCAGCCGCAGATCCGGACCGGCCTCTTCGATGGTGTTCGTCATCTGTGTCCGGGTCAGGCTGAAAAGATCCCCCAAATGGGCGTTCCTGAAGTATTCCGGCCGGATCTCAAGCCGCTGAAACACCGTCGTCCAGAACCCGATCTTGATGCGCTGGCTCAGGGCGTTGGGGATGTAGCGGTTGGCAACCTCGCGGACCACCCATTTGTCGCGGATGAAGGGGTGTGCCTTTTCGAAAACGAACGGAGAGCCCCTGAGCTTGTAGCGGGTCGGCAGATTGATCCCGAACCGGGCAACCTGTGTGTCCAGAAACGGGAACCGCGCCTCGATCCCGGCAGCCATGCCCATTGTATCGTTGCGATGCAAAAGCGTTCGCAGATGGTGGTGCATGTAATCCAGGCTCCATTGCCGACCTCTTTCCTGAAACTTGCGAGGCAGCTGTGCCAGGCTGTCGGCTACGGCCCGCTTGTCCTGCGCCATCTCGCGACCATTCAGGATGTCGCGGACGTTTTCCATGTTTCCCATCCGGTCAGGTGCCAGGATCGGGCCAACCCCCGGTAGTGCGCGTATGGCCGAACCCAACCCGCTGATCATCCTTTCATACCCGTCTGTCAGGCGTTTGCGGCCAAGCCAGGGGTAGCCCAGAAACAGCTCATCCGATCCTTCGCCTGACAACAGCCCCTTGATTCCTGAATCCGCCGCGAGCTGGGCGATCATCATCAGTGGCGCGCAATTGGGGTGATAGGAAAACGGGTATTCGTAGTGACGCATTACGCGCGGGATCATGTCGACGAAATCCTGCTCTTCGGCCTCGATGACATGCAGATCAAGTTTCAGGCTTTTGGTCAGTTCCGAGGCGGCGTCCACCTCGCTCCAGGCGCCTTTCACATTGGCGTGGAACAGGGCGATATTCTGGTGCTGGGCCGCTGCGATGGCAACGATCAGGGATGAATCCACCCCGCCTGAGCAAAACGCGCCAACCGGTGCATCCGCGAATAAATGAGAGGCCACGGATTTATGCATGAGATCCGCATATTCATCGACGATATCGGCAGCCGACAGGCCATCGAGACGGGTCATCTCATCAAGGTCGAGAAAGTCGGTCAGGTGGAAGAAAGAGGCGGTGTCGATATTGCCCGATCCGTCATGCCACAGGTAAGTGCCGGGTGTCAGGCTGCGGATCCCCTGATAGAAGGTCGGGCCGCTGGTCGGGCCTCCGAATTTCATCAGGTAAGCCGCGATCGAGTTGACATCGGGTTGCAGGGTTATCCAGGGTTCGAAGGCCTTGATCTCTGAGCCGAACAGAAAGGCGGGGCCTTGTTCGGTCATACCTTGCATCCAGTAAAGAGGCTTCATGCCGAACCGGTCCCGGGCCAGCAGAACCCGGTGTGTCTGCCGGTCGATAAAGGCAAGCCCGAACATGCCATCGAACCGGGCCAGCGCATCTTCGCCCCATTGGATCAGACTGTGCAGCACCACTTCGGTATCCGAGGTGGTGCGGAACGGGATGCCCAAAGCCTCAAGTTCAGCGCGCAGGGTTCTGAAATTGTAGACTTCGCCATTGTAGACAAGGATGTAACGGCCGCTTGGGTCCGTAAATGGCTGATCCGACCGGGTGTCGGTATCAACCAGAGACAGGCGCTGATGGGCCAGGCCAAGACCGGGCTCGCTCAGAATGTTGCTGGCATCGGGGCCGCGGTGTCGAATGGCGAAACCACTTTGACGAAGCCGTGTGACATCAGGGGATGAGGTTGTATCCTCTGGGAAAATTCCAAACAGACCGCACATCCGGCACCTCAAATCGTTAAAACTTAATTTCGGGTTCTGAAGCGGATCGCTTTCGACAACCGATCAGGTGAAATATATAAAAGGGGGGGTGAACGGTGCATGTCGGCTCTTGTCATGCTGTGTTCACGTTTGGGCCGTTTGTCCCGTATGAGGGGTTATGAAGGTACTGGTTGCGGAAGATGACGATACACTGCGCGGTGATCTTGAATGTTTGCTGCGCGCCCGGGGTGATATCGTAAGACTGTCAGGAAACGGCAATGATGCGCTGTTTCTGGGAGAGACCGAGGATTGGGACGCGATTGTGCTGGACCTGGGGCTGCCGGGGCTGGACGGGTTGTCGATCCTGCGGGAATGGCGCAGTCGGAATGTGGCTGTGCCGGTTCTGATCCTGTCGGCGCGTGACAGCTGGAACGATATCGTTTCCGGGCTGCGCAGCGGGGCTGATGACTATCTGTCAAAGCCGTTTCATTCCGAAGAGCTTCTGGCCCGGCTCGAGGCCTTGGTGCGCCGTGCAAGCGGGCGTGGCACGCCCTCGATCGATGTCGGAGATCTTTCGGTTCTGCCGGATGAAAAAGCCGCCTTTTTCAAAGGGCGCAGCGTATCGCTGACCGCTTTCGAGTTCCGGGCGCTGGAGCATCTCGCCCGACATGCGGGATCTGTCGTCAGCCGGGCAGATCTGATCGAACATATCTATGCCGAGGATATGGATCTGCAATCGAACGTCATCGATGTTCTTGTCTCACGTTTGCGTCGGAAGACTTCGGCGGGAATGGTGGAAACCGTGCGGGGGCATGGGTATCGGATTCCGGTAGATGACGCATAATTGGGCTACGATCCCCCGTCGCGTTTCGATTGCCACGATAGCGATCTGCTGCGCCATACTGGGTATCGGGGCCATGATCTGCATTCAGGTCTACCGGGCTCATGAAATCAGCGAAATGGATTTGCTGCTTGGACAGGATTTGTTGATCGAGGCCCGGCGGGTCGCCTATGACGGGGCACAGGCTGAACTGCTCGAGAGCGTTGGCCCGAGCTTTTATGATCTGACCAATGAGCAATGGTTCTGGCAATTGACGCGCGACGGGTCTGACGAAATCCTGCTGCAATCCCCGTCGCTTGGCCCTGTCACCGCGGAAAGCTGGGTTCTGGACGTCCCGGAAGCCGGGGGGAATTTCGTAATCCCGGGCGGAGATGTTCTGCGTGGAAGGCGGGCTGAGTTTCCCGGGATGGAACCGGATGAGACATTGACCTTCCGGATTGCGGCCCCGCTGATGCATGTCACGGAAGAGACCAGCCGGGCTGCAAAGCTGATTGCATTGATTTTCATTGGTCTTGCCATAGTGGTTTCGGTTTCGGTCTACATCACCGTGAACAGGGGGCTGATGCCGCTCAAGCGGCTCAGCAATTCCGTGAAAGTCATGCGTAAAAACGACACGATCATAGACGATCAGAAATGGCCCCCCGATCTGGTTCCCGTGGTCGAGGAACTGCGCGAGCTGCACTGGCGCAACGGCACGATCATCGAAAAACACCGTCGAAAAAACGCAGAGCTGGCGCATGGTCTGAAAACGCCGCTGGCGGCATTGGCGCGCGTTGCCGAAGAGCTTGAGGGAGATAAAAGAGATCAGATAACGGATTTTGTGGGGCGTATGACCGGTGTCATCAAACGCAACCTCAGCCGTGCGCGTACCGAACGCCCCTATGGAAAATCCTCTCCGGTGCATGCCTGCGCCGAAGATGTATCCTTTGCACTTGGCATCACACTCCGAAACAGGATGCCGCATATCGAAAACGCCATAGACGCCGGAACCACCTTTTGGGGCGAGGAGGCCGACATTCAGGAGATCCTGGGCAATCTGCTTGAAAACGCCTGTCTCTGGGCCAAGAGCCATGTGCGCATATCCGTGGCAGCACCCGAGCCGGGCATGATCACGTTGAGTATCGAGGATGATGGTCCTGGCATGGAAGCGGGCAAGGCAAAACTGGGAGCACCCGCTCAGAGAGGTGATCAGGAAGAGACCGAGGGGCATGGGCTGGGGCTTTTGATTGTACAGGATATCGCCGAGCTTTATGGCGGTGCGGTCAATATCGGGACATCACCTTTGGGAGGAGCCCGAGTATCGGTCATGCTTCCGGGGATAATAGAAGCCTGAACTTTTCTGTTCACGTTAGCTTATCAATACGAGCAAATTTGCTGCATTGATGTCGCATAATGCGCGCGATTCTTCCGATCGGCAAAAAACTGGCAAGGTGATAAGGCTTACATGTTATCAGTGAATTGGTTGGTCAAATGAAGCGACATTAGGTGAGAAAACAGGATATCTTTCGCCGGTTAACCTTCGCTTGCCCTGTTTTAACGAGTTTATTCAAGACGTGATGATATTGCGCCTTTCTTTGTTTCTGATTGTATTGGCCGGTTTTTTGCTGGCCGGGCAGGATATTGCAGCAACAGTGTCTGCAAAAGCCGCGTTGGCGGACGGGGCATCCCCTTACTTCGTGGCGGATGACGCGCTGTTTCTTTACATATGGGTTCCCCTGATCGCTTTGTCGGCTTCGGCGTTTTTTCTGGCCCCGGGTCTGATTTTGGCATGGGGAATTCGCACGTCCGGAGATCGGTTTGAACATTGGCTGCTCAAGGGATTTACGTTGTCCCTGTTTGGTGTCCCTGCCATGGCGGCATTGGTTCAGGCTGTCAGCGGTGTTCAGATAACGGGGACGACCTTCATCGTGCTGATCCTGCTGCTCTGCCTGATGGGCCTTTACCTGTTTCCGGCCCGTTCCGAGCCCAAGGTGTTTCAGGGCAGAGGCTGGGATATAGCAGGCATGGTCCTGCTGCCTCTGGTCGTCTTGTTGCTGATGTCTCCCAAATTCTATTGGGAGGCGCTGAACGATGACGGCGCGCACAGCTTTCTGAACGCAATGTTGTTCATAACCAGAGGTCTGCCATTCTGGCCTCCGGACTCCGGTGCAATCGGAGGGTATCCGACCCCGAAGATGGTAACCGAGACCTTTCTTCAAACCGGGTTCATGCGGTTCTTTGGGCCCTATGAAGTTTCCGTTCGTCTGGCCTATCTGCCCGGCCTGTCGGTTCTGTTCGGGGTCATGCTGGGGTTTGTGCGCAGGCCGCCGGACGGGCGCATTGATGTGCGCTCTGTTCTTGGGTTTGGGGCTGCCCTGCTGCTGTTTTCCTTCGTGATGGCATTCAATCCGTCTTACAATCCGTATTTTGCCGATATCGCCCTGCCGATGACGCGCGAGCCGATGATCCTGTTGGGGGTGCTGGGTTATATCCTGTTCTTTACCGAACGGAAGTTCGGCTGGATGGCGGTTGTGTCCACGCTGGCGTTGCTGACCGCGCCGAACGGTATTCTGCTGATTGGCTTCTTTCTGATCTCCTATTTCCTGCTGACACGGCCATTGCCGTTCCGGCAGGTGATCACAGGAGGGGTGATCGCCGTTGGCGTCGTGGCCCTCGCATCGCTGCTTGAAATGGGGCTGCAGTCGTCGGGACTGACAAATGTGTCCAGTGAGTTCAACACAGGCAGCATCCTACGCCGCTTGCGGTTCGTCACGATCTTTGACACCGGACGAATCCTGTTCTGGCTGCTGCCCTGTGGAATATTGCCTGGTCTGGCTCTGCTGGCGTGGCGGTGGCAGGACAAACTGTCCAAAGCCCTGACCCTGACAGTTATTGCCTATGTTTTGTTTTTCTATATTCAGGCCTATCGCATCCTGCCGCATCATTTTGCGCCCGCCGCAGTCATTCCGTTGATCATTTTCTGGCGCCTGCGCCCGGTTCAGGCCGCACCTGCCCCGGCGTTGGTCTGTGCTTTGGCCGGGGTGGCGATCAGCGCATGGATCAGCTGGCCGGAAACACTACGCCCCTTTACCCTGACGCGGGACTTGGGACATCGCATTGCCATTGAAACCGAGACTGCCCCGTTCCCTGATCTGGACGAGATGCGCATCGTGCAGGCACTGCTCGAGAAAGCCTTTCCGCCGATCTGGACACAGGCCGAGCTTGAAAACCGTTATATGGCCGGTGAGCTCTCGGTTTATGTGCATGCCGGAATGCCCGCACCAGACAACAGCGTCGCGGACTATTTCATTCGTCCTGCATCCGAGCCCCTGCGAGACGGAGAGATCATGATCGGCGAAGTGGTCGAAGATCGGATCCTGGTGGCGCGTGATCGGGCGGCTTACGAAAGCGACCTTGGAAACACCGACGTTCCGATCAGCATTGCGCGTGTCTATCACGTGCCATTTGACATAATTTTCGGACGTGGAACGCGCGAAACGCTGTACCCGGTGTGGGATATCGCGAAAATTGCAGGGTTAAGATAGCCGATGTCTATGCAACAATATTTTTGCCCGAAAAGCCAAGAGCGGGCGGTTAAGTGGAGAACTTTATGAAGCAGAATCTCACCAAGCTGGTTGAAGCCTATCCGCTCCTCCATAAGCCAGCCTATTTCGCTTATATCGGCGTGGTCAGCACCCGGAATTTCAGCCGTCGGTTTGCCATGAACAATCTTGGTTACCTGCCCAAACAGGTCTCGGACCGCGGGCAGGGTATGTGGGTGATCAACGAAGTCTATAACGGCAAGCGCAATGGTTTTTTTGTCGAACTGGGTGCTGCGGACGGGTTTTCAGATTCCAACACCTTTGCTCTGGAAAAGCATTATGGCTGGACCGGATTGTTGATCGAGCCCAACCCCGTCAATTACAACAAGATCATCAACTGGCATCATCGTTCAGCCACACCAGTCCCGCTGGCGGTCGATCCCGAGCCCGGCCAGCTGGAATTCATGATCGACGGCCAGCGCAGCAGCCTGCTGGTGGATGAAGCCGATAACATGACCGAGCGCCGTGCCGCGAAGCTGGCCAGGTTCCGTGAGAAAGGCAAAGTTGTCACGGTAGAAGCTGTGCCTCTGGATGAAGTGTTCGACCGCTATAACGCGCCCAAGGACATCGACTATTTCAGCCTGGATGTCGAAGGGTCAGAGACACGGATTTTGCGCAACTTCCCTTTCGACAAGTACCGCTTCCTGGCGATGACAATCGAACGCCCGACGCCGGAGCTCAACGAACTGCTGTTTGCCAACGGCTATCATTTCGTGCGCAATTCGCTTTACGACTCGTTCTATGTGCACGAAAGCAATCCGCGTTTCGATCAGATCGAGAAATTGCCGTTCGAGCAGCTGCCTGCCAAGCAGTTCTGATCCCGGCCCGATTAATCAACCATGTCACGCGATCTGTCAGTTTCGCGTGACGCGCAGTTTCTGCTTCTGCCCCAGCACGTGATATTCGAACAGGCACCAGACATAGACGGTGGCCGAGTAGACGTAATAGACCTGATGATAGAGCAGGCATTTGAATGCAAACCAGGGTCCGCCATGCCCGGACATGGCGCGGACCAGATCCAGATTGGCGACAAGGGCCGCAGCCAGTAACAAAAGGGGCAGGGGCCAGGCCCCCGGCCAGACTGGCAGGGCCAGAAGCGACAGCAGCAACAGCCCGGCAATTGCGGCCCGTGCCCGCTCGGCCATCGAGGTGTTCAGGTCATCGGTCAACCCCTCGCGCGAGATCATCAGCCGGGCCCAGGGCAAGGCGCGGCAGAAGATATCCGTGCTCAGGCTGTTGCGGATGGTCCAGACCTTCAGGTGTTTGCCCTGCAAAAGCGGCTCGACCAGGATACGGCGACCGGTGGCCGCTATCCGGTAGCCCAGTTCGATATCTTCGATCGATGGGACTTCGTAGGTTTTGACATCGAACCCACCGACTTCAAGAAACACGTCGCGCCGGATGGCGCCACACCCGGCCCAGAAGGTGCGCGCCTCGCGGCGGGCGCGTTGATGGTGATAGCGGTGCAGAAGGTTCTTGTAGCGTGAAAACCAGGCCTGCCCGTCCGGGGCATCATCATAGGATCCGAACACGGCGCCCACATTGTCTTCGGACATCGCCCGGCGAATATGGTCCGGCCCGTCCGGCCAGGCGATGACATCGGAATCCACGAACCACAGGATATCGCCCGTGGCCTGCTGGGCGGCCAGGTTGCGGGCAGCCCCTGGCCCGCCATTGACGGGCGTGGTCAGAACAGTTGCGCCCATTTCCCGTGCCAGCGCCGCGGTGCCGTCGGGGGACTGGTCATCCACCACCAGAACCTGCTGCACCTGTCCGGTATTCAACATTTCAATCAATGGCGGCAAAACGCGCGGCAGCAGATGTTCGGCATTGTAGGCCGGCATGACCACGCTGATGGAAAGGGGTTGATCTGAACTCACGAAGGATCTCCGGCAATGATACGCGAAGCGCCTGAGCGCTGAACAAGGAAAAGAAAGGCCGCCGTAAAGGGCAACAACCACATCACGCGCGCGCCGTAACGATCCGCGGGTTGTGATACTCCCCCGCAGACCAGAGCGTTGACCGCTATTCCGATCAGGATGAACAGCGCAAACAGCTTCATGTCACGCGACACACTACCCGGCCGCAGCAGAATAAACACGATAAAGGCAAAAGAGACGGCATAGATCACGCCGTGTACGATATCGATGGTTTCGATCCAGCCCCTGTCCTGAGACAATGAACCGCCTTGGAACATATCGGGCCGGATATCTTCCATTCTGGCCAACCAGCGGGCGTTTTCCAGCTCTACATCCGTCGTGATCGTCATGGCGATGCTATAGCGCAATACCTGCTGATAGCCGTTCCGGGCCAGTGCTAACGAGGTGGAAAGGGGCCGGGACAGGAAAACCGCCTTGGCGAATTCCCGTTGGGACAGGGCAACCCGTTTCTGATCTTCGGGCGACATGAGCCGGAAAGAACCCAGGTTGGGCGAGCGTTCGAAAATGATATGGGAGGGTGTCAGCCTGTAGGGGTCATCTGACCACGACAGCGCTTCGTGTAGAGCGCAGGTGGGCACTTCGGCATTCGGACAGACCTCGTCCAGATAATCCATGCCCGGCCCGTCAACGATGAGCCGCGCAGTGATATGCGGCGTATAGACGACCTCTTTGTTGGTGGCGATTTCCACGGTGACCTGAAAGGCCTTGCGCTCGGCCAATGCCAGCGCCAGAACCATCATCATCAAGATTGTCGCGCGCCAGCGTCGTGGTCTTTTCCCCCAGAGCGCGGCCAAAGCGACAAAGGGTATCATTAACGCCGCAACCGCCAGATGAGACGGGTGCAGAAGGGCGCTGAACAGGGCCAGACTGGATACCAAAAACAGTTCCCAGGTTTGCATCATCCGCCCAAAGGCCGTCAGTGAGGCAATCACGATCAGCAGCACCGGTGCAAAAATATCCGGCATCATATAGGCGACATAAAACGGCAATGAAGTGCTGGCTGCCACCAGCAAAGGCACTGCGGTCATCATGACTGTGTTCGGCGTTCCACCCGGCGACCGGCCAGCGGTTCGCGCCAGCATCCAGACGGCCAGCAGCGTGGCAGCCAGATGCAATACCGGAAGGATGGACAGGGCATCGACCCGAACAAGCGCAGCCATGATGAGGCCATAGATCAGTGACCGTGATCCGGTTGCGGTGTTATCCTCATCGGCGTTGTGGGTTACACCTGCCGCAACGCTATCAGCTGTCGGCGGAAGGAAACTGCTCAAGGCCACATTTCCCTGCCGGATGTAACTGCCGGTATCGAAGTAATAAAGCGGCCCGCCATTGATTATGAGAACGGACAGGCAGACCAACAGCGCCGCGATCAACAGGAGGAAAGCCCCGACCGTCCAAGATGGCTTATCCGAAAGAGCCGACACGGTCATATCCGTTCTGCGACCAGCTTCGCCGCAAGTACGGTGTGCTGAAAGCAAGCAACTATTGCATTCAGCCCGTCTTCCAGTGCCATTTCACAGGGATCAAAATCAGGCGCGTTCATCAGCGTCCTCGGCAGCCTCCATCAATCGGGCCATAAGCGGTGTTATCCCACTCCGGTCTCTGCCGGCATGGCGTTAAGCAATCATTTGATAGCAAGAAAACCTTCAAAACAAATATACTTCTGAATACTCATCACATCCTTGAAACCGGCCCGGCCCAGCAGATCCAGATTGCCCTGGGTGGAAAACGGCTCCAGCACGCTTTTCAGGCTGCGCGCCTTTTCGACGATTTCCTCGCTTGAGAATCCGTTACTGATTTTGAATTCGTTGTAGAGCTGAGTCACAAGATCCTGGAACCGCGCATCCGGCCCCCGGACCTTTTCGAACATGACAAACGCCCCGCCCCAGTTCAGGGTGTTGTAGATCTTGGTGAACAGTTCCTGCCGGTACCGGGGCGGGATGAACTGCATTGTATAATAGCTGACGATCATGTCCGCCTTTTCCATCTCCATATGACGGGCATCGTCATGAAGAATGGAAATGT
Organism: Ruegeria sp. HKCCA4008; assembly: GCF_013033125.1. Classification (NCBI taxonomy): domain Bacteria; kingdom Pseudomonadati; phylum Pseudomonadota; class Alphaproteobacteria; order Rhodobacterales; family Roseobacteraceae; genus Ruegeria; species Ruegeria sp. HKCCA4008. The sequence goes on from NZ_WQDM01000011.1 coordinate 107,936, forward strand.
TCGGGACATCCGCGCAATGCGCTTCGGCGACCTTCACCATTTCAGGTTCGACATCGATGCCGATCCAGCGTGCGTCAGGCTTTCCCGCATTATGTTCTGCCAGCTTGCGGATCAACTCTCCGGTCGATGTGCCGATTTCATAGCAGAGACTGTCATTGCGGACGAAGAAGTCCGAAACCTGACAGATCAGGCCGTGACCCATTTCGTAAAGAGGAACAGACAATTTGATGTGGTCTACAAACGTATCGGGAACACTGCCCCCAAAGGTCCAGCTCGCATTCTCAGCGGCTATGTTCTGGCCAACACCCATGCGCAATGTCTCCTCACTAAATAGGCAGGCACAATAGACAAACGGCTAAACAAGGGCTTCCGATTGAAAATGCGTGCCTGAACTTGATACAATAACACACCAAGGCTACACGAAACTCCTCGGTCGTCGAAGGAGAAATATGGAAGAGTCTGGGTTTCTGATCTTTTTCCTTTCTGGCGCGGTTTGCAGGTCCCCTGAGAAATACTGCGAATAGACAGTGCGCGGGAATGAGGGGGACTGTTTCTTATCTTTCACATCCAGCTAATGTGACAACACCGTCGAAGTGGTTTGACCCACTCAGCCAGCTTGCTCAATTTGCTCAGGGGTACGGTCTATCTGAGGGGTTCGCATCTCGGTTTCCGGGGTTATGTGCCGAAGCTTGCGCCAGACATCGAAATGCAGAATTCCGCGAAGAACTTGTTGGGCCAGATCGAACCCGTATTTCAACGGTCCCAGCGTCGCCACAAGATCGGCCTGAAAATCAAGCAGGTCGTCGCGGTCGGAAGCATCATATCCCAAAAGCCCCTCATAAAAGAGGCTGCCTTCCAGCGCGACTTTCTCTTCTATCAAGCTGCGGTTGAGCCAGCGCAATCCGCTGGGTACGTCACGGCATGACATGGTGTCATGCTTCCAGTAAGGCGCAGAGGACAGATGATCGAGTTGTGTGACAAGCCCGAAACGCCGCCGTTGATCGGGTTGCAGTACGGGCATGGACACCATGCGGGTGTTGAAGCCTCCGCCAAAGAACAGGTCCGGCGGCGCTTCCTTCAAACGTTTCAGTGTTTCGCGCAGGCTGGCTTTTGTCTCGCCCGGGAAACCGACAATCAATGTAATGGCCGTTGTCAGCCCCGCTTCGCGGCAATTGATCAGCGCCTGAACATTGTGCCCGACATCGGATTTCTTGTTCATGTTGTCCAAAACGCCCTGATCGCCGGTCTCGTATCCGATATGCACCAGCTGGCAGCCTGCCGCTTTCATCAGCGCTGCGGTGCCCGGTTTGGCAAGATCACCCGCGCGCGCATAGCAGGTCCAGCCGACCGGGCTGCCTGCTTCGATCAACAGCTCGCACAGTTCCTTGAGGCGCTTGGGCGGGATGGTGAACAGGCTGTCCATGCAATTGATGATCTTTGCTCCTCCCTTGGCGTAGATCATCCAGTCGTCGAAAATCTTGCGGGCGGATTTGACCCGGAACATGGTGTCTTCGAACAGGAAGGGGAAATTGCAGAAAGAACACCGATAGGGGCAGCCGCGGACGGATTCATAATTGATCATCTCGAAACTGCGGCCGTGATATGCCTCGGCCAGTTTCCAGTCCGGAGTGGGCAGCCAGTCGAGGCTTTTTCCGGATGGGCTGCCGCTGTAGACCAGCGTATTGCCCAGACGTTCCACGACGCGACCGTTTTCAGGGGGTTCAATGTCGCGATAGCCGCTTTTGATCCAGCGTGCCAATACGGGAACAAGCATTTCCCCATAGCCGATGGCGACAAGATCGGCACCCGGAACATGTGTCCAGTCATCATGCAAAAGTGAAACCAGGCCCCCCCCGACAACAACCTTGTTATGCGGTTGTTTCAGCATCTTAACCAGCGGTATGAGCTCGCTCATATCTCGCATCAATGTGCTTGAAACAAAGACGCATTTGCATTCACCCAGAAGTCGGTTGCGTGTTTCGGCATCAGCAAGCCCGGCGAAAGTGGTCGCTTCAAAAGCAATCCCTTCCTTGCGCAGATCGCCTGCAAGCACGACTTCGGTCAGTTCAGGAGCGCTGACATAGGATTGAGATGAAAAATACCGCTCGACTGCGGCGCGGTAAGGCGCCCGCCGGAATTTCGGCCGCCGCTTGAAAAGTGTGCGGGCCAACAGCATTTCGGCGCTGACCGCCTTCAGCGCCACATCCTGCCAGATGGCCGAGGACGTGCGCATGATGCCCAATTGTCGGCCAAGGGCATCGACGATGGTGCTGTTGCTTTCCACCATGCTGCCGCCAACCGTAGCCCCACCCGTGACGATGAGAACCTTGTCGGTTACGGCTGTTTCAGTGCTTTCAAAATTTTCTTCGCCAGCAGGCTGGCCAATTGCTTCGTACATCCACTCACCCTCCCGACGTATCTTTGTCGAGGATACCTTTGACGTACTGCGCACCTGCCATATGATGGCCATGTTTTAGTATGGCTCAGCCTTGAACAATATCAGATCAGAGGCGCGGAGTCTGTAATCTATTGTGTAAAACCCTTTCCGGTCGCAGGGGCACATGGTGCCCGCATATGCCCGGACAAGGGAGAGTAAGGGGTTTCGTCCATGACGTGTGTTTCGGGGCAGCCGGGGATACATCCGAAGGCTCTGTTGCAAACTTTTGACTGTTGACGCCCATAAGTGCGTCGAGTGAATGGAAATCGAAACATTGAAGTCGAAAGTCTTTTTTATGATCTCTTTCAAAGGCGCGCAGTATCCGAAAGATGTAATCCTCTTCGCTGTGTTCTTCTATGTCCGATACGGTGTGTCATATCGCGATCTAGAAGAGATAATGCATGAGCGAGGCGTTGCAGTGGATCACACGACGCTGAATCGCTGGGTGACGCGGTATGCAGGCGCAATCGCTGAAGCGGCGCGTCGTCGAAAGGGACCGTGCGACCGCTCCTGGAGAATGGACGAGACTTACATCAAGGTGAAAGGCAACTGGGTCTATCTCTATCGAGCCGTCGACAAGCACGGCAAGACGCTTGATTTCATGCTTTCCCCGCGACGAAACAAACCCGCGGCCACCATGTTCTTCGCCCGAATGCTGGAGGTCAACGGCCTTCCGAGAAAGATTGTCATTGACAAAATGTGGAGCTAACACCGCTGGCCTCAAGGCCATCAACAAGATGCTAAAAGGTTTTGGTTGCCCGGTCCCAATTGAAATGGTCAGGCGGAAATACTTGAACAACATCGTGGAACAGGACCATCGTTTCATCAAGAGACGAACCCGCCCGATGCTCGGCTTCAAGTCTTTTGCTTCGGCATCAGCGACTCTGGCGGGTATCGAGGTTGCGCACATGATCCGTAAAGGCCAGTTCACGCCCGGACTCTGCCCGTTTCGTCAATTTTCCGAGTTGGCAATCTGAACTGAAGCGATCGCAGATCTATTTGGCTGACCTAAAACTTTGCAACGAAACCGCACCTTCGCGCGTTTTGATCCAACTGGAGCTTGGCTTGCGACAACGCTTGGGAATGTCTGATGATCAGTTTCAAGGGTATGCACTATCCACGATCTGTGATCCTGTTCGTGGTCTATTTCTACGTCCGTTTTGGGGTCTCGCACCGCGACCTTGTAGAAATCATGGCGGAGAGGGACGTGCAGTTTGATCATGCGACCCTAAGCCGGTGGGTTGTCCGTCGTCAGAGTTTTCCGGACAGCGCAAGCAGTTTCGTAACGGAGGCTCTGGTTCGGTTTTTGTCTGACTTCAGACAGAGCATCTTATGTGGACCGTATTTCTTGGGCACATCTCGCCAGCGCAACCCATTGCGATTGGTAAAGATAATCCTGCTCAAGACCCGCCTATCATCATCCCGAGGCTTGCCGTGCGACTTTGGAAAAAAGGGGTGAGCTTGGCCATCTGCTCATCAGTCAGCCAATAAAGGTCGCTCAAGTCACGGCTCCAAAAACGAGCGGTGCCGGGCTGGTTTCAAAGCCCTACAGGTGGCCAAAGCGATTTTGGATCGGTTTGTACGGCCCGTGTCATGGTCCGGGTTTGGGTTCTACGTTCTGCCGGCGTAAAGGCTTGGAATAGTGTGATTTGCTTGGGGTCTGCTTGGTCTCTTGTCACTTGTATTTTGCAACTTTATAAGAACCCACGTAGTGTTTCGGATGCCAAGACAGCGACAGAGTGCTTCGCAGGGATGGTTGTGTAAGGCATGCTGCACGGTGCACAAATCAAGTCCGGACAAGGGGGCAGAATGGAAGAGCTTGCACGGCAGGTCGCGGCGCTGAATGAAAAGGTAGAAGCCCTTCAAAGACAGCATGCCTTTGATATGCGCCAGATGGAAATTGCTTTTCATCAATCAGAAATGCAACTACAACTGCAGATCAGAGAAATCCTGCGGCAAACCGGGATTGTGCGCCCTGTAACTATTCCAAGTCACACATTTATCCGCGACACACTCTGGAAGCGGATCGTTTTCCGCAAAACCGGAAAACCCAAAAAGCTGTTCAAAGTTGCCTTTTTCAAGTCCAATGGCAAGGCGCGCGGATATGCCAAAAGAATTGTTTTCAAGAAGGACGGTTCTCCTCGTCCACATTTCGTGCCCGAACTTCAGATGCAAGCAAATAAAAAATGAATGCTCTTTGTGCTGCAGATAGCGCGCTTATTTTTTCGGAGACAGAAATGTCAGACGACTCCCCGCAAAACGCTTCTGATTACAGCAGCGACGCCCCTTTGGTTTCGATCATTATTTTGAATCTCAACAAGCCAGACATGACGATCGACTGTCTGAAAAGTATTTGGAAAAACACGACAGGCATCCCGTACGAAGTTATTGTTGTTGACAATGGCAGCTCTCCAGAAAACCAAAAGCGCCTTGCGGCTTATGAAGGGCCGCACAAATTTATTCCGCTTGCGATCAATCGCTTTTTTGGTGAGGGGAACAATATCGGAGCGGAATTTGCCAAAGGCACATACCTGCTCTTTTTGAACAATGATGTCATCGTGACGCCTGATTGGCTACCGCCTCTGGTCGATGTTTTCGACACTCATCCCGATGCGGGATGCGTAGGCCCCAAGTTCATCTATCCAAGCGGTGAATTGCAAGAAGCCGGAGTGCTTCTCGATCCCGAAGGGTTCTCCGTTCAGATTGGTAAGTTCCAGTCCCCTGATCAGCCGCGCTTTAATAGAATGCGGGTTGTCGACTACGTCTCGGCGGCCACTGTTTTGATGCGCAAAGCGGATTTCTACGCCGTTCTGGGTTTCGATTTCCGTTATGAACCTGCCTATTACGAAGACTGTGACCTGTGCCTGAAGATAGGCACTTTGGGGAAAAAGACGTATTACGTCCCTAGGTCAGAGGTCATCCACCATGAAAATGCCACGACAGCTGACAAGAGCCTTAAAGACAAGCTTAACAATATCGTTGAGGTCAACCAGGCCAAGTTCATTGATCGCTGGCACAACTTTCTGACGACCGGCGTGCATGACGGCAAATCCTATATTGCTCCACTGCTGCCGGCCCGGGTTGCTTCGGCGCGTAAGACAGCGGGAATCTATACGCCCTATAATATTATCCCCGGAGGGGGAGAACGCTACCTGTTCAGCATTATGAAAGTGCTGGCCGCGCAGGGCTATGGTCTGACGCTCATTGTGCCAGAGCTTTACTCCCGGCTTCGTATATCGCTGGTTCTTGATCAACTCGACCTTGATCTGGATGGGATCGACATCATCACGCATACCCAGGCAGAGGCGGGTGCGCAATTTGATCTGTTCTATTGTCTGGGAAATTCGCTTGTTCCGACATCGCGCGCTATGGGGCACATCAATCTGTTTTGCTGTCAATTTCCCTTCAAAACCAACGAAGATCATACCCGGCAGCATCTATCCTTGCTCAAGGACTACGATGCGGTGATCTGTTATTCGGGATTTGTCGAGCAAGAGATCCGCAAACAGTTGCGCCATTTCGAGGCACCCGAGCCTGCCATTCATGTGGTGGCCCCACCGGTCGGGATCGTTGCCGAGGTCGATCCTCAGATGGCAAAATCCGGCATTCTCGGAATTGGCCGTTTCTTTATCGGAGATCATTGCAAACGTCAGGATGAGATGGTCAAGGCCATGAAGGCTCTGTCCGAGCTGGGAGCAGATACAAGCCTTGATCTTGTTGGCTCTTTGCATCCCGAACCGATCCATCGCGACTATCTGGCCAATTGCCGACAGATGGCTCGGGATCTGCCGGTTTCATTCCATATCGACGCCCCTGTTTCTGTCCTGTCGGGGCTTTTGCAGCGCGCGTCGATCTATTGGCATGGGGCGGGTCTTGGTGTTGATGTCAAAAAGTGGCCTGAGCATTGTGAGCATTTCGGCATCAGTGTCGTAGAGGCGATGTCAGCAAGGGTCATCCCGGTCGTGGTCAACAATGGAGGGCCGTCCACGATTGTTGAGGACGGCATATCGGGGTTCCATTATGGCTCCCGGGAAGAGCTTGTGCAGATCACGCGCGCGCTTCTGTCCTATTCGGAGGATAAGTTGACCGAATTGCGTGACAATGCGCAGGCCCGAGCCCAGCTTTATTCTTTTGCGGCTTTTGAAGCACGTTTTGCCGATGTTTTGGTGTCAATGGAAAAGAAAGCATCCCAGCGCTTTGAAACCTCATCCGCACATGCTTCTGTCAGCACGCGCTAGTTACTATCAGGTGCCATATGAAAACGGACTTCTCTCCAGACCACCAAATCTCCTTTGCTTGCAATATCTGTGGTCGGTCTAATACCCAGGCTGCAGGCACCTTTCACCGAGAGGCCCCAAATTGTTCCGGCTGCGGATCCACGCCGCGTTTTCGCGGGATTATTCACGCTCTCAGCCTCGGCCTGATGAAGCAGTCGCTTCCGCTCAAACAGTTTACGTCCGACCCTCATGTGAAAGGGATCGGAATGAGCGAGTGGGAGGGATATGCGCGGGTCCTTTCGGAGAAATTCGACTTCACCAATACGTTCTTTCACCAAGAGCCATTCCTTGATGTGGTTTCACAGACGCATTGGCAAAACTATCAAGGTAGTGATTTCCTGATCTGCACCGAAGTCTTTGAACATGTGCTGCAGCCTTTGGAGCCTGGGTTCACGAACATGCGCAAGATGCTCAAAACGGGCGGCCATCTTGTCTTTTCGACCCCGTTTGGTGATGCGCCAAAGACAATCGAGCACTTCCCGGGCATGGTTGATTTTGCAACATGCCAGATGGGGGAAGACTGGCTGGTTGTCTCAAAAAAGAGCGATGGCAGTTATCAGGTTTATGATGAACATGTTGTTTTCCACGGTGGCCCAGGCACGGTGCTCGAAATGCGGATTTTCGGGCGCGACGAGTTGGTCAAGCAGTTGGAAGAGGCTGGTTTTGAGGTCACCGTGCTGGATGAAGCTGTGCCGGAGATTGGGTACTACTGGCCCAGTATCGTAGATCGACCGGAATTCGGACATATCGGCGAACACTACATTTTGCTCTGCAAAGCTATTTGATTGATAGAATGCGGCGTCACATGAAGGCGGTGATATGACTTTTGTTTCCTATGCTCAGAATTTTGAAGACCTCATTCTTTGGCGCGCCCTCAAGGATGTCGAAAAGGGGTTCTATATTGATCTTGGTGCCGCCTGGCCGAGCTTTCATAGTGTCACATTGGCATTTTATGAACGCGGCTGGAGCGGAATTAATGTGGAGCCCAATCCAAGGCTTTTGAAGGAGCTCAACAAAGAGCGGATTCGTGACACGAACCTTGGCGTTGTGATTGGTGACAGCAAGGGAGAGGCGAGCCTCAACATCTTGAGCAATGCCGGTTTGTCTACGGCATCTGACGAGATTGCTGCCAATCATGTCGAGGCGGGGTTTGAAAAACAAACTGTTGTGGCACCGATGACGACTCTGACCGATCTATGTGACGCCCATATGGGTGATGTGTCCGACATCCATTTCCTGAAAATCGATGTGGAGGGCCATGAGGCCCAGGCCCTTCGTGGCAATGACTGGGGCCGCTTCCGGCCTTGGATCATCTTGATCGAAGCGATGGAGCCAATGTCCCAGGTGACCAATCATCACCTTTGGGAACATCAGTTGACCGAGGCGGATTATCGCTATGTCTATTGCGATGGTTTGAACCGCTATTATTTGGCGGCAGAACATTATGATCGTCTTGTCCCGGCCTTTGCCTATCCGCCGAATTTATTTGACGATTACATGAGTGTGACGCAGCAAACGGCGATGGTCGAGGCAGAGCAGCGCCGCAATCAAATTGCCGAATTGCAGCAACAGATCACCGCCGCAGCTATCCGCGAACGCCAGATGGAAGCGCAGAATGCAGAACTGATGAATGAGCTTTCGGCGCTACGCAAACAGTTGGAGGCCGATGCCGCCTATCAGGCCTCTCGTGGGATGATGGAGGTTGTCTTTTTCAAAGTCAGTGGAGAGCCGAAAAAATTTGTGGCCAACCTGCTTTTTCACTCTTCAGGGCGCATTCGCTCTATCGCCCGCAGAATTGTTCTGGAGCGCAGTGGTCAACCTCGCGCATCTTTCAGAAAGTGGATGCACTCGGCAGCCTATCAAGCGCTCTCTAACGCTTATAGACTGCCGAGATAAAGATCAGATTGGGCGGGCAAGCCATGCTGGCCCCATAAGGCCTGTGGTGTCGGGGACCATTTCACCCTGCAGTTCCGTACGTTTGAGGAGATCCAGAAAGAAGTCTTCACGAAAGCCCAGTTCCAGCCATTTGTTGCATGTGATTGCCCAGACAGCCTCCCCGTCATAGCGCAGCCCCCAAGGGAAAGAAAAACCGTTGGAAATCGGCTCTGCAAAAAAGGCGATAACACCGTTTTCTGTCAACACATTCTCACGGATGTGGGTAAGCAGGTCCTGAAATTCGAGACAGTGGTGAAAACTCGATGAAAACAGCGCCACATCATAGCGTTGTCCGGGGTTGCTCGCCGCTTCGAGGAAATCGGCATGATAAGTGCGCAGGGGCGCGGACAGCGCTTTTGCTTCATTGGCAATGCGTTTCAAAAAAGCTTGGTCGATATCAACTGCACAGACATCCATGCCGGCCCGCGCCATTGGAATGGCCGTATTGCCCCAACCAGCCCCAAATTCTATGATGCTTTTGGCATGAGGAGCGTGCTGTGCGATAACGCGAAACCCTTGGACCGCCTTGCCGATCTCATGCGCCACGACGCCCAGATTGTCTGATGTCCATGGAAAGCCACGGGCAAAAGCCTCATCCGAAAGATGTGAAGACGTCAATTCATTCTGAACATCATAGGGCGTGTCGACGAGTTTTTGATAAAGCTCCGTGACCTCTTGGCGATATGCATCCGAGAAGGGATCATCCGTCTGCATGGTGTAGGCAAAGCTGAATTTCTTCCACAGTGCACTGAGTTCATCAAAGTTCTTGGCTGTTTCCAGTTGCTCTTTATAGGCTTGAGCCCGTGTAATGAACTCTGGTGCCTTCGCAGCCTTGGGGGGCAAGGGTTTTGACATGGCCAGTGACTGCGGGGCCGCCCCTGGAGTGTTCTTTTTGGTTTTGAACCAACGCACGGAAGGTATCCTTGTCTCTTTTTAAATGAATAAAGCGGCTTTAGAGCTTTTTGGTTTTGGGGTCACTGCATAAAAGTGGCTATATTGCCTGACTTGCGCGAACTTTACGGGAACATCCGCGTTTTCAGTCGGATTTCTGGTCTCTGAGAACGTTGTGGCGGCTGGTTTTGCTGATTTTCAGGCGCGCTGCGGCCTCTCGGACGGTCAATCCGCCACTTAAATGAGCTCTGGCCTGCTCCAGCTTTTTTGGGTGTTACGACAGGCTTGCGTTCGCCTTTTCGGGACGTGGGGTTGAGCGGAACGGCATCCCGTCATAAGAGGCTGACAACGGCCTCAAAACTGCCATGCGAAAGTGGGGGTCCCAAAAATCTGTCGTTCCGCATGGTGGGGCAGCATGATTGAAATCATGGGAAAAATCCGTTGCAAAACTCATGCGCGAAACGATCAGTGTTTTGTGTTATGTTTCGCACGGTGCTTTTTTGAGCCGTTCATGCGTTCATTATGCCGCTAAAAGATCGACCGTGCATCTCAATATGCTGATTATAAATGGTTTTTCAAAACTGATGTTGAGGGGTATTTGTGCGGAAATTCTTTATGAGGGCATTTCGTTCCGCTCAGCCCTACGTCCCGTCCCTTACAAGGCTCGGCCCAAAGCGCCCATGGGCAGATCTGTTGAACATGCAGCCAAGACCGGCTGCAAGACTATTGCCATCATGACCAAGAAATCTGTTGCGATTTGTTTCTTCGGCCTGCCCAGAGCGCTAGAGCATCCCGCGCCGAGCATCGCAGAGCATCTGATCGCTCCTCTCAAGGCCAAGTCCGAAGCAGTCTGCCTTGCGCATTTGTATCGCAGCAGCATAGATCCGGCGCAAAACTCAAGCGCCTTGCTGCCGCTTGAAAACTGCTTAACCGACACGCCCGAAGATGTGTTTGCGCGCAGGCCGACAATGCAATAACAATCAATTTGGACCAGTCAGATGAGGCTGCTCACGACCGCGCGGTGCGCTGGGACGATCCGAACCTGGGAATCGACTGGCCGCTAACGGGTGCACCGGTCCTGAGCGATAAGGACGCTGCCGCCCCGCTGATGGCTGATTTGGATAATCCACTTACCTGGAACGGATAGCACTCACATTCGCCCAACTGGCCGCGCGGAACACTTATTTTCAAAGGAACTTGCTGCATCGCACCTTGACGAGACTTCCGCTGCGTTGGGTTTGCCGGGGGTCTCTATTGACACTCCAAAGCAACTCGGCAAACACAACAGGTAAGCAAATTTCGGGAGTATTCGCATGAAATATCCGCCATCGGTGGCATCTTTTGAGGAGCGCGTTGCCATGGCTTTGCAATGCTCTGATGCAAATGCCATTCCAAAAGTCAGCGATGCTGGTGCCATCTATGAGGATGAAAACGGCAGCAGCATCCAGATCATGCATAATGGGCTGCGTGTGCTATGCGGTGGCTATTACGGAGCGTGGATGAGCAATCTCATCCGCGCGGCGAAAGGACACCACGAACCTCAAGAAGAACGAGTCTTCCACGAGGTTGTCAAAAGACTGCCCGCCTCGGCTCGAATGATAGAGTTGGGCGGATTTTGGGCCTATTACAGCCTGTGGTTCCTCAACCAAAGCCCCGATCGCAAAGCGGTGGTTCTTGAGCCGGAACCGGCACATCTGGTCGTTGGTCAGGCCAATGCCGCTCTCAATGGGCTGACACCCAAATTCCTTTCCGGCTTTGCAGGGCCTCAATTCGCCGAAGACATGCCCTTTTTCGGTGAGGCGAGCGGTGAGATGCGCAGCACCTGCTATTCGGTTGCCCATCTGATGTCCGCAGAAAAATGGGACTATCTCGATCTCTTGCATTGCGACATTCAAGGCCATGAGGTTGCCGTTCTGGAAAGCTGCAAGCTGTTGTTTTCGGAAGGTAAAATCGGATGGGTCTGTGTCTCCACTCATGCCCATCAGATCAGCGGTGACCCCCTGACGCACCAGAAATGCATCGATATCCTGCAAAAATCCGGGGCCCGCATTGTCGCGGAACATGACGTACATGAATCCTTCAGCGGAGACGGGCTGATCGTGGCCTGTTTCGGCAATTTGCCCGATGATTGGGAAACCATAGAGCTCAGCCATAATCGCCATGGCACATCGCTGTTCCGATCTTTGGCCTATGATCTGGATGAGACACAAAAAACGCTGGCGGCACAAAACCGCAATATAAATGCCATGGGCGACTTGCCAGACAGCATGCATGACACTTTGGACCGAACCGGGCTTCTTTTTACCCTGAAAAAAGACGGCCCGTTGGGGGCTGCGGGACAGGGGCTGCTTGTCCCGGATGACAAGACAATGAGCCCGGCCATCATTGCAGATGCGCGTTGGGAATATGAAAACCTCGCTGCCTTTGCTGGGCACCTCAAAGAGGGCCGACGCTATACGCTGCTCGATATTGGCGCTAATATCGGTATGTTCAGCCGGCAAATTCAGGTCCTGTCCGATCAGATTGAGCATGCGCTTTGCGTGGAGCCAGACCATCACAACTTTGCGGCTCTAAAATTCAATCTTGCCCCGTTCTCCGATCGCGTAACGTTTTTCAACGCAGCCCTTGGCCGCGAAGATGGCATAGTGGAATTCTATCGCGACATGCAAAACATCGGGAATTACTCTTTGAATGAGGATGCCATGCGCGCGCGCAGCTTTGAAAAAGTGCGCGTCAGCCAGCATGATACTCAGAAATGGATGGCCGAACATGTAAGTCATAAACAAGCCTTGGCCTGGAAATCGGACACGCAGGGTTTTGACGAAGTTATCATAACACGGACACCCATGGAGATCTGGGAACGGATCGATGTCGCCTTGATCGAGATCTGGCGCATCGAAAAACCAGATTTCGACATGGATGCGCTCCGGGCACGATTTGAAAGTTTTCCCAACCGCCAACTGGGGGATGAAAAAGATATCTCAGTCGATGAAATCATCGAATATCTATCTGGGTCAGATTGGCAATTCAAAGATCTCCTGATGTGGCGCTAGGCTCAGGACTCATAGCCGGTATATGACGAGGGCAGCCAACGAGAGCACGTGCGCCAATTAATCACTGACCTGTCCGGCAGTCACAAAGAGGTTCAGAGGTCGCCCTTGGCTGTCGCAGACGGCGTGCAGCTTTGTGTTTATACCGCCCTGGTGCGACCAATCAGACGGCCACGTCCCCCTTTTCCACCGCAAGGCTGGACGCCGTGCGATGGGCTTTGAGAAATGTTGCGTCGATCATGACCGCCTTCTCCTCACCATGATCAGCGGCCAAACCAATCAGCATCTCGGCAAGGATGCCCTGTTCGTGGCTTCTCTCGGACCGGTGGCGTTCAGCCACTCACCTCCACCGCTTCCAACGGTTGTACAGCGTCCTGTGCGGGCCGTAGGCCGAAGGGGCATCGCACCACCGTAAACCATTGCAATCGATGAAGGCAATCCCGCTTAATACACACCGATCATCAACGCGTGGCTTGCCGTGAAACTTCGGAAAGAAGGGCTCAAGACGCGCCATCTGCGCGTCCGTCAGTCAAAAAAGGTCAGACATGTCCACCGCTCGTTTTCGGTGCGATGAATCATGCGGCACGGCAGAAATCAATGGGTCCTGCGCCTAAATCCCGCACTCTCGACGGAACCCTCTGTGCCAAGTTCGAGCAGTGGTACCCCCGGCTTGAAAGCTCAGGAAAATAGGCCTATGGCAGCATGAAGATCGCGGGCGACATCGGCCCAGTCGCGCAGATTAGCAGCGGTGATTTTGGCCTCGAGCGCGGCACGATGATCGTCATCCATCAGACGCTTGACAGCTTCTGCAATGCTGGAAACCTCGGTCGCATCGCAATATTCCACCAGATCCTCTCCGACCTCGGGCAGCGAGGAATTGTTCGCGACCACAGCTGTCTTGCCATAAGCCAGCGCTTCGCCCACCGGCAATCCCCACCCTTCATACAGGCTGGCCATGATGGAGAACTGGCAATGGCTGTAAAGCATGTCGAGCTCTTCGTCAGAGGGCCCGTCAATAACCCGGACGTAGCCGTAGACATTACCGGTTGCTTCCAACAGGTCTTCAAAGTCCTGCCGCAACCAGCCCCGACGTCCGGCAAAGACAAGCTTGGGCAGATTCACATATCCTTGGTCCAACAGGGCCTTCCAGGCCATGGCAATGCGCCAGGCATTCTTGCGCGCCTCTATGGTTCCGACACACAAAACAAAAGGGTTGGCAACAACATGGCGCAAGCTGTCATCCAACGTGATCAATTCTCGTAATCCCGGATAGGCTGCGGTGGCAATATTTGTCGATAGAGGTCCAATCACCTGCTTCTGCAGGCCCATATCGGCCCCCGACGGCAAGGCGGCCTGTGCCAATGGCACTACAGTGGCAGGGGTATCGACACCATGTGCGGAAAAGAAATCTTTCAGATCCCTGAGGGTTGCCTGTGAAATTGCCAGATAATGATCCGTGTATTCCTGAGATCGCAAGAGCCACTGGTAGAAATTGGCCGGACCCATTCCATCACACGTGTGCGGGGCGACAATGGGGATCAGATCATACACCATGGAGTGAACCACAAGCTCTGCCTTGTGGGCTTGCAGAAAAATATCAATCTGTTCCGAGAACCATGCGCTGTCGAGCAGCACCAAATGATCACCTGCGCGCGCGCGCGATGAGAACTCCACCGGGCTAAGGGTCTGCTGTTTTACCTGCTTGCGGCCCTTTCGCGCGTCGCGCCACATCTTGGCGGACATATTGTATTTATGGAAACGCCGATCATGCCCCAAACGAGCCGCCACATCCAACCAAGCCCGCTGAAGATAATACTTCACTGGTTTCGTGCGATATTTTTTCAAAGGGGGCAGGTTGTCACGCCGAGCCACGGACGGGCGAAAGATCCGGCGCATGCTTTCAGGCGAGGCGAATGCTTCAGCTCCGATCTGTGAGAATGGCAAACACAGATAGTGTCCGGATTTTCTGTCTCTCCAGGACAGGTACAGCCGGTCGGCATCCACAAGCCTGGACATTTCAACGATCATCGTCACAACGACCCGCTGGATTCCGGAATACCGGTCGATCTTGCTCACATAGCCGATCAAACTTGATATATCGAAAAAGAACGTGCGCCTATCTTGCCCAGCCGGTATGTCGGACATATCGAGATCTCCCAGTGGCAATCCGCCTGTCCCTCAATGATCAGGTAGTGCTGATTTCAATTCACTGCTCTGGATAGGGTTTCCGGGACAGCGGCCAAAGGCGGGTGCCGGAACCGCCGCAGAGAAGAACAGGAGTGATGGACACGATCAAACAACCTTTGCCAGTAAATAGAGGTTTCTACTCTCAACTTAACACCTGTTTTTCAAGACGTTTCTTTTGTTACGGGATCGGTTTTCGGCAAAAAA
>NZ_WQDM01000012.1:0-118566 GCF_013033125.1 Ruegeria sp. HKCCA4008
GAAACCTCGTCTGCACATGCCCCCCAATGGACGCATACGAAGACGCCGCGGAATAACATCAAAAAACCCCGCCGAGTTTCGGCGGGGTTTTTCGCCAATCGGAAACTCATGTTCTGATTTGAGCCCTTTTGGGATGTCGTTTTTACCCAGCGAAGCGTCTTTTTCGCTTGCTGCGGGTGCGAAGGGCCCATAGCTCTGTGCGTGGGACACCCCTCCCCAACGAGGGGCGTGTATCTGGAAGGGTAATACAGATGAGCACTCAAAAACCGGCGACGCGGCCGGCCAATCCGCGTTTCTCCTCGGGCCCTTGCGCCAAACCCCCCACATTTGATCTGACCAAACTGGCCGATGCCGCCTTGGGACGCTCGCACCGTGCCGCCGTTGGCAAGGACAAGCTGAAAGCGGCCATCGAAGGCACGCGCGAGGTGCTGGGCATTCCGGCAGATTACAGGATCGGCATTGTTCCCGCCTCGGACACGGGCGCGGTTGAGATGGCTCTTTGGTCGCTATTGGGCGAACGCAAGGTCGAGATGCTGGCGTGGGAAAGCTTTGGGTCCGGTTGGGTGACCGATGTGGTCAAGCAGCTTAAGATCGACGCCGAGGTGAAGACCGCCGATTACGGACAGATCGTGGATCTGGCATCGGTCGATTTCGCCAATGACGTCGTATTTACCTGGAATGGCACGACTTCGGGCGTGCGCGTGCCGAATGGCGACTGGATCGCCGATGATCGTCAGGGTCTGACGATCTGCGACGCAACCTCGGCTGCCTTTGCGATGGACCTGCCCTGGGACAAGCTGGATGTGACCACCTTCAGCTGGCAGAAGGTTCTGGGCGGTGAGGCCGCGCATGGGATGCTGATCCTGTCGCCGCGCGCCGTTGAACGTCTGGAGAGCTACACCCCTGCATGGCCGCTGCCGAAAATCTTCCGCCTGACCAAGGGTGGCAAGCTGATCGAAGGCATCTTCACGGGGGCGACGATCAACACGCCGTCGATGCTGGCGGTTGAGGATTATCTGTTTGCACTGGATTGGGCGCGCTCGGTGGGCGGTCTGAAGGGCCTTATTGCCCGCGCGAACGCCAATGCCGATGCCGTGCATGCGTTCTGCGACCGGAACGACTGGATCGAAAACCTGGCCGAAGACGCAGCGACGCGGTCGAACACATCCGTCTGTCTGAAATTCACCGATGCCCGAATTCAGGACGGCGCAAGCTTTGCCAAGGCTGTGGCCAAACGGCTGGAATCCGAGAATGTCGCGCTGGACATCGGGGCCTATCGCGACGCGCCTGCGGGCTTGCGGATCTGGTGCGGCGGTACGGTCGAGACCTCGGATATCGAAGCGATGCTGCCTTGGCTGGCATGGGCCTTCGAGGCCGAAATCGCGGCGCAAACAGAAGCCGCCTGATCGCATCCCATCTTTACCGGGCCGCATCGGCCCGGACCTCTCAATACATTCAAGGACCACAAACATGGCTCCCAAAGTACTCGTTTCCGACAAACTCAGCGAAACCGCCGTTCAGATTTTCCGTGATCGCGGCATCGACGTGGATTTCATGCCCGATCTGGGCAAGGACAAGGACAAGTTGGCCGAGGTGATCGGCCAGTATGACGGTCTTGCCATCCGCTCGGCCACCAAGGTCACGCCGACCATTCTGGAAAAAGCCGACAAGCTGAAGGTGATCGGCCGCGCCGGAATCGGCACTGACAATATCGACAAGGAAGCGGCGTCGAAAAAAGGTGTGATCGTGATGAACACGCCATTCGGCAATATGATCACCACTGCCGAACACGCCATTGCGATGATGTTTGCCGTGGCGCGGCAGATCCCCGAGGCCAGCACTTCGACCCATGCGGGCAAGTGGGAAAAGTCCAAGTTCATGGGGATCGAGCTGACCAACAAGACGCTCGGCGTCATTGGTGCGGGGAACATCGGTGGCATCGTGTGCGAGCGCGCGCTTGGCCTGAAGATGAAAGTCATCGCCTATGATCCCTATCTGGGCGAAGAGAAAGCCGCCAAGATGGGCGTGGAAAAGGTTGAGCTGGACGAGTTGCTGTCCCGCGCCGACTTCATCACCCTGCACGTGCCGCTGACGGATCAGACCCGCAATATTCTGAGCCGTGAAAACCTTGCCAAAACCAAGAAAGGCGTGCGCATCATCAACTGTGCTCGGGGCGGTCTGGTGGATGAGGAGGCCTTGGCCGAGGCGCTGCAATCCGGTCACGTTGCGGGCGCCGCGTTTGACGTGTTCAGTGAAGAACCCGCCAAGGACAACCCCCTGTTCAACCTGCCCAACGTGGTCTGCACGCCGCATCTTGGCGCGGCAACGACCGAAGCGCAGGAGAATGTGGCGCTGCAAGTGGCCGAGCAGATCTCGAACTATCTGCTGACAGGTGCGGTCGAGAACGCTTTGAACATGCCTAGTGTGACGGCGGAAGAAGCCAAGGTGATGGGGCCGTGGATCAAGCTGGCCGGCCATCTGGGCAGCTTCATCGGCCAGATGACGGATGAGCCGGTCAAGGCGATCAATATCCTGTATGATGGTGTGGCCGCTGAAATGAATCTGGCGGCGTTGAACTGCTCGGTGGTCGCCGGGATCATGAAAAAGTTCAACCCCGAGGTGAACATGGTGTCGGCCCCGGTTGTCGCCAAGGAACGTGGGATCAAGATCTCGACCACCAATCAGGACAAATCGGGTGCCTTCGAAGGTTATATCAAAGTCACCGTTGTGACCGACAAGCGCGAGCGTTCCATCGGCGGCACCGTGTTCAGCGACGGCAAACCGCGGTTCATCCAGATCAAGGGCATCAATATCGACGCCGAGGTCGGTGCCCATATGCTCTACACCACCAACGAAGACGTGCCGGGCATCATCGGTGCTTTGGGGCAGACCATGGGCGAGAACAACGTCAACATCGCGAACTTTACCCTTGGTCGATCCGAGGCCGGCGGAGAAGCGATTGCGTTGCTTTATGTCGACGAACCGGTTCCGGCCGAGGCACGCGCCAAGCTGGCGGAAACGGGTCTGTTCACGCAGATCAAGCCGCTGGAATTTGATGTCACCTGACGTGGCCTGTTGAGTTTGAGAAACAGTTCAGGACCCGGTTGACCGAAGGCCCGGGTCCTTTGTTTTCTCAGCCTGCAATCTGCGGCACAAGCGAGCTGAACCTTACCGTCGGAGGATCTATGACACAGCCTGTCTACGTTGTTGGTGATCTGCACGGGCAGGTGGCCGAGCTGGAACGCGCGCTGTCTCTGATCCGGGGCGATGGCGGCCCGGATGCCCAGATCGTGTTTCTGGGTGATTACGTGGATCGCGGCCCGGACAGCCGCGGGCTGATCGAGCGTCTGATTGCCGGGCGCGATGCGGGCCTGAACTGGGTCACTCTGCTGGGCAACCATGACCGCATGTTCGCCTGGTTCATGGAGGATACGCCGCGTCACGATCCGCATTTGCTTGTCGGTTATCATTGGCTGCATGAAAGGCTGGGTGGGGTCGAGACCCTGCGCAGTTATGGCGTGGAATTCGAAGGCCAGATTCGTCTGGAAGATCTGCATCGGATGGCGCAGGCGGCGGTGCCGAAATCGCACCTGACCTTTTTGCGGGATCTGGTTCTGATGCATCAGACGCCCCAGCTTGCCTTTGTTCACGCAGGCATTCGCCCGGGCGTACCGCTCAACGCGCAGCGGGACAACGACCTGGTCTGGATCAGGCAGGATTTTCATGCTCATCGGGGCCCGCATCCCAAGCTGATCGTGCATGGCCACACTCCGGTAGACCGGGCAACGCATTATGGAAATCGCGTCAATCTGGACACAGGTGCCGGATATGGGCGTCCGGTGGGTGTCGCGGTGTTCGAAGGGCAGACCTGCTGGGAATTGACCGATCAAGGCCGTTTGCCGTTGACCCCCTAGATCACCTCGCCCGGCCAAGAAATTTGGAGATTGAAGATGTATGTCGCCACTTTGCTGACCAATCCGGCAGCGCCTTCGCTGGACAGCGCATTGCCCGAGTCATTGCGCAATGCGTGGGGTGGCGGGGACATCCTCTGGCTCAACCCGGATGAGGCGGCAGAGTTCGAGTTGAACGCCATCCCCGACAATCGCTGGGACGTTTGGGCAGACCTGCAAGGGATGGGGGTGGACCTGATCGTGCAACCTGCGCAAGGACGGCGCAAACAGATGCTGCTGGCCGATATGGACAGCACGATGATCCAGCAGGAATGTATCGATGAACTGGCGGATGAGGCCGGCGTCGGCGACCGGGTCAAGGACATAACGGCCCGTGCCATGAACGGAGAGCTTGATTTCGAAGGCGCCCTGATCGAGCGGGTTGGTTTGCTGAAAAATCTGGATGAACGCGTCATCGGCAAAGTTCTGCGGGAACGGATCACCCTGATGCCCGGAGGCAGGGAATTGCTGGCGACGATGCGGGCCAACGGGGCCTATACAGCATTGGTATCCGGTGGCTTTACGGCCTTTACCGCCCGGGTGGCAGAGCTTTTGGGGTTCGATGAAAACCGCGCCAACACTTTGCTGGCGGAAGATGGCAAGCTGACCGGAGACGTCGCGCGTCCAATTCTGGGGCGTCAGGCCAAGGTCGAAGCGCTGGCGCAGATTTCAACGCGTCGGGGCCTGTCGGAAAGTGACGTGATCGCCGTGGGTGACGGGGCCAATGACCTTGGAATGCTTGGCCGGGCCGGGACCGGGGTTGCCCTTCATGCCAAACCGTCGGTGGCCGCCCAATGTGATGTGCGGGTGAATCACGGCGACCTGACGGCACTGCTTTACCTGCAAGGCTATTGCCGCGCCGATTTCGTAGGCGGCTGATCAGGGCTATCTTTTATTTAACATTTGTGTTAAATAAGGGGTATGAACACACTTCTGACCACGTTTTCCGCTTTGTCCGATGCCACCCGGTTCTCGATTGTCGAGCAACTGATGGAGCAGGGCGAACTGCCTGCCGGTGATCTGATCGAAGGGCGCGGCATGTCCGGCGCGGCGATTTCGCGCCACCTCAAGGTGCTGCGCGAGGCCGGGTTGGTGCAGCAGCGCGTGCAAGGAACCCAGCGCATGTATTCCATCCGATCCGAAGGATTGCGGGCGATTGCCGACTGGACGATTTCCAAGCGGCAATTCTGGGAAGGCAGCCTGGATCGTCTGAGTGAAATAATAGAAAGGGAGAATTCATGGCCGACCTGAAACTGGAACGGGAATTCCCCGTCAGCCCCGAAGAACTGTTTGCTTGGATCAGTGACGGCACCAGATTGCTTCAGTGGTGGGGGCCCGAAGGGATGCACGTGCCGGACCACAACCTGGATTTCTCGCGCACCGGTCCTTGGTACTCGGTGATGGAGAATGGCGAGGGCCAGCAATACAAGGTCTCGGGCCACGTGACGCATGTCGACCCGCCTAAATCAGTGGGTTTTACATGGGGTTGGCATGACGATCAGGATCAACGCGGTGCCGAAAGCCACGTGACCCTTTCCGTTGCCGCAACCGAAAACGGTGCCCGCCTTGTGCTGGACCACCGTGAACTGGCCGATGCTGAAGCAGCTGCGAACCACACTCAGGGTTGGACGTCTTCGCTGCGCAAACTCGAAGCACTTTGCACTTAGGTTTTTGTCACGGAGGAGCGATATGCCCAAGTTTCTGTTTGTCTATCACGGGGGTCACACCCCGACCGACCCCGCCGAGATCGAGGCGACCATGGCCGCCTGGAGTGCCTGGTTTCAGGATATGGGCGACGCCCTCGATATCCCCGGAAACCCGGTGGGGCAGTCTTACACAGTCAGCAACAACGGAGTGGTCGATAACGGCGGCGCAAACCCGGCCTCGGGCTTCACGGTGATCAAAGCTGACAATATCGACGCTGCGACCGAGATGGCCAAGGGCTGCCCGATGGTCGTCAACGGCACAGGCTCGGTTGAAGTGGCCGAAATCCACGAAATCGAGATGTGAGGACCTTAGTCGGGGAAACCCGTCGCAGGTTTGATCACGCCGCATTCCAGCCCGCGCCGGCTGTATTGCGTGGCGTTCATGAATTTGCGGGTGGCCGGGTGATCGGCCTCCAGCACGCCAAGGCTGACAAGAATGGCGGCAATCGCGCATTCGCTGGCGCGGGTGGTGCCATCGGTGATCTTCAGCGCAACACCCATGCGTTTTTCCGGGATGATGGCCACGAACACGGCCTCGGCCCCGGTTTTGATGGCTACACGTCCGTTCATCGCGCGCATCAGTTCGGTGCAGGCCCGGGTCTCACCGGCAACAAGTTCCGGGTGTTTCACCATCGCGGCCACCAGCTGCATCGCTGCATCGCTGGAACGGTCGGACCGGTCTGCGGCTGAAGCAAACCAAGCCATCGAACGTGCCAAACCGAAAAGCGATGTGGCGAAATTCGGGGCGGAACAGCCATCGATGCCGTATGCCGGGCTGGTCTCGGCCGTTGTTTCTTCGACGGCAGACAGGCAGGCTTGTTGCACCGGATGATCAATTTCAAGGTATTCCGGCCCGGCGCCCATATGCTGTGCCAGAGTCAGAAAGCCGCAATGCTTGCCGGAACAGTTGTTGTGGATCTGGCAAGGCGTGTCGTCCGCCAAAATCAGCCGGTCGCGCGCGGCGGTGTCGGCGGGCTCCTGTGGGCCGCAACGCAGATCGTGCTCGTTCAACCCCAGATGGTCCAGCCACGCCGTCACGCGATCTGTATGGATCGCCGCCCCGTTATGCGAGGCGCAGGCCAACGCGAGGTGTTCGCTGGTCAGCCCGTATTTCGCCGCTGCCCCTGATGTGACCAACGGAAGCGCTTGAATCATCTTGGCCGATGACCGCGGGTATATGACGGATTGCGGGTCGCCCCAACTGCGCACGATGTGGCCCGTGTCATCGCAAATAACCGCATGACCCAGATGCAGACTTTCCAGCAGAGGGCCGCGCCAAAGTTCTGTCATGGGTACGGGCTGCGTCATCTCGACCTCCGAAATTTATGCGCAAAATTCTGCCAATCGCCCTTTCGCCTGTGGCGAAATCTGCGTTAGTGTGTGTATGTCGGCAATCATCGGAAGACGCAAACGAATAGACGAACCGGCAGGGTTCGCAGACGTGTCCGATGGGTATGAGGTAAGGGTCGAGCTAGGAGGCTGGACAAATGGGATCAATGCTCGTTCGCACAATAGCGGGCCTGTGTGTGGCAGGCATCGCAGCAACATCTGCAATCGCCCAACAGGCGACAAGCACCAACCGCGTTGCTGCAAAAACGGATTGGAGCGTTTTTGTCGAAGACGATCCCACCGAATGCTGGAGCGTCTCGGCGCCCAAGGAAACCGTAAACACCCGCGGAGGACGTGTGGTTTCCGTACGGCGCAGCGATATCCTTCTGTTTGTCTTCTATCGCCCGAATGCGGAGGTGAAAGGCCAATTGACCTTTACCGGCGGCTACCCGTTTGCTGCGGGTTCGACGGTGAACCTGAATGTGGACGGGACCGAGTTCGAACTGTTCACAGAAGGCGAATGGGCCTGGGCCGCATCGGATGCGGATGATGCCAAGATCATCACCGCCCTGAAGCGCGGAACCGAGGCTGTTCTGACCGCCCGGTCCGAGCGCGGTACGCAGACGAAAGACACCTTCTCGCTGCTGGGCTTTACCGCAGCGATTGAAGACGCTGAGAAGCGCTGCACCAACTGATCTTGTCGCGTCGAGTGTTGAAAAGGCCCCGCCTCGTAGCGGGGCTTTTGACGTCTGGTCATCTGCCAGATTTGATCCGTATCAAAGTTTCGCACTCGGCAATGTGAACTAAGTGGTTCAGCCACCTAGAGAGGACATCGTGATGAAACAGAAAACTTGGATCACTCTGGTTCTTGCCGCATCCGTCGCCGTGCTGAGCGCTTGCGAGAAAACCGCGGATTCCTATCCGATATCGGGCGAGCAATGTGGCCCGGAAGATCCGGTTCAGACCCTGGACGCCAATGATTGCTACACACCGCCGCCGGTAAACTGATCAAATAGGCCCGGCATGTGCATCGTGCCGGGCCTGCCGGCACAGGAAACCTTTTGATCTTTGCGCGGGTTCCTATATAGAGGCGCATCCCAAGCCCGATTCCTTTGAGATACGCCAATGTCGCCCAAAGCGCCGATCACCCAAGACGTCATGACCATCCCGCGCAAACTGCCCGACGGGAAGATCAACCTTGTCGGTCTTACGCGCGACAGGTTGCGCGACACCTTGATTGAACACGGCACGCCCGAGAAACAGGCCAGGATGCGCACCGGCCAGATCTGGCAATGGATCTATCAATGGGGTGTGCGCGATTTTGCCCAGATGACCAATCTCGCCAAAGCCTATCGGGCACAACTGGCCGAGCATTTCGTGATCGAAATCCCCGAAGTGGTGACGCGTCAGGTGTCCGAGGATGGTACCCGCAAGTATCTGTGCCGCATCGCCGGCGGGCATGAGGTCGAGGTGGTTTATATCCCCGAAGAAGATCGCGGAACCCTGTGCATCTCGTCCCAGGTGGGCTGTACGCTGACCTGTTCGTTTTGTCACACCGGAACCCAAAAACTTGTACGAAACCTGACATCCGCAGAAATCGTCGGCCAAATCATGATGGCGCGTGACGATCTTGAAGAATGGCCAACCCCCGGCGCACCCAAGGACGAAACCCGCCTGCTGTCGAACATCGTTCTGATGGGCATGGGCGAGCCGCTTTACAATTTCGAAAACGTCCGCGACGCGATGAAAATCGCCATGGACCCCGAGGGCATTTCTCTGTCGCGCCGGCGGATTACCCTGTCGACCTCGGGCGTGGTGCCCGAGATCGCGCGCACGGCCGAGGAAATCGGGTGCCTGCTGGCGATCTCGTTCCACGCCACCACCGATGAAACCCGCGACGTTCTTGTGCCCATCAACAAACGTTGGAATATCGAGGAACTGCTGACCGCTTTGGCCAGCTATCCCAATGCTTCGAATTCCGAACGGATCACGTTTGAATATGTGATGCTGGACGGTGTGAATGACAGTGACGAAGATGCGCATCGTCTGATCGATCACATCAAGCGACACAACATTCCGGCCAAGATCAACCTGATCCCGTTCAACGAATGGCCCGGCGCACCGTACAAGCGCAGCTCGAACAACCGCATCCGCGCCTTCGCCAACATCATCTATCAGGCCGGCTATGCCTCGCCCATCCGCAAGACACGCGGTGAGGACATCATGGCGGCTTGCGGTCAGTTGAAGTCGGCCACCGAACGGGCGCGCAAATCACGCAAACAAATCGAGGCCGAAACAGGCCTGAGCCGATAGGGTTTGGTCCATCTGGGCCAGGCTTGATCGGATCGCGCCTTAAGTGTTTTCTGGCTCTGTCTGCACGTCACAATTGTTTTGTTCAAACTTAATGTTTCAGATGCTGAAACCACATGCATAATTTGCTATATTTCTCGTGCCCGTCGCTGAATTTGCCTCTTCAATTCGATGCACAAGCCGGTGAGGTGTCCGGGTCAGAGATGGCGAGTTTTTGCGATTCCGCTAGACTGTTCCAAGTGGTGCAGAAAGCGCTCAGGTGAACTGAATTTCAGGTGGGCCACGATTATGAATGCAAGTTCTTTTTCGATCATCCGTTTTGGTGCCGCTGCGCTTGCTATCGTCTCGGGTTCAGGCTTGGCCTTTGCTGACGGCCAGGACGCTCATATCGCAATCGAAAACCCTGCCGAGTTGAGCAAACAAGAGGCTTTGGAACACTACCGATCCCTCAATCGCCGCATGGCGCGTGGCTACGCCGTGGCGCAACTAGACCTGATCCTCAACTACCAAAGCTGGCCGCTTTTCAACGATGCGCCCTATATTTCGGCAACCCACGGGCAAAGGTATGTGAACAGCTATGCCAATCGCATGGCGCATAATTACGCGACATTGCAGGAAGGTGAAGAACTTCCCATGGGGTCGGTTCTTGCCAAGGACAGCATGACCGTGACGGATGAAGGTCACGTGCATCCCGGTGCCATGTTCGTAATGGAGAAACTGGCAGAAGATGCCAGCCCGGACACGGCGGATTGGCGTTACATCATGGTCTTGCCGGACGGCTCGGTCTTTGGGGACACTATGGGCGACCGCGCCGGTGCCGTGGCCTATTGCCATGTCTGCCACGAACAGGTGGCAGATCGGGACTATACGTTTTACGTGCCGGAAGAGTATCGAACACGCGACTGAGCCGGCTCAGGCTTGTTGCGCGCCCGGCAGCTTCAGTTCCGTCGCCTCGCGGCGGCTGAGTTGTTCGCCTTGTTTGCGCTTTGACAGAACTTCACGGGCCAGCGCGTATTTGTCGTCCTGCCAGAAAATCAAGCAGCCGTTGCAACCTTTGCCGCAGCATCCCTCGGTGCCGATGCGGTTGGTTTTGAAACGGCGTTCGGTGCCGTCTTCGCCGATCTTTTCAACCAGGGCGTCGCGACGGCGGGCGTAGGCGCCAGGGTTGTCACGGCCCGAGGTTTCCAAACCCTGCACCAGCTTGTCAAAGCGGATGCGGCTCCAGTGTTCGTCGATCAGGGCGCGTTCCTTGCGCAGCACGGAATAGACGGGGAACCGGGCGCGCAGATCGTCGATATCCTCGTGGTCGAACAGGGTGAAGGGCAGGCGGATCACTGTTTTGGTGCTGCCATGCACCACGTCCATCCGCGCACCATCGGATGCGCGTTCGAAATCATAGACCCGCAGCAGAACCGTCTCGCGCGAGATGGGCGAGACGAAATCCAGCACATCGCCCGGTTCCAGCTTGTTCTTTACCTCGACCAGAAAGGCATCCTCGGTCACTTCGGTGACGATCCCGGCATATTCCCATTGCGCGATGGACGCCGTGTGCTCGTAATCATGGGCGTAGTTGGTCAGACGCCCCTCGTGGAAGGCCAGCGTGTAGCCGCGGTTTCCCACGGTCTCCAACTCGCGCATATAGGGTTTCGGGTCCCAGCTCTGGGGGTCGGCATAGTAATCGTCGATGGCCATGCGATAGGCGCGCGCGACGATGGCGGCATAGTATTCCGATTTACCGCGCCCCTCGACCTTGAGGCTGTCGACGCCGATCTTCAGGTATTCGTCCAGCTTGGGCATGATGCACAGATCGCGCGAATTGAGGATGTAGGAACCGCGATCGTCTTCCTCGATCGGCATCAGATCGCCGGGGCGGCAGCCTTCTTCCAGCAGGAATTCGAACAGGTCGGCGTTTTCCTCGGTGATCCGCAGTTCCTGATGGGTGCCATCCTTCAGGCGCAGTTTCAGCGCATAGTTCCAGCGGCAGGAATTGGCGCAGTTGCCCTGGTTCGCGCCGCGTTCCGCCATGAAGTTCGACAGCAGGCAGCGGCCCGAATAGGTCATGCACATGGCACCGTGGACGAAGGCCTCGAGCTTGATGTCGGGGCATTTTTCACGGATCTCCACCAGTTCGGGATAGGAAACCTCGCGCGCCAGAACCACCAGTTCCGCGCCCTGATCCTGCCAGAACTTCACCGACAGCCATGAACAGATATTGGCCTGGGTCGAGATGTGCAGCGGCAGTTCCGGCGCGCGGTCGCGCACGTACTGGAACACGCCGGGGTCGGCGATGATCAACCCGTCCGGCTGCACTTTGCGGACCGTGTCGATATATTCGTCCAGCTTCGGGATGTCCTTGTTGTGCGAGAACAGGTTCAGCGTCAGATAGGCGCGCCGGCCATGGCTGTGGCAGAACTCGACGCCCTCGATCACCTCTTCCAGCGAAAACTCGGATTTCGTGCGCAGCGACATATCGGGCGTGCCCAGATACACCGCATCCGCCCCGTAAAGGACAGCGAGTTTCAGCTTGCGCAGATTGCCCGCAGGCATCAGCAATTCGGATCTGGACTGGGTCATGGCGCCACCTGTCAAAGGATCAAGCCGGCCTTCTAATCCAAATGTTTCGAGTCCAAAACCCCGCTATCTGCGACGGAATCGCGCTGTACCGATGACCTTGACCAGTTGCTGCCGCACAGGTTCGGGTTGCGCCTCGATTGCGTTCAGAACTTCGCGCAGTTCGGCCCGCAGCCCATGCAGCTGGTCGATCAGTGAGATCATCATCGACAGCGCATCCGCCTCCATGTCGTACTGTTCGTGCAACTCGCAGGCCAGTTCCAGACGGGCGACGTCGATGTTTTGATAAACTAGCCCTTGATCCGACTGTTCCGGAATCACGATTTCCGCCGCCAGGTATTCGGTCAGGCGGTCCGATGTCAGGCGGGTGACCGTTTCTATCAGTTCCTTTTCGGTCAGGGTCATAGCTGCATTCCTTTCCGCGGATCATAGCGGTGCTTTTGACGCCAGGTTTCCATGAACTGCTTCAGTTCATCATCGATCTTGTCCGGTGTCGCAATGGTCAGCTCAATCAGCTGATCACCTCGGGCGGACGAGCCGCGCTTTTTCACGCCTTTGCCGCGCAACCGAAGCGTTTTGCCGCTGCTGGTGCCTGCCGGGACGTTGACATTCACCCCGCCGTCTATGGTGGGGGCCGGGACTTTTCCGCCCAGAATGGCCTCGTCGATCGTGATCGGCAGCGTGATATGGATGTCATCGCCCTGACGTTCAAAAACCGGGTGCTTGGCGACCGAAACCGTCACCAGTGCGTCACCCGGAGGGCCTTCGCCATATCCCGGCGCGCCTTTGCCGCGCAACCGGATGGTCTGGCCGTCGGTGATCCCGGCCGGGATTTTAACCTCGATCCGGTCTCCATCCGGCAAGGTCAATTTCTGACTGGCGCCGAACACGGAGTCCAGGAAGCTGATTTGAAGCGAGTAGCTCAGATTGTGACCCGGTGCGTGAAACTGGTGGCCGCGCTGGCCCCCAAAACCGCCGCGACCACGCATGAACTCGGCGAAGATGTCTGACATGTCGTCAGGATCCGCCTGACGCCCGCGATAGGGGTTTCCAGCGGCCTCGGCATAGTCCCGGTAATACTGCTGTTGCGGGCGCTCCTGACCCGAGGCGTCTATTTCCCCGTTGTCGAAACGCGCACGTGTTTCAGGATCTTTTAACAGATCATAAGCAGCCGCGGCGGCCTTGAACTTGGCCTCAGCCGCGTCATCGCCCGGTTTTAGATCCGGATGGCAATCCTTGGCGATACGCCGGTAGGCTTTTTTGATATCGGCTGTACTGGCGTCCTTCGAGACACCAAGAACGGTGTAGGGGTCGTCGCTCATATCACTCTCTCAGGTCGGGGACGGGTTTGATCAGGATGAAGGTGTTCTACCATGCGATTTCAACGGGTAAAACGAAAGAGGCGATTGAATTGTTTCGTAAAATCCCGCAGACCTGATAGTATCTGCATATTTATAATTGTCGAATGACGGAGACCGCCGCATGTCACGCAGAATAAAATCCGCCCTGGCCCTGCTGGCCGGGAATGCCATTGGGTTGTTGCTTGCCGCGCTGATATTGTCTGGATTTGCGATCAAGCCGATCTCGTTCATCGTGGTGGTGATAGTCTTCACCGTCGTACAGGTTGTCGCTGAACCCCTGATCCTGAAACTGGGCGAAAAGAAAGCGCCCGCCCTGAAAGGCGGGATCGCCCTGATCGTGACCTTCGTGGGCCTTTTCGTGACCGACCTGATTGCAGCCGGGCTGACCGTTGGCGGGGTTTCGAACCTGCTTGCGGCAACGTTGCTGGTCTGGCTGGGGGCGTTGATCGCCAGTGTGGTACTGCCGATCTACGTGTTCAAGGAACTGCGTGAACCCAAAAAGTAATCACACGACGTTCAGGCTGGCTTCGATAGCGTGCCACAGTTCTTCCACGGGCTCGCACCCGACGGACAGGCGGATGAAGGCCGGATCAACGTCGTCGCCCCAGCGCGCGCGCCGCTCGGCCGAACTGTGGACGCCCCCGAATGACGTGGCCGGGCGCAGAAGCGGGCAATTGTTGATGAAGGCTTCGGCCTGGTCTTCGCTGTTCAGCGTCAGGGACAGAAGAAAGCCGAAACGCGTGGTCTGTTGTTGCGCCAGTTTGTGCGACGGGTCATCGGCCAGCCCGGGATAGCGCACCTGTTTCACTGCGGGATGTGCCGCCAGGCGTT
The DNA here is from genome assembly GCF_013033125.1 of Ruegeria sp. HKCCA4008. Classification (NCBI taxonomy): domain Bacteria; kingdom Pseudomonadati; phylum Pseudomonadota; class Alphaproteobacteria; order Rhodobacterales; family Roseobacteraceae; genus Ruegeria; species Ruegeria sp. HKCCA4008. The sequence goes on from NZ_WQDM01000012.1 coordinate 14,059, forward strand.
CGGCCAGTACTTCGGCCGAGCTGCACATCCGGTCGAACCGAACGTCCAGCGTTTCAAGGCCGCGATGCAGCAGCCATGCTTCATGTGGCCCCGGTATCGAGCCGGAGACTTTCCGCCATTCCTCGACCCGTTCCATGATGTCGCCGTTGCGGCTGGCCACATGGCCCATCAGCATGTCGGAATGCCCGCCCATCGCCTTGGTATCGGACGAGACGACCACATCGATGCCCAGATCAAGAGGACGCTGACCCAGCGGAGTCATCGTCGTATTGTCGGCAATGGTCATGCCCCCGGCAGCGCGCACCCGATCCGCCACCTCGGTCAGATCGATCATGTCCAACCCGGGATTCGAGGGGCTTTCGGCAAAGACCGCATCGAACCCGTCAAAACCGCCTTCGGCAAAGGCGGTGGTGGGGCGTTCTTCAACGATCACACCCAGCCGCGACAGGAAACGATCGGCCAAAAGGCGCGTCACGTAATAGCCATCGGAGGGGATCAGCAGGCGTGATCCGGCCTTTACGGTGGCAAACAGTGCCGCGGAAATCGCCGCCATGCCCGAGGGAAAGCTGAGGCAGGGCGCGTCCTCCAAATGCGACAGAACATGCTCCAGATGCACCCAGGTCGGGTTGTCCACCCGACCGTAACTCGCCCGCCCGTCCGGGGTGCCCGGCAGGTGGTACATGCTGCTTTGTATCAGCGGCAGCGCTACGGGTTCGCCATTGCTCAGGGCATTTCCGCGCAGATGCAGCATCTCTCCGGTCTTTGGCGCCATGGTTCAACGCCCCGGAATTTCGTCGCGGGGCGGGGCGGGCTCCCAGTTTTCGATGATCTCGACCGCCTCCTGCGCCGTGTCCACAAAGCGGAACAGATCAAGATCCTCGTCCGAGATGGTTCCGGCATCGGCCAGCGCTTTCCAGTTGATGACCTTTTCCCAGAATTCGCGACCAAACAGCAGGAAGGGCACGCGGTCCATCCGGCCGGTCTGAATCAGGGTCAGGGATTCGAACAGCTCGTCCATGGTTCCGAAACCGCCGGGGAAAATCGTGATGGCGCGGGCGCGCATCAGGAAATGCATCTTGCGGATGGCGAAATAGTGGAAGTTGAAGCTGAGATCCGGCGTCACATAAAGGTTCGGGGCCTGCTCGTGCGGCAGAACGATATTCAACCCGATAGAACATCCACCCGCGTCCTGTGCCCCACGGTTGCCTGCCTCCATCACGCCGGGGCCGCCGCCCGTGACGATCACGTTTTCACGGCAGCCGGTCTCGTTCGATTTCACGGTCATCAGCCGCGCGAACTCGCGCGCCTCGTCGTAATAGGCCGACAGACCAGCCAGCGTTTCCGTTCGTGCGGTGTGTTTCTGCGATGGTTCAGGGATGCGCGCGCCGCCGAACATCACGATGGTCGAGGTGATCTCGCGCTCGCTCATGATCATTTCGGGTTTCAACAGTTCCAGTTGCAGACGCACCGGGCGCAGTTCGTCCCGGCACAGGAATTCATCATCGGCAAAGGCAAGGCGATAGGCGGACGATCGCGTCTGCGGCGTGTCCGGCACTTCGCTCGCGGTCGAGCGATCTGTCTGCGCATCGCGAAACGGATTGTGGCGGTCTTCTCTCATGGGTGATCGATCCCTGCTTGCGTGTTTTCCAAACAGCTATAGGGTTCGCGGGCAGAGTGCCAGTCACGGAAAGACAAGAATGAATTGGAAGAGCGAAATATCAGCGGCGCGGGATCGTATCGCCGGACATACGCAGGTGACGCCGGTGATCGAGAGCCGAATTCCGGGCCATCCCATAGAACTGAAGCTGGAGCACATGCAACACACGGGCAGTTTCAAGGCGCGCGGTGCGTTCAATACGTTGCTGAGCCTCGACGTACCCGATGCAGGTGTCGTGGCTGCATCCGGCGGCAATCATGGTGCAGCGGCGGCCTTTGCGGCGCAGGCGCTTGGATATCCGGCCAAGATTTTCGTGCCCGAACTGGCGGGGCCATCCAAGATTGCATTGATCCGGCAAACCGGAGCGGATCTGAGCGTTGTGCCCGGCGAATACGCCAATGCGCTGACACAGGCGCAGGCGCATGAAGCGGAAACCGGAGCGATGCAGATTCACGCCTATGATGCGCCGGCTACCGTGGCGGGGCAGGGGACCTGCTTTGCGGAATGGGATGCGCAGGGTCTACAGGCAGATACGGTTCTGGTCGCCGTGGGCGGGGGTGGGCTGATCGCCGGGGCGTTGGCCTGGTTTGACGGAGCGCGCAAGGTCGTGGCGGTCGAACCCCAGACCTCCTGCGCATTGAATGCGGCGTTGCAGGCTGGTGAACCGGTGGATGTTTCCGTATCCGGCATCGCGGCAAATGCGCTGGGCGCGCGCCGGATCGGGCAGATATGTTTCGACCTGGCACAGGGGATGACGTCGGTCCTGGTGTCGGATGATGCCATCGCGGCGGCTCAGAAGGCGTTGTGGCAGGCGCATCGTATTCTGGTGGAACCGGCGGGCGCTACGGCGTTGGCAGCCTTGACCTCGGGAGTGTATCGGCCCGAACCGGGCGAACGCGTGGCCGTTCTGGTGTGTGGTGCGAATATCGCCCCGGACCCGCTTGCGGGGTGAATTATCTGGTTGAGGATAGCTGTCGTAGATTTTATCTATAATTTATGACCGCTACGATCTCGGACACGATTTACCAGAACCTCAGCCAGCAAATCATAACCGGAGAGCTGAGCGCCGGGGAAAAGCTGCGGCAGGATCATATTGCCCGCACCTTCGACACCAGCCATGTTCCGGTGCGGGAAGCTCTGTTGCGGCTTGAGGCGCATGGATTGGCCCGGCACGAGCCGCGCCGGGGCATGCGGGTCACGGCGCTGGACCCGGCAGAGGTGCGAGAGGTCATCGAAATGCGCGTGGCTTTGGAAACACTGGCGTTGCAGCAATCGGTGCAGAACATGTCTCCGGTCGCATTGGACAAGATCGATCGCGCACGCATCGCCTGTGACGAGGCGCAGACGATGCCCCAATGGGAGGCGTTGAACAGAGCATTCCATCGCGCCGTCCTGACACCTTGCGGGTTGCCCCGTCTGTTGCACACCATCGACGATCTGCATATCGCAAGCGCACGCCACTTGTTTGCGCACTGGCGGTCGAAATGGGTGCAACAAACTGACAAGGATCACGCCGCACTTGTTCAGGCGCTCAGGCGGAAGGACCTGAGCACGGCAAAAGGTATTCTGACCCGACATATACGCCGCGCCAGCTGATTGCGGGCCTTTCAGACGCAAAACGGCCCGTGTTCGTCGCATTGCGCCATTGGCCCGGCTTGCGTATAGGCCAAACCAACATGAACAGATTCTGTAGGGAGACGCCCCATGTCCAACGCGCAACTGGAAGCCGCCATCGAAGCCGCCTGGGAGGCACGCGACACGATCACACCCGCCACGGCAGGTGAACAACGCGAAGCGATCGAAGACACGCTGGACGCGCTGGACAGTGGGTCGCTGCGTGTTGCCGAAAAGCTGGAAAACGGCGACTGGCACGTGAACCAGTGGGCCAAAAAGGCGGTTCTGCTGGGCTTTCGCATCAAGGACATGGAAATTCAGACTGGCGGTCCGCAGGACGGCGGTTGGTGGGACAAGGTGGACAGCAAGTTCGCAGGTTGGGGTGAAGATCAATGGCGCTCGGCTGGATTCCGTGCGGTTCCCAACTGCGTTGTGCGCAAGTCGGCCTATATCGCGCCGGGCGTGGTGCTGATGCCATCCTTCGTCAACCTTGGCGCCTATGTGGATGAAGGCACCATGGTCGACACCTGGGCGACCGTCGGCTCATGCGCGCAGATCGGCAAAAACGTCCACCTGTCGGGCGGTGTAGGCATCGGCGGCGTGCTGGAGCCGATGCAGGCCGGCCCGACCATCATCGAGGACAACTGCTTTATCGGCGCGCGCTCCGAGGTGGTCGAGGGCTGCATCGTCCGCGAAGGCTCGGTTCTGGGTATGGGCGTGTTCATCGGCAAATCTACCAAGATCGTGGATCGGGAAACCGGCGAAGTGACATATGGCGAAGTCCCGCCCTATTCCGTGGTCGTTGCGGGTTCGATGCCGTCAAAGAACAACATCAGCCTGTATTGCGCGGTGATCGTGAAGCGGGTGGATGAAAAGACCCGGTCGAAAACCGGCATCAACGAATTGCTGCGGGACTGATCGCCCCGGTTGTACAGAAAGGCCGGAGCTGAACCGCTCCGGCCTTTCCAGTTTTTGGGGTGTTACGCGTATGTGACCGAACCTTGGTCAGAGCCGGTCCTGAGATTGTGTCCAGGCTCGGACGAACGCTCTGTGTGGATCAGCGATTTTCACCCTGCATAGCGTCAACTTCTGAGCTTCCTGCGTTGGTTTCCGTGCCTTCGCTTTCGTTGTCGCCGCCGCCTTCGTTTTCTCCACCACTCTCGTTATCGCCGCCGCCTTCGTTATCGCCGCCGCTTTCGCTGTCGCCGCCGCCTTCGTTATCGCCGCCGCCTTCGTTATCGCCGCCGCCTTCGTTATCGCCGCCGCTTTCGTTATCGCCGCCGCCTTCGTTATCGCCGCCGCTTTCGTTATCGCCTCCGCCTTCGTTGTCGCCACCGCTCTCGCTATCGCCGCCGCCTTCGTTGTCGCCACCGCTCTCGCTATCGCCAGCGCCTTCGCTTTCACCGCCGCCGTCTTGGGCGTAAGCTGCACTTGGCGTCACAAAAGACAGCACGACGACAGCAGGTACTCCGGAAAGCACAATCACACTTGCAGTTGTCATCATTAACTTGGACAGAACACTCATTTTAATTCTCCTGTAAAAAATGACTTACGCAGTGGCACCATCCTAGAGTTGGCTTCTCTTCACCGTTGTGAAAGGCAGGAAACGCGTCGAACTCAGCAGGAAATGGCTAAAATTGAGGTCAAAATGTGGCAAAAATGTGCCCGTTTCAACTCAGGGATTGGAATTGAAACGCTGCTCAGTTTTTGGGCGAAAACGGGAATAGGGCTTTGCTGAGTCGCATTTCTGCAAGTCCTCACTGCCTATGGGCGGGGCAAGGGGCTGCGTAAGATCCCATACTTAAAGCCAGGATCGATGGAAGCAGTTGACCCTTCAAAACGCCGCGCGTAATGCAGGGCCCATGGAAAAGCGAAAGAAGCCCTCACGTCAGCAAGTCTATACCCTTCTGGTCCAGATCGGCCGTAAGGATGGCGACGGGCTGCCGGACGGTGCGACCGGGGCGGCACTGATCTGCTATGCCAGTGGCGTGGACGAAGCCGAGGCCGTGCGCGAGACGGTGGCTATTCTGAAGCAGGCCGACACCGCGCCTTTGGATGTCACCGGGTACGGGACCTTGGCCGAGCGTGAGGCACAGGGACATGAAATCGAACCTGACGAACGTGCCCTGATGCAGCGTGCTCTGGATGAAAACGCCGTGATCGTCGCGCAGATGACACCGTTCTTCGGAGACGAGGCACAGGCCTAGTTCCGCATACCGAACCACTTGCGATAGATTTCGTCATAGGTTCCGTCTTCGCGCAATGACAGCAGGGCCTGGTTGACATCCTCGACCAGAGGCGACCCGGTCGGGAAAGCGATGCCATAGTTCTCGCGCAGGAAGACACCGCCTGTCATCGACGCCGTTCGCCGGCCTTCATGGGCCGCATAGTAGGACAGGATTGGCGCGTCGAATACGACGGCATCCAGTTGTTTGGACTGGAACGCATCCAGCATCTGCTCCAGCCCGGGATAGCCGGTGAATTCAATATCACGCCGGTTCAGAAAACTTGCCGCGGTCGAGTCCGTGATTGTCCCGACACTTTTGCCATACAGGTCATTCACCGAATTCACGCTGCCTGTGATCGCATCCACGGTCATGACCGAGGTGATGCGGGCCGTGAAAACGGACACGATGAACAGTGACGAAACAACCAGAACGACACCCAGAAGCCGGCCGAACGGCGTGCGCGGCATCCTCTCTTCGAACCCGCCGTTCACGACGAGGTTCAGCGCCCACCAGAACGAGGGAAACCAAGCCTCGTTCAGCTTGCGATCGAAATAGGGTTGAGCACTACGTTCAAAGCTCCACATCAACATGCCGCCGCCCAACAGAATGGCGAAGGCCAGGCCGATGGCGATAAACAACTCTTTTGAGAGCAGCGCATGCAGCAACGAAGGCTGGCGCGCGGCTTCCGATGGCACCATGATCTGTAGGCCCGCCTCAAAGATCGGCTGGCTGAAGTCCATTTGCGTTTCCCGCAGCGCGGTTATCGAGATATTGGCGACCGCAAGATCGGCGGACCCATTCTGAACCGCCTCCAGCATTTCCGAGAATGAATCGACCCGATTGATGGAATAGTCCCAGTTCAGCGCCTCTGCCAGCGCGGCGAGCAGATCCATCGAAAAGCCGGTTTCCGCACCGTCCTCTACATAGGAAAACGGGGGGCGGGTCACCGTCGTAACCGTTAGAGACTGTGCCATGCTCTGCTGCGCGAGGACGGCGAAAGTCAGGCAGATCAGTGCGTAGAATGCGCGCTTCATTTTCATTCACCTGTTTCGCGGCCCTGTAACGCGATTGTGCAGCGGGCGGCAAGATGGTCGCCGGGTAAACCACCATGATTTGTTAGGGTGTCGCTTTGATATCTGCACACTTGGTCGCAACGATATTTTTGCGAATTGGGGTTGGAAAACCGGCCAATTCGTTGAATCTGTGCGCGAACCCGCGAAAGATACAGTTCCAGAGGCCATTGCATGACCGACCCCGTCCAATTGACAGCCGATCTGATCCGTTGCCCATCGGTCACACCTGCCGAGGGTGGCGCGCTGGTTCTGCTGGGATCGGTGCTGGCGGATGCGGGGTTTGAATGCACGCGTGTCGACCGTGGTGGCGTCAGCAACCTGTTCGCACGATGGGGTCAGAAAGGCCATCCGCGCAGTTTCGGGTTCAACGGCCATACTGATGTTGTGCCGGTCGGCGACGAGGCCGCGTGGACGATGCCGCCTTTCGGGGCCGAAATACGGGATGGTGTGATGTATGGGCGTGGGGCAACGGATATGAAATCCGGCGTTGCGGCGTTTGCGGCGGCGGCAATCGATTTCGTGCGCGACACCCCGCCTGACGGAGCCATCATCCTGACGATCACCGGCGACGAGGAAGGCGACGCGCTGGATGGCACGACCGCCTTGCTGGATTACATGGACGGCGCGAATGAACATATGTCTGTCTGTCTGGTGGGTGAGCCCACCTGCCCGAACAAGATGGGCGAAATGATGAAGATCGGCCGTCGCGGGTCGATGACCGCATGGTTTACGATCACCGGTGTTCAGGGGCATTCCGCCTATCCGCATCGTGCTAAAAACCCTTTGCCAGCCATGGCGCGGCTGATGGATCGGCTGGCGGGGCACGAACTGGATCAGGGCACGGACCACTTCGATGCGTCGACATTGGCAGTGGTGACAATCGACACCGGGAATGCGGCCACCAACGTAATCCCGGCGCAGTGCAAGGGAACGGTGAATATTCGATTCAATGATCTGCATTCCGGGGCCAGCCTGAGCGACTGGCTGAAGTCGGAAGCAGATCAGGTGGCCGCTCGGTTCGGCATTGAAATAGATGTCGCAATCAAGATTTCAGGCGAAAGCTTTCTGACCCCGCCGGGGCCCTTGTCGGATCTGGTGGCCAAGGCGGTAGAGGCGGAAACAGGCGCAACGCCCGAGCTTTCGACGACCGGTGGTACGTCGGATGCGCGTTTCATCAAGAACCATTGCCCGGTTGTAGAGTTCGGTCTGGTCGGTCGCACGATGCATCAGGTCGACGAGTGCGTCGAGGTGGCCCAGATCCAGCAGCTAAAGTCGATTTATACTCGTATCCTGACCGACTATTTCGCCTGATCCATGCAGCGCACATTGGTGATCATGGTGAAGGAACCTCAACCGGGCCGCGTCAAAACGCGGCTTGGGCGAGAAGTCGGCATGGTCGCGGCGGCGTGGTGGTTTCGGCACCAGACCCGGACCTTGATCCGGCGGCTGCGTGATCCCCGTTGGCGTATCGTTTTGGCCGTCTCACCCGATCAGCAGGGTCTGAACAGCCGGGTATGGCCTGCGGACCTGCCGCGCGCCGCGCAGGGGCGTGGGGACCTGGGGGATCGCATGGGGCGGATGCTGCGCGGGATGCCCAAGGGGCCGGTTTGTCTGATCGGTGCGGATATTCCGGGCATTTCGCGCCGCCATATTGCCCGTGCTTTCGACGCATTGGGGCGTTCTCAGATGGTGTTTGGGCCAGCACCGGATGGTGGCTATTGGCTGATCGGCGCGCAACGATATGCGGCCTTGCCGGCAAGTCTGTTCCAAAACGTGCGCTGGTCGACGGAACACGCATTGGCTGACACGCTGGCCTCGATTTCTGGCGGTCGGGTGTCATTGCTTGATCAGCTGCGCGATGTGGATACGGTTGCCGATCTTGAACCCTGAGGCTTTTTGGTCATGACGCGGTCGCAAACGCGTGCTAGGCCGGACGTATGACTCGCATCCCTACCAAGCAGGAGGTCCTGGACTGGATCTCGGCGAACCCCACCCTGACCTCAAAACGCGATATCGCCAAAGCCTTTGGCATCAAGGGCGCGGATCGGATTGATCTGAAACGTATCCTCAAAGAGCTTGAGGCCGAAGGCCATCTTGAGAAGCGCAAGCGCAGTTACCGCGACCCGGACCGCCTGCCGCCGGTCAGCGTGTTGCAGGTAAAGGCGCCGAATGCCGATGGCGACCTGTTCGCGCGGCCGCTGGAATGGCATGGCGAGGGGGTCGAGCCCATCGTTCTGATCATTGCTCGCGCCAGCGACCCGGCGCTGGGCGAAGGTGATCGCATACTGGCTCGTCTGACCGTGGTGCATGAGGAAGATCACAATTACGAAGCCCGCCTGATCCGCCGTATCGGAACGAACCCTCGGAAAATCGTGGGTATCTTCCGCAAAGGGGCCGAAGGCGGGCGGATCGTGCCTATCGACAAGGCCGGATCGACCGAATGGCTGGTGGCCGAAGGCGCTGCGCTGGGCGCCCGGGATGGCGAACTTGTCGAGGCTGAACAAGCCGGGCCGAAAAACCGCATGGGGCTGCCACGCGCGCGCATCGTAGAACGGCTGGGCGATCCGACTGCGCCCAAGGCCGTTTCGTTGATCGCGATCCATCAACACGGCATCCCGGATGATTTCCCCGACAAGGTGATTGCCGAGGCCGACAAGGCCAAACCTGTCGGCCTGAAAGGGCGCGAGGATCTGCGGGATATGCCTTTGCTGACGATCGATCCCTCGGACGCGCGCGATCATGACGACGCCTGTTATGCCCATGCTGATGACGACCCGAAAAACCCGGGCGGTCATGTGATCTGGGTCGCCATTGCCGATGTCGCCGCCTATGTGCGGCCTGGTTCTGCGCTGGACCGCGAGGCGCGAAAGCGCGGCAATTCCAGCTATTTCCCCGACCGCGTCGTGCCGATGCTGCCCGACCGTCTGTCGGGTGATCTGTGTTCGCTGCATGAAGGCGTGCCGCGCGCCTGTATCGCGGTGCGGATGCAGATCGACGCGGATGGCAACAAGCTCGGTCACCGGTTCGTGCGCGGTCTGATGCGCTCGGCCGCGTCCCTGAACTATGCCGAGGTGCAAGAGGCTATCGACGGTACCCCCAATGACCGCACCGGGCCGCTGCTGGAGGGCGTTCTGAAGCCGCTTTATGCTGCATATGCCGCGCTGAAAAAGGCCCGTGCTGATCGCCAGCCGCTGGAGTTGGACCTGCCGGAGCGCAAGATCGTTCTGAACGACAAGGGCGAGGTCGAAAGCGTGGCCTTCCGCGAGCGGCTCGACGCGCACCGGCTGATCGAGGAATTCATGATCCTGGCCAACGTGGCCGCCGCCGAGACGCTGATCGCCAAGCGCAGCCCGCTGCTGTTCCGGGTGCACGAAGAACCCGCGCCCGAAAAGCTGGAAAGCCTGCGCGAGACGGCGCAGGCCGCCGGGCTGAATCTGGTCAAGGGGCAGGTGCTGCAAACCCGTCACCTGAACGCGCTGCTGAATGCCGCCGCCGGCACCGAGGATGCCGAGCTGATCAATCTCAGCACCTTGCGGTCGATGGCGCAGGCCTATTACAGCCCGGAAAACTTCGGCCATTTCGGGCTGGCGCTGCGCAATTACGCGCATTTCACCTCGCCCATCCGGCGCTATGCCGACCTGATCGTGCACCGGGCGCTGATCTCGGCCCATGGCTGGGGCAAGGACGGGCTGACCGAGGACGAAATTGCCCGGCTCGAAGAAACGGCCACGCATATTTCGGATACCGAACGCCGCTCGATGATGGCCGAGCGCGATACGACCGACCGCTATCTGGCGGCCTATCTCAGCGAACGTGTGGGCAACGAATTCACCGGGCGGATCAGTGGCATTGCCCGGTTCGGGGCTTTCGTGAAAATGGACGAAACGGGCGCGGATGGCCTGGTGCCGGTGCGGTCTTTGGGGCGCGAGTTCTTCCATTTTGATCGAGAGGCCGGAACGCTGATGGGCTCGGATTCTGGGCTGATCATCGCCATCGGCCAGCGGGTCACGGTGAGGCTGACCGAAGCGACACCTGTGACCGGCGGGTTGGAGCTGGAACTGCTGTCCATCGACGATCAGGCCCTGCCGCGCGGGCGCGGGCCCGCCAAGCGGTCGACGCGACGCAAGGCCGCCAGCACCAAGCGCAAGAAGGACAAGATCAAGCGCAAGGTCGAACGCAAGCGCCGTCAAAGGTGATAGGTCAGCGCCCGGGCAATCAGCCAGCCATGGCGGGTTTCATCGATCTGGCTCGGGTCATCGAACAGAATGGCCCGGTTCCCGTCAATCCGGTCCTCGCCCGGAAAGGCCGTGGTGAAATCACCGATCAATCGGCTTTGGCAGTGTACGAACAGTGCGAAATCCGCGGATTTGTGAGCCCCCAGCCGGATCGTTGATCCTTTGGGGGCAAGATAGGCGGGTTGGCCCCAGCGCAGCTCTTCTCGCAATGGATTGGCGGCGGGCAGAGACTCTGCTGTGTTCAGTATCAGATCGCGAAGCGCCAGCGCCGCCGCGCGTGCTTGCGGGGGCATGGCTTCAAAGGCCGAGGCGACCGAGGGGTCATCAAAAGGTGTCATGCAATCGGTATCGCCTGTTCCATCCGGTCCACGTAACTGTTCAACAGACTATCCTGTTTGATCCTGCGGGTCAGTGGGGTATCGGCAGGCGTTGCGCGCATGGCGGCGAGCATTGGGCCGACGCTCATATCTGCTGAAGTCGGTTGATCCGCCAGCAGGAAGCGGGATTGCCACAGATGGGCCGAGATTGCCTCGAGATCGCGTTCGACCCGGTCCAGGCGCTCGGGCAACGAGAACCGGCCGATCCCTTGTGACGTGATCCCTTTCAGAACGGATTTTCGGATCGCATTGGACGCCGGCTTTCGGATCAGAGCCGGAATTTCGGTGAAAAAGGTTTCGCGAAGGATCGGCCAGACCTCGTCATTTCCCCAGCGGTCCAGAACGATGTGGAAATACAGATGCTCTTCGGCCATGCGTACCAGCGCGCGGGATTGCGCTTTTTCCACATCCGAAAGCCCCTGATCGAACTCCGCCCCCTTCTGTTCCAGCCAATCGCGGATCAGATCGCTGTCTGGTATCAACCGCTCTGGCGTGCGCAGCACTGGCAGTTTTTGATGCGGCATCCTGCGCGGGTCAAGCATGTCCGAACGCTGCCAGACCTGACCGGAGTGCTGAAGCATCAAGGCTGTCTTGACGCAGAACGGACTGGCGCTGAACAGTCCGAAGGCGGAAGGATAGGTGAGAAGGGTCAGCATCGCATGGCTCCGTGTTTTTGACGTGCCGAATGAGTAAACCGGCCTGATGACAGTTTTTGTCATTAGGGATAGGTTAGGGTTCATCATGTCCCGCACCGCCCGATTGTTCCAACTGATGCAAGCCCTGCGTTCTGGCCCATCGCCCAGAACGTCTGAACAACTGGCGCAGGATCTGGGTGTGTCTGCCAGAACGATACACAGGGATATTGACGCGCTGCGTGGTCTGGGGGCCGTTATTGACGGTGAGGCAGGGTTTGGGTTCACTCTGATCGAAGATGCGACATTGCCGCCATTGGGTTTCACCGATGACGAGCTTGAGGCCCTGGTTCTTGGCCTGCGCGAAGTTCAGGTGATTGGTGATCCGGCCTTGTCAGATGCAGCCAGCGCCGCCCTGCGGAAACTGCAGGGGCGATTGCCACAGCGACAGTCCCATCGGCTGAGCCACGCGGTTCTGGCGGCAACGCGGTTCAATCGCCCGCCCGCGCCGACCATCGACGTGGCCATTTTGCGGCAGGCGACGTGGGACGAACGCGCGGTCGAGTTCTCGTATACGGACGCAAAAGGCGATGCCACACATAGACGGGTCAACCCGCTGAGCATCGTCTATATGGATCGATCAAATGTGTTGCTCGGCTGGTGCCACCTGAGACAGGATTTTCGCGTCTTCCGGTTGGATCGCATGCAGGACATGTCCGTGACAGATCAAAGCTTTAGACCGAGCCGGGTGCCCATGCTGCGCGAAGTTTTGGCGCAAATCCGCGCAGCGCACGACGCGCAAGAACGCGATGAGGGTGCCTGAGACTTTGTGATTCGCCGATTTTGCGCTACTCTGAGGCCGAGCAGTAATCAGGAAAAATCGGAATGCAAAAATGCGTAGGCGGCGTCATGACCGTCGCATTGTGGGCATCCATGGTGCAGGCGGACATATCAGAAAAAACGACTTGGCCAGACAGTGCAGTGTCCGGCAAAACGATACAGCTGGTCTCGGCGGATGTGGCGGTTTCGATCCGTCCGGTCCCGCGCCCGGCGGTTGAGGCTTTGCGGGTGTCCGCGGCCGTGACCGCACGGTTTCAGGCCTGGCTCGGCGCGTTTCAGGAGCGCGCGAAGCAGCAGGGTATATCGGAAAGAACATTGAACAGGGTGTTCTCGGACATGATCTTTGACGAGGACATCCTGAAACGAGACCGCAATCAGGCTGAATTTTCGAAACCGATCTGGGAGTATCTGGATTCCGCCGTCTCGGACACGCGCGTTTCCAATGGTCGTGCCGTGATGCAACGACATCGGCAAGTGTTGCAGCAAATCGAGGCGGAATATGGCGTTGAAAAGGAAGTGGTCACGGCGATCTGGGGGCTGGAAACATCATTCGGCTCTTATCGTGGCAGCAACCGGACGCTGAGTTCTTTGGCGACACTGGCCTTTGATGCACGGCGGGCGCAGTTCTTTGAAACGCAGTTGATCGCCGCCCTGAGGATCGTGCAGGCAGGTGATGTCAGCGCCAAAAACATGCTGGGCAGCTGGGCAGGTGCGATGGGGCACACGCAGTTCATGCCAACCTCGTATCTGGATCACGCGGTTGATTTCGATGGCGATGGTCGGCGTGACATCTGGTCGGATGATCCGACGGATGCGCTGGCCTCGGCCGCGTCCTATCTGGCGCGGCACGGCTGGAAAAAGGGGCAGCCCTGGGGCGTCGAGGTGCGCCTGCCCGAAGGGTTCGACTATGCCACCGCCAAACGGGACTACACCCTGCTGCCGTCAGAATGGGCGGCGCGCGGCGTGGTGGGGCGTGACGGCAAACCGGTCCCGGATCACGGGCAAGCCGCAATCCTTTTGCCCGCCGGGGGGCAGGGCGTGGCGCTGATGATTTTCGACAATTTCAGCGTGATCGAGGCCTATAACGGCGCCGACGCTTACGTGATCGGTATCGGGCACCTGTCCGACCGGCTTGCGGGTGGCGCACCGTTTCAGTCCGACTGGCCCCGAGGTGAACGGGCGCTGAGCTTCACCGAGAAGAAAGAGCTGCAAACCCGCCTGACTGATGCGGGGTTCGATACAAAGGGTATCGATGGACGCACCGGGCCGAACACCATCAATGCGGTTCGCGCCTACCAATTGGCGCAGGGTTTGGTGCCGGACGGCTATCCAACTGCGACACTTTTGGAGCGGCTGCGATGAACGATAAGAGGCGACCCAGACGGGCCGCCCCTTTGTAGAAGCCTTTTTCTGAACTCAGGATGCGGCTTTCATCAGCTCCTGAGCGATGATTTCCGCCTGTGCTTCGTCCAGCGATTTGTAAATCCGCACGAACATCTCGTCGATATCCGCCGGGGTCAGGATCAGCGGCGGCGAGATGATCATGCGGTCGCCCACATGGCGCATGATCAGATTGTTGGCAAAGCAACGGTCGCGGCAGATATAGCCGACCGTTCCGGGCTCGGACGCGAACTTGGCGCGGCTGGCTTTGTCGGGTGTCAGAGCGATGGAGGCCATCATTCCGACGATCTTCGCCTCACCCACCAGCGGGTGATCGGCCAGCGCCTCCCATTTCTGTTTCAGATAGGGGGCGGCAACATCGCGCACATGCTCGACGATCTTCTCTTCTTCCAAAATGCGCAGATTCTCAAGCGCCACGGCAGCGGCGACGGGGTGGCCGGAATAGGTGTAACCGTGGTTGAATTCCGTCCCGCCGATCACTTCGGCGATCTCGTCATTCACGATGGACCCGCCGATCGGCGCATAGCCCGAGCTGAGCCCCTTGGCGATGGTCATGATATGCGGCTTGATGCCCACGGTTTGCGATCCGAACCAATTGCCGGTTCGACCGAACCCACAGATCACCTCGTCTGCAATCAACAGGATATCGTATTTGTCGCAGATGCGCTGAATTTCCGGCCAGTAGGTATCGGGCGCCACGATCACGCCGCCTGCACCCTGAACCGGCTCGGCGATGAAGGCCGCGACACGGTCCTCGCCCAGCTCCTGTATGGCCTCTTCCAGCTCGCGCGCGCGGGCCAGGCCGAATTCCTCGGGCGACATGTCGCCGCCTTCGGCCCACCAGTTGGGTTGGTTGATGTGGTGAATGTTCGGGATCGGAATGCCGCCCTGCGCGTGCATGCCTGCCATGCCGCCCAGCGAAGCCGACCCGACGGAAGACCCGTGATACGCGTTTTTCCTGCTGATGATGATATTTTTTTCCGGCTGCCCCTTCTCGGCCCAGTATGTGCGCACGAGGCGGATATTGGTGTCGTTTGCCTCGGACCCGCCAGCTGCGAAAAAGACATGGTTCAGATCACCTGGTGCCAGTTCGGCGATTTTGGCCGCCAG
Source organism: Ruegeria sp. HKCCA4008 (assembly GCF_013033125.1). NCBI lineage: Bacteria > Pseudomonadati > Pseudomonadota > Alphaproteobacteria > Rhodobacterales > Roseobacteraceae > Ruegeria > Ruegeria sp. HKCCA4008. Next base: position 29,226 of record NZ_WQDM01000012.1, read on the forward strand.
TGCGATTGCCGGCACATGGGTCGTCTTGAAGAAGGTGTTGTAGTAGGGCAGTTCGCGCATCTGACGCGCCGCGACATCGGCCAGCTCATCGCGGCCATAACCGATATTGACGCACCAAAGACCTGCCATTGCGTCCAGGATTTCCTCACCTTCGCTGTCGGTCAGGTAAACCCCGCTGGCGCGTGTAATCACGCGGGCCCCTTCCTGCCCCAGCGCACCATTGGCCGAGAAAGGATGGATGTGATGCGCCGCATCCAGCGCCTGCAATTCGGCGGTCGGCATATGGTTGGTTATGGTGGACATCGGAGAATCTCCTACAAGAACGCGGTTGCGGATCACAATATGATCAAATTCATCGCTGTCAATCGAATCAGGCTGAGTTAAGCGGAAGTCAGGGCGTCCGACATCAATTCCATACCTTGCTCAATGTCCTGAGCCGTTGCCTTTGCCGCTTTTTCGGCGTCGCCTTCACGCAAGGCGGAAATGATATCCTTGTGCCGATCCGGCAGGCTTTGAGTCCCGAATCGACCACACACGACACGCAGCGAAGGGCCGAACCGCAACCAAAGCCTTTCGGCGAGATCACTGAGAATCGGTGCGTTTGCATGAGAGTACAGCGTTTCGTGGAACGCCTGGTTCAGACGCAGATATCCGCCCACATCCCCGTCGGCAATCATACGGTCCAAATGCGTATCGAGCCGCTCAAGATGATCGATGTCCTCGGCTTGCAAATTCGACGTCGCGCGCCTTGAAAGCTCTGATTCTATTGAGGTTCTGGCAAAGATCATTTCCTGAATATCGCCCGGGGACAGTAGCGGCACGCTTACACGCCGATTGCCCTGGAACACCAATGCCCCGTCCGAGATCAACCGGCGGATGGCTTCGCGCACCGGTGTCATGCCAACACCCAGCGAATCAGTCAGGCCCTGGATCGTGACAGGCTGGCCCGGAACCAATTCGCCGAATAGGATCTGTGATCTGAGCGTTTGATAAACCTGCTCATGCGCGGGCTGTTTCCCTTTGTCGATTGTCGACGTAGATGCCTTATTTTTGATCAAATCCAATTGGTTCTTCCCATTTCGACTAACCCTGACTTGTCAGGTGACAGACCTCGTGAAACCATACGCTGGATCGAGGAAAAACGCAAAACTTGATCAAATCCAAAAAAACGGGAAAATAGCCGTACACTTGCAGGGAGAAGAATATGACAATCAAAACGCTGACCATGACAGCGGTCATCGCATTGGGGACTTCGGCGGCATTCGCCGAAGAGGTGCGTGTTTACAACTGGTCCGACTACATCGACGAAGAATTGCTGAGCAAATTCGAGGAAGAAACCGGCCTGACTCTGATCTACGATGTGTTCGACAGCAATGAGGTTCTGGAAACCAAGATGCTGGCCGGTGGTTCGGGATACGATGTGGTGGTGCCTACGGCCGACTTTATGCAAAGGCAGATTCAGGCGGGTGTTTACCAAAAATTGGACAAATCCCAATTGCCCAATTTGAAAAACATGTGGGACGTCATCGAAGAAAGGACATCCAGATACGATCCCGGGAACGAGTATTCGATTAACTATATGTGGGGAACCACGGGGCTCGGCATCAATGTCAACAAAGTGAAAGAGGTGTTGGGTGAAGACGCTCCGCTAAACAGCATGGACTTGGTCCTAAAGCCCGAGAACATGGAAAAACTAGCTTCTTGTGGAGTGCATTTTTTAGATGCTCCCACAGAGATTATTCCAATGGTCCTACAGTATTTGGGAGAAGATCCCGATAGTTCCGATCCAGAAGTTATTGCTAAGGCGGAAGCACCTTTGTTGTCTGTACGTCCTTACATTCAGAAATTTCACAGCTCGGAATATGTTAATGCTTTGGCAAATGGCGAAATCTGTGTTGCCGTCGGTTGGTCGGGCGATGTTCTACAATCTCGGGATCGTGCTATCGAGGCGGACAACGGTGTGGAGATAGCCTACAACGCTTTCGCAGAAGGCTCTCTCATGTGGTCTGACCAGATGGCAATTCCTGCCGACGCGCCGAATCCGGAAGGTGCGCATAAGTTTCTGAACTTCATAATGGATGCGCAAAATATGGCGGCAGCCTCGAACTACGTTTACTACGCCAACGGCAACAAAGCGTCTCAGGAGTTCCTTGTTGAAGATGTAATCGGTGATCCAGCCATTTACCCAACAGAGGAAACAATGAACAACCTCTACACTAAATCGCCCTACCCCGCGAAAACACAGCGGGTCGTGACGCGCCTGTGGACCAAGGTCAAATCGGGCACCTGATCCGGTCAAAAGTGCGGGGCGGTCTGGCGATCGCCCCGCCGCACTATTGTCCAAACTGACCATGCGGGGGCTGCTTTGAGTTCTGACGTTTTTGCGCCGTGGAATGACCCACAGGCGAAACCCTTGATCCAGTTCCAGAACGTGACCAAGCGCTTTGGCGAGTTCACGGCGATCGACAACCTGTCTCTGGATATTTTCGAACGTGAGTTTTTTGCCCTGCTAGGCCCTTCAGGGTGCGGCAAAACAACGATGATGCGGATGCTGGCCGGGTTCGAGACCCCGACCGAAGGCCATATCCTGCTGGGCGGGCAGGATATCGACCCCATCCCGCCGAACAAGCGGGCCGTGAACATGATGTTCCAGTCCTATGCCCTGTTCCCGCATCTGAGTGTCTGGGAAAACATCGCTTTCGGTCTGCGACGGGACAACATGCCCAAGCACGATCTGGAAGACCGGGTCGAAGAGATGCTGCGCCTGACCCGGCTGGAACAGTTCGCCCGTCGCAAACCGCATCAGATCTCGGGCGGTCAGAGGCAGCGCGTCGCACTGGCGCGCTCGTTGGCCAAAGCGCCCAAGCTTCTGCTGCTGGATGAACCGCTGGGCGCGTTGGACAAGAAGCTGCGTCAGGATACCCAGTTCGAATTGATGGATATCCAGGAAAAGACTGGCACCACCTTTGTCATCGTCACCCATGATCAGGAAGAGGCGATGACAGTTGCCACCCGCGTCGCGGTGATGGATCAGGGCCAGTTAAAGCAAGTGGCCACCCCGGATCGGATCTATGAAAACCCTGAATCTGTCTATGTCGCTGACTTCATCGGAGATGTGAACATCATCGAAGGCCGCGCGACGCCATCCGGAGAGGACGCCTATCAGATCGATTGGGCCGAAGGTCAGGCCCCGTTCACGGCGTCTTCGCCTGCCGGTTTCTCAGACGGTCAGCCCTGCCATCTGGCGATCCGCCCCGAGAAAGTGACGATCTCTGCCGAACGGCCCGTCGATGCGGTCAACGCCGTGCAGGGCAAGGTTCACGACATTGCCTATCTGGGCAATCTGTCCACCTATCACGTTGAATTGGCAAACGGCACAATCATCAAGGCTCAGACGGCCAACACCCGCCGCATCTCGCGCCGTTCTTTCACCTGGGAAGACCCGGTCTGGCTGTCCTGGACAGCCACGGCCGCGGTTCTGTTGGCCAACTGATGCGCCGCGCCGTTCTGATCGCCATTCCTTACGTCTGGCTGTTGGCCCTGTTTCTGGTGCCGTTCTTCATCGTTCTGAAGATTTCGCTGTCGGATACCGCGCTTGCCATCCCGCCCTATACTCCGACTTTGGACCTGTCAGCCGGTTGGGCGGGGATAAAGGAGTTTTTCAGCCAGCTTGATCTGGAGAATTATGTCTGGCTGACCGAGGACGACCTGTATTGGAAAGCCTACCTGTCCAGCGTCAAGATCGCTTTGATTTCGACATTCCTGACACTGCTGGTGGGCTATCCCATTGCCTACGGCATGGCCCGCGCGCCTCAGGAATGGCGACCGACACTGATGATGCTGGTCATCCTGCCCTTCTGGACCTCGTTCCTGATCCGGGTTTACGCCTGGATGGGCATTCTGTCGAACGAAGGGTACCTCAACCAGATATTGCTGTGGACCGGTGTCATCTCGACCCCGCTGACGATCCTGAACACGTCAACTGCCGTCTATATCGGCATCGTCTACACCTATCTGCCTTTCATGATCCTGCCGATCTATTCTGCGTTGGAACGGTTGGACGGATCATTGATCGAAGCGGCCGAGGATCTGGGGTGTTCCCGTTTGCAGGCCTTCTGGCTGGTGACCATCCCGCTGTCCAAACCCGGTATCATTGCAGGGTGTTTCCTGGTGATGATCCCCGTGATCGGTGAATTCGTGATCCCATCTCTTCTGGGGGGTTCCGGTACGCTGATGATCGGCAAGGTTCTGTGGGAAGAGTTCTTTTCGAACCGTGACTGGCCGGTGGCAAGTGCGGTGGCCATCGTGCTGCTGCTGATCCTTGTCATTCCCATCGTGCTGTTCCAGCGCAACCAGCAGAAGCAGGCGGAGGCCGAGGGATGAACAGATTGAGCTGGTTCAACACGGTTTCGCTGACGCTGGGTTTTGCGTTTCTGTACATCCCGATGATCATCCTGATCGTCTTCAGCTTCAACGAAAGCAAGCTGGTCACGGTCTGGGCCGGGTTTTCGACGAAATGGTACGGAGAGCTGCTTCGGAACGAAGCGTTCCTTGATGCTGCCTGGGTCACGATCCGGGTCGCGGTCTTTTCGTCGACGCTGGCGACAATTCTGGGAACGGCTGCCGCTTATGTGCTGGTCCGCAGCGGGCGTTTCTTTGGCCGGACACTGTTTTCCGGCATGATCTATGCACCGCTGGTCATGCCCGAAGTGATCACCGGCCTGTCGCTGCTTTTGCTGTTTATCGGCATCGGCCTGGATCGGGGTATTCTGACCATCGTTCTGGCGCATACGACCTTTTCGATGTGTTTCGTTTCCGTTGTCGTATCCTCGCGCCTCATCACCTTTGACCGGTCGCTGGAAGAGGCTGCGCTGGACCTTGGGTGTTCGCCCGCGCAAGCCTTCCGTCTTGTCACCCTGCCGATCATCGCACCTGCTGTAATCTCGGGCTGGTTGCTGGCCTTCACCTTGTCACTTGATGATCTGGTGATTGCATCCTTCACTTCGGGGCCGTCAGCGACGACATTGCCGATCAAGATATTCTCGGCCGTGCGCCTTGGCGTCAGCCCGGAAATCAACGCGTTGTCGACGATCATGATCGCTGTGGTGACGGTCGGGGTAATCACGGCCTCGCTTGTGACCAAACGCGCGATGGTACGTCAGCAGCAGGACGAAATGGCCGCAGCGCGCACCGAATGAAGCGGGTTTTTCCAGACTACGCCTATGGCAGCGAACCTCGCGACGGCTGTTGGTGGGACGAAACTGTTGCCAGCCCGGATTGGCCAGAGTTCCAAGGCGACATGCATGTGGATGTGGCCGTCATTGGCGGCGGATTTACAGGCGTTTCGGCTGCCCTGCATTTGGCTGAAAATGCTTCGGTTGCGGTGTTCGAAGCCGGCGCACCGGGGTGGGGTGCCTCGGGCCGCAATGGCGGGTTTTGCTGTCTAGGCGGGTCAAAACTTGGCCACGCATCCATGCAGCGCCGATTTGGCCGCGACGCCGCTTTGGACTATGCGGCAGCGGAACAGGAATCGGTCCGACTGGTCGCCGATCTGCTGGCACGACATCAGATCGATGCGGATACGCACTCCAGCGGGGAAACCCAGCTGGCGCATTCCAGGCGGGCGATGGACATGCTGCGCCGCAATGCCGACGAGGCGGGAACCCTGCACGAAGCCAGAGACCTGCCCGCGAAGGGCATGGGTGGCGCGTTTCATGGTGGATACACATCGCCGGTTGGTTTCGGGTTGAACCCTCGCAAATACCTGTTTGGGATTGCCCGAGCCGCCGAAGCAATGGGCGCGTATCTGTTCCGGAATTCCCCGGTTCTGAGCGTTGAAAAAACGGCGTCCGGCTTTGTGTTGCAAACACAGAGCGGGACAGTCAAAGCGCAGGCGGTTTTGGTGTGTACCAACGGCTATTCCAGCGAGGATATCCCGGCCTGGATGTCCGGACGATACATGCCTGCTCAGTCGACCGTCATGGTAACGCGACCCCTTGGTCGAACCGAGCAGATGGCACAGGGATGGACATCGGATCAGATGTGCTATGATACGCGCAATCTGTTGCACTATTTCCGCCTGATGCCGGACGGGCGCTTTCTGTTTGGTATGCGGGGCGGCCTGCGGTCATCGGCCGAGGCTGAAGCAGCCATTCGGCGAAAGGTTCAGCAGGATTTCAAACGTATGTTTCCTGCTTGGTCGACGGTCGAGGTCACTCATATCTGGTCCGGTTTGGTCTGCCTGTCACGGGCCCTGACACCATTTGTCGGCCCCGTTCCGGATCAACCGGGGATGTTCGCCGGTTTTGCATATCACGGCAACGGCGTCGCCAAGGGCACGTATTGCGGTCGAGCATTGGCGCGGTTGGTTCTGGGGCAGGACGCCAGGCTGCCGGTCGTGATGACGCAAACACCGGGTCGGTTTCCTTTGGGTCGCTGGCGCCGTGTGCTCATGCCGCCAGCCTACGCCATGCTGGCGCTGGCCGACCTGCGATGAGGCGGGGCGTTACAGAATTGCGGTTTCCAAGTTCAACCCTGTCGCGTAATCGGGCGCACCACTTTCAGCGCGCCAGAGGCAATACGTCGCCATGCGCCACGCATACCATGGCCTGAGCTGTTCATAGCGCGCGACGATTTCGGGCCTGCCGTAGGCCGAAAGAAACTGGTCTTCCTCTTTCTTCGACAGCGGTGAGCCTCGGTAAAGCTGCTGCATTGCAGGCGACAAAAACAGCGCAAGGTCTTCGCAGGGATCGCCCAGGGCCGGGCATTGCCAATCGATCAAGGTCAGACCGCCAGTCGCAACCAGGATATTGCCTGCCACGGGGTCGCCATGGATCAGGCACGTCTGTTGCGCGGGTGCGACCGAATTTGAAGGTTGCAATTCGGCGAGTCTGTCGCGCCCGTTTGACGTACAGCCTTGCAGAATTCTGTTTCCATGAGCGCGCAAGTCTGCGCTGCCATTGCATCCGGCTGGCGCCCGGACGGCAATGGGCAGGGTATGAAGCTTGCGCAGCAAGGCGCCAACCTGGGCTGAATCCTGCCGCCAGGGGGTTCCGGGGGCGTGGTCGTAAAACACCCAACGGGCTTCATCGTATTGCCCTGTGGCCCGCAGCCTTGGCACGAAACCCGTGGTGCCAAGCGCCTTCAGGCATTGGGCCTCCAACTCTGCATCATTGCGAAACAAAGGATTGCGCAATGCCGTGCTGTAAAGTTTCAGGACTTTGTCACTGTCGCGGCCCTTGACCTTCCACACCCTGTTGGTGCGCCCGCCGTACAAGGTCTCGAACCGAGGATGCGCGTTGACCAATCCTTGCGCGTGAAGATGGTCAACCAGATCACGAGGGGGGGCAGGCAAGTCGGGCAGAGGTTCCATCACTTCTTATGGCGAGTCGATTTGCCAAGGTTTGGCCCGTCCCGCCCGACAGATCAAGCACCAGTTCGGACTGCGGTGACCTGAGTTGCGGGAATCACCTGACCGCCCTGCAAGGTCAGCAAAACAGCATCGTCGCCAACCTGTGCTTCGACGACGCGATTGTAGGCGGCGACAGGTTTTTCCGAGAGCAACTTGTCGCCTTTGTAGCTTTCCAGGGTTGCGCTGTAGTTGCCTGATGCCAATGGATTTCCTGAAGAATCCACTCCGGCCCAAACAAACTCCTCGGTTGTCGTGGGTACAGTGACGTTATCGATTACCGTGCCATCACTGTCGCGGATCACCAATTTCGTCGCGTCCGCATCAGGGTCTGCCTGGGCGAACAATGTCACGGGTTGGCCGTCAAAGTGAAAGGCTGATGTCGAGCGGACGTCCATGCCCACCCAGCTTGCAAGCTCGTTCAGTTTCGTGCCGCCCAATGCGTTGGCCAGGTTGGACAAGAGGTCATTGGTCTGGACTTGTTGCTCGACCATCGAGAACTGCGCCAACTGAGACGCATATTCGGTCGAATCCATCGGCTCCAACGGATCCTGATTCTTTGCCTGCGCCGTTAGCATCAGCAAGAATGTCTCAAAGTCCGACGTAATCGCGGATTTCTGAGATGCCCCGGCCTTTTGTTGATCCGCAACGGGCTGCATGGTGTTGACAGGCGTAATCATTGGTCAAAACCTCATGTCGATGCCCCGGCCCGAGGCCGGATACTGTGGATGGGAAGTTGTGTGATCGATCCGTTCGTGCGGCGCAGCTTCTGAATGTGAAGGGGATTGTGTGTCAGCGTCGTTTGCGTCCTTTTGATGTGCGCCAGAACCCCAAGGGGTTCCCAGATCAAAGCTCAGATCCCCATAACCCAGCTTCTGAAACTCTTCTGTCAGAACGGACAAATGACGCCGTATTAAATCGAGGGTTTCCGGGCGCTCGGTCGCAATGGTGATTTGCAGGCCGTCCTCCCGCCCGTTCAGAACAATGGACACACGCCCAAGCTCTTCCGGATTCAACGCTATTTCCGTTGCTCCTGATCCGGTGCGGGTCTGGACGGCTGCCGACAGCTGACCAGCAATCGCCCGGGCGATTTCCGCTCGGGCGGCAGTGGACGGAGCCGCGAGTTGAGGCACGGACTCACGCGAGGTCAGCGGCAAAGGTTCCTCTCTGACGGCGGGCAGGGCCTCAGCCTCGACAACGGGTGTCACGGGTTCGGCCTCGACGGCAGTTGCCATCAACTGAAGCTGCGCCACCGAGGGCGCCCGGTCAGGCGCTGACGGTTTGGGCGTCAGAATGTTCACTTCGGGCAACGGCTTCTTTTCAGCGTCCAGCGGGAGGGGGACGGCCCCCGTTTGTTCGACCGTGCCTTTGGGCTTTGCAAGCTGATCAAACATCTGACCGATTTCGGTCATGGCTGTCATTTGCACAGGTTGGGGCGTCGGACCCTGTGCCTTCTGCGAGAGCGCCGGAACCGGGGAAGGCGTGTCGCTTTGTGTGGGCAAACCTTTTGGTACCGATACCGGTGGTTGATTCGGTATTTCCGAGGGTGCTTGATTTACTTCCGCCATCTGAACCGGCGCCACTTTTACCTTGTCCAAGTCCGGGGTTTCCAGGAATGCAGAAGGGGGTTGCTGTTCGCCTATGTGTTCTGAAATCGGGGTCGGATGGACCGTTGCAGATGCCTCGGCCGATGTCTCCGGCACAGGTTCGGGCTCTGCTTCGACAACTTTCATCTCGGCATTGATGGCAGCGTTTTCGCCTTCTGGGTGGCCGGTGGCACCAACCTCTTGCCCGAGGACATCCTGAAAGCTCTCCGAGCCAGTGTTTTGGCCCGGAGCCTTACGCGATGTGACGGCTTTCTCGGGCGTGGTCGGCGTTGCGTTCGCCAGCGTTAGGGGGTTGGGCATTTTGCTCCCTCTCCGTGTGACTGGTCGGAACACTGCCAGTAGGTAGTTACGTTTATTTTAACCGCTTTCACCTTTGATCGAGAAAGTTCGAAGCAAATTCGGAGAATGCTATGAAGGTTTCAACCCTTCCTCACGTATCTCAATCACAGTCACCCCAGACCCGGCTGAAAAACGCCGCCATAGAGCTTGAGGCCGCGTTTCTGGCCGAAATGCTGAAATCTGCCGGATTGGGAAAGACCCGTCAGTCCTTTGGCGGTGGCGCCGGTGAGGATCAGTTTTCTTCGATGCTTGTTCAACATCAGGCGCAGCAACTTGCCCGGTCCGGTGGTGTGGGCCTTTCCGAAATTCTGTTCAAGTCACTGATGGAGAAAACCGATGACGTCTAAGGCCGATAAAGCGTTGATCAAGTCTTTGGAAGAAGTCCTGGATTTGGAACGTGCCGCACTTGTACAGGGGGATCTGGACCGTTTGTCCAGCATGGTGCCTGAAAAAGAAAAGCTGATCGGGGCAATCAATGATCTTCAGGTGCTGGAAAGTGAGGCACTGATTCGCGTTCAACAGAAAGCCGAGCGCAATCAGGCGCTGCTGAACAGCGCGGCTGAAGGCATCCTGGCGGTCGCCAGCCGAATGGCTGAATTGCGACGCGTTCGGCAGGAATTCAGCACCTATGGTGCAGACGGACAGCGAAGTGAATTCGCGGTGCGCAGCACGGCAAAGCTGGAAAAGCGGGCATAGCCAGAATTTTGATTCAAATCCGAAATTTCTGGGCCGGGCGCTTTAGCACTCCGTTAGGGGATCGGGTTCAAAAGTGGTGTTGCACCTGAGATCAACAGGTGGCGCGAACGGCCACGCGGCGCGTCGCACAGGTCAGAAAGACACCAATGCCCGCAAATAATGCGGGGTGAACATGGGCAAAATGGCCCGAACGGAAAAGGATGAAAGCTATGTCCAGCATTCTGACAAACAATGGCGCGATGGTTGCGCTGCAAACTCTCAAGTCGGTCAACAAAAACCTGGCGATGACCCAGAACGCAATCTCGACCGGCAAGGATGTCGCGACGGCCAAGGACAACTCGGCAGTTTGGGCGATTTCCAAAGTGATGGAGTCGGACGTCAAGGGTTTCAACGCCATCAAGGACAGTCTTGCGCTTGGCGAATCGACCGTCGCCGTTGCACGGAATGCCGCGGAAACCGTCACTGATCTGCTGACCCAGATGAAAGGCAAGATCGTCGCGGCGCAGGAAGACAACGTTGACCGCGGCAAAATCAATGATGATGTGACTGCACTGAAAGATCAGATCGCGTCCGTCGTCAGTGCGGCGCAGTTCAATGGTCTGAACCTGGTTGACGGCTCTGCCGGTTCCGCTTCGATCCTTGCATCGCTGGATCGTGACAACACAGGTGCTGTGACCTCGTCGTCCATTACCGTTGCAGGGCAGAACCTGTCGACCGGTGGTTATGTCACCAAGCAGGTTTTTGACGGTTCGACCGGCGCATCGACAGGCAACGATCGCGTTGGCGCAACCATTGATAACGGCGCAACCGCCGCAACCGCTCTGGTCACCGACGAATCCAGCGGTGTTTTTGCCGCCGGGGACAAGGTTGTCGTCGCGATCAACGATAAGGTCGTATCCTATACCGTTTCCGCCGAAGACGCCGCCGCGACAACAACGGGTGATCTGGTTGCCGTTGGGTTGAAATCGAAGATTGAAGAGCTTGGGATTACCGGTCTGACGGTCGATTATGACTCGGGTGCAGCCGGAACCTTGTCTGTCACCAACGGTACGGGCTCGGACATTTCGTTTTCGGCTCAATTCGTGAACGCTGGTGCAGGTGGTCTGGGCGCGTTGGCCGGCATTGATGTCTCGACCGGTGCGGGTGCGACCGCTGCACTGGCCGCCGTTGAGTCGCTGATTGATACTTCGATCGACGCGTCGGCTGCTTTCGGTTCTTCTCAAAGCCGGATCGAAACTCAGAAAGAGTTCATCTCGAACCTGTCCGACTCATTCAAGTCAGGCATCGGGTCGCTGGTCGATGCGGACATGGAAGAGACTTCGGCACGGTTGCAGGCGCTTCAGGTTCAGCAACAGTTGGCGACACAGTCGCTTTCGATCGCCAATCAGGCACCGCAGTCGATTCTGTCGCTGTTCCGCTAATTCGCGAAATCGGTTGGGGCGCGGTCTTCGCGCCCCATCAATGACTGCCTGATGACGGCCCTTCGGGAGGATTTCAAGTGACACCGCAAACCCTAGCCCATCAAACCTATGCGCAAACCGCCGCGCCGACTCGGACGCCTCGAGACACGGAATACGAAGCGATTTCAAGGATCACACGACGCTTGAAGGCAGCAACGGCACAAAAGGCAACGGATTTTTCGGGCTTTGTACAGGCCGTGCACGAAAACCGGCGGCTGTGGGGGGTGCTCGCCACCGGAGTTGCCGATTCCGAGAATGCCCTGCCCAACGACCTGAGAGCTAGGATCTTCTACCTTGCCGAATTCACCGAACAACACAGCAGCCGCGTTCTGGGAGACGGCGCAACCGTTGAACCGTTGGTGGAAATCAACACGGCTGTATTGCGCGGATTGCGCCAAAGGAGGGCAACTTGATGAGTGGTCTGGTCCTGAAGCTTGCCCCGAAAGAAAGGGTTCTGATCAACGGGGTCGTGATTGAGAACGGCGATCGCCGCGGCCGGTTTTCGATCATGACGCCACAGGCAAATGTACTTCGACTGCGGGACGCGATTCATCCGGATGAGGTGAATACTCCGGTGCGCCGCGTCTGTTATGCTGCGCAGCTTGTATTGTCGGGGGACATCGAACCTGGCCAAGCACGTCAGCAATTGTTGCGCCGCGTGGAAGAGCTGAGCCAGGTTTTTACGGATGCAGATAGCCGTCGGGTCTTGGCCGAAGCCACGGATGCCCTGGTTGCAGAGCATTATTACAAGTGCCTCAAATCGCTTCGCTCGCTTCTGCCGCGCGAAGAGCGGCTGATGGCTTACCAGCAATGACATTCCAACCCGTCATCCCAAGCGGCGGAATCGTGGGCTGGCGGTTCCTGCAACGTACCTATGAAAGTCAGCTCCAGAGTTTTTCGTCGTCAGCAGCAAATGAAAGAGAGACAAAGTACTTTCTGGACAACATCGGAAAAATCCAATCCGCCGAAGAGCTGGTTTCGGATCGCAGGTTGTTGCAGGTCGCTTTGGGTGCGTTCGGGCTGGAAGGAGATTTGGACAACCGGTTTTTCATACGCAAAATCCTCGAGGATGGGACACAGGCGGATGACGCGTTGTCCAATCGATTGGCCGACAAGCGATACCGGGAATTTTCTGACGCCTTTGGGTTTGGTCCCGGTGCTGTCCGAAAAACCGCGCTGACGTCCGACATGGAGCAAATCGCCCAGGCCAATTTGACGGCCCGGTTTGAAATTGCCGTTGGCGAGTCGGATGAAACGATGCGTATTTCGCTCTATGCACAACGAGAGCTTTCGGATCTTGCCAACAAGACCTCAAGCGCAGACACAAAGTGTTTCGATCTGATGGGGTTGCCGCCCTTGCGCAGGATGATGGAAACGGCACTTGGACTGCCGTCATCCTTTGCGCAGCTGGACATTGACAAACAACTGGTCGAGTTCAAGGCCAGGTTGCTCAAACTGACCGGCTCGGAGGATCTGGCACAGTTTTCGAACCCAAAGTCCATCGAGAAACTGACCGACACCTATTTGGCCAGAAGTCAGATTGCGCGACTTCAGAACACGATCTCGCCGGCGCAGACCGCATTGATCTTGTTGGGGGCCGGTTGAGCAGAGCGCCTCCGGATCGAAGTGACCGGTGAAGCATGATCGCAAAGGCGTCACGTTGATCAAGGCAATGCGGTTTTCTTCAGAACTGCAAACGACAGGCCTCAACCGTTCAGAATCTCATCGGCTGTGGTTCGTAAAGCATATGATCTGACGGGTCGGGACACATTGTGCAGATTGACGTCTCCCAGCGGTACAGCATTGGAACAGGCCGGTTCGATGTCTTCTGAAACGACAATGCGGTGCCCTTGCGACTTGCCGAACTCGCCCAATCGCGCGGCGATGTTTGCGGCCTGACCGATAACTGTGAAATCAAGCCGTTCGCGCGATCCCACATTGCCGTAGGTGACACGCCCATAAGCGACGCCGATCGAACAGTCGCAATGCCTGTCCGTACCTTCTTTGCGCAGCTCTCCCAAAGTTTCGACGATTTTGATCGCCGAGCGCTGGGCATTGGTGCGGGCCGTACTGGCATCCTCGTCCGTTGCCGGGAAGACGGCCAGCACGGCGTCGCCAATGAACTTCAGGACTTCTCCGTTGTTGTCATGAACAATGCCCGAGACCGTTTCAAAGAACTCGTTCAGCAGATTGATATACTCGCCCCGGCCCAGCTTCTCTTCCAGGCTCGTTGAATTACGGAGGTCGCAGAACATGATGGCGGCGTCGATCTCATCCCCGTCACCCCGCCTGATTTCGCCGCCCAATACGCGCGCGCCGGTGCGTTTGCCGACATAGGTTTCCAGCAGGACCTGCGCGTTTTCGCGCTGCATGAACACTTCGTAGAAACGGGCGATTACCGAGGAACACTCAAAGACAAGGCCCAGATTTTCGGTGGTGAACCCGTCCGGGTGATCGCAGGTCAGCGTCAGAACATTGGTGCGACCGTCGGAAAACGGCAAGGGCATGGCCACGTAATCTGTTGCGCCCTTGGCCCGCAGATCCTCCATGATCGGGAAGCTGTTATGCGGGTTTTCATCATTCAACCTTTGCCGCACGCCACCCAAGCCGTTCGACACATGCCGCAAGGGGCTGTTGATGAAAGCTGGGTGATCATAGATTTCATATGTCGGAGCCCGTGTCAGAATCTCTTCTTCATCTTTTTCCCAGATATAGTGCTTTCCCGCGATCAGGGGGTGAAGAGACCAGGCCAGAATGCTCAGCCTTTGTATCGCGATGCCGTGCTCCAGCATCTTTTCGGCCAGCGCTTTGGTAAAGCTTTCGGGCGTTGTCGCGGTCGAAGCGCCACGCATCAACCAATCGATCAGGGGGCCGCTGATGTTGCCGTCTTCAGGTTCACGAAGGCGGTTGTCGCCCAGATCGATTTTCGTATAGGCGCCGGGCACAAAGCCGATACAGCCTTGAATGGCCGCGCTTTCGGGCAGGGCTTCCTCATAGGCCCAGACAGAATTGGCCAGGTTTTCGGACCCCAGATTGATGTCGTGATACGTGGCAGTGCCTTTGAACGGGCAGAATGTTTGCAGGTCTGTTTCTTCGCTCAGATCAACACAGACATCCGCGCGGGGAACATAGATCGTGGGCGGCAGGCGCGTTTCATACATCACCTTGGCATCTGTGCTTTCAGCCAAAAGCACATCATTGCGGTAAATGGCAATTCTGCCATTCAGCGATTCAACCGAGATTCCATACCCATTGATTTTTGGTGCGGCGTGGACGTTCATATGCGACCTCCCTTGCCTGGGTTTTTTTTAGAATGGGGCTTTGCATCCCACATTCCAAGAGGCGCAGAAGGGAAAAGTGCCAACGCATACGGTCATGCAGCAAGGCTCAGACCATTTGTATCACGTCTTTTTCGATGGACAGCATATACCCTTTTTTGGCGATGTTCTTGACCAGAAGTTCACTGACCATCTGGTTGCCAAGCGCATCCCGCAACCGTTTGATCCGCGTCGCGCCTGCGGCTTCGTCGCAATCGGCCTCATTGCGGCCGGAAATCATCGCCTCGATCTGGGCGCCGGACAAAACCTCATCATCCAGCCGGGATTCAGCCAGAACAGACAGGGTTTCCATGGCGGCGGGCGTGAGTTTGAAATCCATGTTGTTGAGGTAGACGGTGTTTTCCTCGCGGCTGATCAGCAACGAGGTCACCTGAATGCCGGTGCGTTCGATTTGCGCCATGCGTCGGTTCAGCAGTACCAGCATCACCAGAAAGACCAATGCCGAGGCCATCATGGCACAGGCAAAAACCAGCAGCACATAGATCACCATCCGATAACTGGACAGGGTGTCGGCGAAGGCGGTGCCGGACTGGGCCAGAATTTCAAGCAACCGGATTTCGGTTTGCGAGGTCAGATCGGTCTCGATGAACAATCGCTCGACCCGGGCGTTGAATGCGTTGGCGTCCGGCAGGGTCCAGAACAGGAAAACGGCGGCGGTGATCAGAATGGCGACAATGGCTGCGACGCCCAGCACGACCAGACGGACCCCCGACCGGCGCGCGTCAGAAACGGAGATAGAATTGTCCGGCATTGCCTTTCCTCTGATCCAACCCTTCCGGCCCGAAAACGGACTGCACTTCAAGCAAGGTCCAGCCTGACGCGCTCAGGCGCTGGGCGATTTCTGCCCGGGCCTGGCCCTTGTCACAGTTCGAGACCTGAATGACCCCATAGTGCAGACGCAGCGGATTGTCTTTCTTGGCCTTGTAATCCGCATAGCAATCCGCCGCAGACGCAGCAAAGCCAAGCGATATCAGGACCGCAAAGGTCAGAGAAGAGAGGATCTGTTTCATAGGCCGCATCCTGCGCATGAGTTGCCGCGATATTCAATAACCCAAGGGGTTTGCGGGCTCTGATATCCGATAACATCGGGCCGTTATTGCTTGTCTGGACCGGTCGCCCCCAGTGTCAGGGCGATCAGGACGCGCTCCGTCACACGGTCGCCCAAACACTATGAAGGACACGCATCATGCACAGGAAATTCATCGCTTTCATCGTTGCGACCGCGGTTGCAATAACCGGGGTTTCTGCGTCTCAGGCACGGGCTGCAGACGCAAAGGACATTCTTGGCGGGCTGGCGGCCATCGCGCTCATCGGGGCCGGGGTTCACTATTACAACAAGGAAAAGAAAAAGGATCGGGCGACTCGCCATCAGACCTATACCCCGGCACCTTACACGCCGCAGCCGGTGCGCCCTCTGCCGCCGCGCGTGGCGCGCTATGATCTTCCCCAGCGCTGCCTGCGCACATTCAACGGGTATTCACAGGATCATCCGCTGCTTGGGCCGAAATGTCTCAAGAAGCACTACAAACATGCCAATAGCCTGCCGCAAGAGTGCAAAGTCGGTTTCTGGAATGGCCAAAAGGTCAAGCGGGCATACGAACCCGCGTGCCTGCGCCAGAAAGGATACCGTGTCGTTTACCAGTAACACCGGTTGAGCAGGAGCGGCGCCAAAGACGCGCCGCGTGAGAGAGGGTGGTGTGGGCTGCCCTCTCTCTTTTTTCTTGCGGCGCTGTGTGAAACACGGTTTTCCAAAAGGATGACAAAACCAGATTTCGAACTTGAACAGGCGCTGCTGGACCGGGGCCATTTTCGCATCGCGGGTGTGGATGAGGTCGGGCGCGGCCCTTTGGCCGGCCCGGTCGTCGCGGCAGCGGTGATCCTGAACCCACAGGCCATCCCCGAAGGGTTGAATGATTCCAAGAAGCTGACAGCCAGACGTCGGGTCGCGTTGGATGCCGAGATCCGACACAGCGCCGAGTTTGCCGTGGCCGAAGCCTCGGTCGCCGAGATTGACGAGATCAACATCCTCAGGGCATCGCATCTGGCGATGCTGCGCGCGGTCGAGGCTCTGTCGCCGGCCCCTGATTTCCTGCTGATCGATGGGAACATGATTCCACGCGGCCTGAAAATCCCGTCGCAGGCCGTCGTGAAGGGGGATGCCCGATCGGTGTCGATTGCAGCCGCGTCGATCCTTGCGAAAAACTGGCGCGATCAGGTGATGGTGGATTTGGCGCAACAGCATCCGGGATATGGATGGGAAACCAACGCCGGTTATCCGTCAAAACAACATAAGGAAGCACTGCAAAATCTTGGCGTGACCCCACACCATAGACGTTCGTTCAAGCCGGTGCACAATATCTTGTATCAAGAGTAAATCGTAAGTCGCTGATTCAAAAAAGAAATTGACGCCGATTCGTCTTTGACTCATCCTTGTCTCAACCAAATGAGCGCAAAAGCGCCGTGGACACTTGAGGCAGTGATATGACGACAACTACCAAAAAGGGCGCAATCGCGCCCCCTTTAAACACGATTCTATCCGGGGACTGCATCGAAGTGATGAACAGTCTTCCCGAGGCATCCGTTGACCTGATTTTTGCGGATCCGCCCTATAATTTGCAGTTGAAAGGTCAGCTGCATCGCCCGGACAATTCTCAGGTGGATGCGGTGGATGATCACTGGGATCAGTTTTCCAGCTTTGGTGCTTATGACCAATTCACCCGCGCGTGGTTGAAGGCGGCGCGCCGTCTGCTCAAGCCAAATGGTGCGATCTGGGTGATCGGCTCTTACCACAACATCTTCCGTGTGGGTTCGGCTTTGCAGGACGAGGGCTATTGGATTCTGAACGATGTGGTCTGGCGCAAATCAAACCCGATGCCCAACTTCCGCGGCAAACGTTTTACCAACGCGCATGAGACGATGATCTGGGCTTCCAAGCGCGAAGGGGCCAAGTACACCTTCAACTATGAGGCGCTGAAGGCCCTGAACGAAGGCGTGCAGATGCGCAGCGACTGGGTGCTGCCGATCTGCACCGGGCATGAACGTCTGAAGGATGAAAACGGTGACAAGGCACACCCGACGCAAAAGCCGGAATCACTGCTGCACCGTGTTCTGATCGGCTCGACCAACCCCGGAGACGTGGTGCTGGATCCGTTCTTCGGTACCGGAACGACAGGAGCCGTCGCCAAGATGCTGGGCCGCGAATTCATTGGTATCGAACGCGAGGAAAGCTATCGCAAGGTGGCCGAGAAGCGCATTGCCAAGGTCCGCAAATTCGATCGTGAGGCTCTGGAAGTCAGCGCCAGCAAGCGCGCCGAACCCCGCGTTCCCTTCGGCCAGCTGGTCGAGCGTGGGATGCTGCGCCCGGGCGAAGAGCTTTATTCCATGAACCGGCGTCACAAGGCCAAGGTCCGGGCCGATGGCACATTGGTCGGTGACAACGTCAAAGGCTCGATCCATCAGGTGGGCGCCCATCTGGAAAATGCGCCGTCCTGCAATGGCTGGACCTATTGGTGCTTCAAGCGTGACGGCAAAACGGTTCCGATCGACGTTCTGCGCCAGCAGATCCGGGCCGAGATGAACTGATTTCAAGAACACCGCCGGTGCCTGTGGCCTGACACAAGGCACTACGCCTTGCCCCGCCGATCCTACGGCGGGGTCTTTTGTTTTCGGATCAACAGTGATTGCATGTTGTTGACCCTGACACTGCAAGAAAGATCACGGCCATGACCGAGACAACCGCGCAGCCCCGCCGCAGCCTGTTTTTCACGGAACCTGACACGTTCGATCTGGACAACAAATACACCGAGGCCGCGTTGGAGCGGCACAAGCGAGAAGGGTTGGAACTGGCCGTCCGCGCGCGCTGGGTGGCGATGGCACTGACCGGGGTTCTTCTGGTTTTCCTGAACCCGCATTGGGAGGTGCTTTGGTATCACTTCATTCTGCTGCTGATCTGCGCCAACGGTTGGCTGATCCGCCGTTCCGGTCGGGTGGGACAATCGCGGGTCGAGCTTCTTTTGATCTTCGTGGATCTGCTGATCATGACCCTTGGAATGATCGTGCCCAACCCGTTCAGTGACGATGTCCGCCCTCTGGCCATGCAATACCGGTTCGACAATTTTCAGTACTTTTTCGTCATCCTGGCGGCTGGAACCCTGGCCTATTCCTGGCGCACGGTCATTGCCATCGGTTCGTGGACGGCATTGATGTGGACGATCGGTTGGATCGTTGCCTCGTGGGTGGCAACGCCGATTCCGGGGATCAGCGAAAAGGTTGCAGAGGCCTTGCAGGGCTATCCGGATGTTGCCGAGCTGTTGGATCCAAACAGTTTCATGGTCCCTCAACGTATCCAGCAAGTGATCGTATACATAATGGTCGCGGTAACGCTGGGCATTTCGATGCGGCGTCTCAATCAATTGTTGATGAACAACGCGGGTTTGGAACGGGAACGGGCCAACCTGTCGCGGTATTTCTCACCCAATGTGGTGGATGAGCTGAGCCAGAACGATGAGCCGCTGAAACAGGTCCGCAAAGAAGATGTGGCCGTTCTGTTCATCGATATCGTCGGATTCACCAAATACGCCGCCGGGCGGGATCCCTATGAAGTGATCGAGGTTCTGCGCGGGTTCCATGCCCGTATGGAAACCGAGGTATTCCGGCACCACGGGACCTTGGACAAGTATCTGGGCGACGGTTTGATGGCGACCTTCGGCACTCCGGTGCCAACGCCCCTGGACGCGAGCAATGCCCTGGACTGCGCGCGTGCGATGGTGGGTGTGATCGACCGTTGGAATCTGGAACGTCGCAGGGCGGGAGAGCCCGAAATCCATGTCGGCGTTGGGGTGCATTACGGCTCGGTCGTACTTGGGGATATCGGTGCCAACCGGTTGGAATTCGCGGTGATTGGCGATGCGGTCAATGTGGCGGCCAAGCTTGAGGCACTGACGCGTGATTTCAAGGCGCGTATCGTTGTCAGCGATGCCGTGCGTATGCGGGTTGAGGAAGAAAACCCGCAGGCGCCGGAGGTCATGGCCGGTTTTGTTGCCTGCCGCGACCAACCCGTGCGAGGGGTCGAGGCGCCGATGGATGTCTGGGTGATGAAAAGCTGAGGGCCTCCCGCCCGTCAGAACAGCATCGCAGATGCAGTGCTGACAGTTGGGCCAAGCAGCGCGCCTGTGCGCGCTGCGGTCACGCTTTGGGCATGGGGTTCAAAGATTTGTTGTAGGGGTGCCAGTCGGTGATCTCGGGATAGTAGTGGCGCCGCCACGCACGAACGCGCGGGTTCATGACCCGCCGCCACAGCGGAGGGATCATGGCGAACACGGTCATGACAGGATAGCCATAGGGCAATTGCGGTGCCGTGTCCGACGCGTGATGTTGCAGCAGCGGAAACCGGCGGTTGGGTTTGTAGTGGTGGTCCGAATGGCGTTGAAGATTGATCAGCAACCAGTTCGAAGCTTTCTGCGAGGCATTCCAGGAATGGCGTGGCAGGACATGCTCGTACCGTCCTTCGCCCAGATGTTTTCGGGTCAGGCCGTAGTGCTCGACGTAATTGACCAGCTCGAGCTGCCAGATCGCGACACCAGCCTGAAGCAGAAACAGCGCCACGCCGGACCATCCTCCGATCAGGCCGGCCAGTGCCAGCATCCCACCTTGCAGCGCCCAGTACCGCCAGAACGGGTTTGAACGATCTGTCCACGGTCTGTCGATGCGGGCCAGCTTGTTGCGCTCGGCGTTGAAGGCCGAAACCCAGCATTGCCACAGAACGCGGGGATAGAAGCGATGGAAACCTTCGTTGTAGCGCGCCGTTACCGGATCGCGCGGGGTGCCAACATGGCGGTGATGGACCAACAGGTGCTCGGACCGAAAATGAGAATACAGCACCATGGCAAGAAGGATGTCCCCAAGCCAGCGTTCCAGGCGGCTTTTCTGGTGCATCAACTCGTGGCTGTAATTGATCCCAATCGTGCCCGAAATGACGCCCATGCCAAAGAAGAGGCCGATTTTCTCAAGCGTTGACAGATGGGTGTTGTGGGTTGCGTACCAGATCAGACCAAAAAGGGTGACGAACTGGATCGGGGCCCAGAGTTTTGTTAGCAGTATGTACCATTGCAGCGCCGTGTCCGGCGTCTCGGGGTCGGCGTTTCGAGTGTTGAGCCCGGTGATCCGGTCCAGCACTGCAAAAGCCCACCAGGTTGCGGCAGGAACCAGCAGCAGTGACCATCCACCGGTAGCAGCTGAAAACCAGACCAGCGGAATCAGCAGCAGCGACACCCAGAAAGGGGATGCAGATTGCCAGCGGGACAATTTGCCTGTTGCGATCATCTTTTCTGCTCCGACTTTACGGAGATATCCTAGCCATGGCCCGAAGACTTACACAACGGACTTATTGTCCTCGCCAAAGATCATAGGCCTTGCGCATCACGGTTGGTAGGTCGCCGGGCCTGAAGCTGTGCTTGTCTACAACTGTCAGATGTTCGGGTATGTCGTGATCGGCGGCATCCGTGGTCCAGATCCGCAAAATCAGGTGGAAATGCGTAAATGTATGGCGCACTTCGCCCGACAACATCTTCCAATTCGCGGGGAACGGAGGCCGTTCGGCCGGGGCATCGTTCCACTCTGATCCGGGCCAGCCCAGCATTCCGCCCAACAAACCTTTGTCAGGCCGGCGTTCCAGCACCATGGCCCCGTCTGCGCTTTGCGCAACATACACGTGCCCATACCGCGTGGGTTTGGGCTTTTTGGGTGTTTTTCGTGGCAGGTCGGCTTGGGTGCCTGCGACGCGGCTCTGACAGGGGTCACGCAGGGGGCAGATGCCACATGCCGGCGACTTCGGCGTGCAGATGGTTGCCCCCAGATCCATGAAGGCCTGCGCGTAATCGCCGGGGCGTGTGGCCGGGGTCAGGGCCGACGCCTTTTCCTTCAGCAGGGGTTTGGACCCGGGTAGCGGATCGTGAATGTCATGGAGCCGGGCCATGACACGTTCGACGTTTCCGTCCAGCACGGTTTCGGGCTGATCGAATGCAATGGCCGAGATCGCAGCGGCGGTATAGGGGCCTATGCCGGGTAGGTTCAGCAGCGCTTCTAAGCTGTCGGGAAACCGGCCTTCGTAGTCCTGCGTGACGGCACGGGCGCATTTCAAAAGATTGCGGGCGCGCGCGTAATAGCCAAGCCCGGCCCATTCCCCCATGACCTGGTCGTCCGGTGCGGCGGCCAGAGCCTGAACCGTAGGCCAGCGGGTGGTGAAGCGCAGGAAATAGTCGCGAACGGTGGCAACTGTCGTTTGCTGCAACATCACTTCGGACAGCCAGACCCGATAGGGATCGGGGCGTATCCCGGCGGCGCGATCTGCCGGACCGATGCGCCATGGCATTTCGCGGGCGTGGCGGTCGTACCATTCCAGCAACGCATCACTGACGGTGAATTCAGCAGAGTCACGCAAGTTTTATTCAACTCCCGGTCGGGTTTCGCTGGCACATGGTGGCCTGCCCAGTACAATAGAGGCGTAGGAGCAGGAAACCAGATGCAACGCAGACGTTCTTCGACCCGCGGGTTCAAACGCACCGCATCCTTGCTGAATGATCAGATCCGGCGCGCCGGGGAAAGCCGGGGGTTTGCCGTGTCGCGGCTTTTGACCCACTGGGCCGAGATTGTCGGCCAGGAAACCGCCGCCATCGCACGCCCGGTCAAAGTGGGTTATGGCAAGGGCGGATTTGGTGCCACCCTGACCGTGTTGACGACCGGGCCACAGGCTCCGATGCTGGAAATGCAGAAGGAACAGCTGCGCGGCAAGGTGAACGCGGTCTATGGCTACAACGCCATCAGCCGGGTCCGTATCACCCAGACCGCTCCGACCGGATTTGCCGAGGGGCAGGCCAGTTTCGACCACAAGCCGAAGCAAGCCAAACCCCAGATTGCGCCTGACATTGCCGCCGAGGCCGACAAAATGTCACGCGATGTACATGATGAAGATTTGCGCGCGGCTCTTGAACGTCTCGGGCGCAACGTTTTATCCAAACAGAAACGCTGAGAAAGGGCTGAAAATGAGCCGTATTGCAACCGTAATCTGTGCGGCCGTCGCCGTGGCCGCTGGCGGCTATTGGCTGACAGGGTCGAACACCAATGTCACCATTCCACTGGTCAGTGCCGCCGAAGCGCAGGAGGCGGACCTGGATACTTCGACGATCGTCGAGATGGTGCTGGGCGCCGAGGATGCACCTGTCGAAATCATCGAATATGCGTCCTATACCTGCCCGCATTGCGCGAGTTTCCATCAGGGCGCCTTCAAACAACTCAAGAAAGACTTCATCGACACCGGCAAGGTCAAGTTTACCTATCGTGAGGTGTATTTCGACCGCTACGGCCTTTGGGCATCGATGGTTGCACGCTGCGCAGGCCCCGAAAAGTTCTTCGGTATCACAGACCTGATCTATGAAGGGCAGGCAGAATGGACACGCGCAGGTGGTCCGGCCGAGATCGTGGACGAGCTGCGCAAGATCGGTCGTTTGGCCGGCATCGATGGCGACCAGCTTGAGGCTTGCCTGCAAGACGGTACCAAGGCGCGGACATTGGCTGCGTGGTATCAGGAAAACGCCGAACGTGATGGCATCCAGGCGACACCATCATTTGTGGTGAACGGCAAGAAGGTCGACAACCAGTCCTACGCTGACTTCAAAAAGCTGATCGAAGACGAACTGGGTGGCTAAACACCCTTTTCCGGTTGGCCCCGCCCGGGCCGACCGGGCCTATTTTGGTGCAGGTGCTGCCTTCAGCAGCATGTCGCGGACCTTGTCAGTTTCGCCGACTCGCAGACGCACCGGCAGAGTGATCACTTTGCTCCGAAAAGCCGGGGGCAGACGTACGGCATCTTTCTCGGTCGTTATCATCTGAGCACCCAGTTGGCGCGCCTCGTTTTCCAGACGGGCCATCAGTGCCTGAGTCAGAGGCTGGTGATCGTCCAGAGCTTCGGCGCGGACCAGGTCTACGCCCAGCTGCCGCAGGGTTTTGAAGAACTTCTCGGGGTGGCCGATACCGGCAAATGCCAAAGCGCGTGTGCCGGTCCAGTCCATGCCGGTTTGCAGGGGCTCGATTGCTCCGGTGACATGGGGAACGGACAACTTGTCGCCCCACTGAGCGGTGAAAGCCATTTGCGCGGCCTCATCGCCCAGAGACAACACAAGGTCGGCCCGTTTCAGCCCGATGTCGACCGGTTCCCGCAACGGCCCGGCAGGCAGGCACAATCCGTTTCCGAACCCGCGTTGAGCATCGACAACAATGATCGAGAAATCCTTGGCCACCGAGGGGTTTTGAAACCCGTCATCCAGCACGATTACCGTGGCGCCCGCCGCTGCGGCGGCCCGTGCGCCCGCCGCCCTGTCCTTGGCAACCCAGACTTCGGCAAACATCGCCAGAAGCAGCGGCTCGTCCCCAACTTCGGCAGCCGTGTGCCGGGCCGGATCGACCTGCACCGGCCCGTCCAAAGAGCCTCCGTGCCCCCGCGTGACGACATGTGGTTCGTGCCACGCGCCTCGAAGCTGTTCTAGGGTCCAGATCACCGTCGGTGTTTTACCGGTTCCACCGGCATTGAGGTTTCCGATACAGATCACGGGCACACCCGGCTTTTCGCCGGTCCCCAGGGCGATCCTTCGGGCGGTTGCCGCTGCATATAGGCGCCCCAACGGTGCCAGCAGACGCGCCCTCAGATCCGGTTGGTCCGGGGTCGTGTTCCAGAAATCAGGTGCCCGCATGATCCGCACTCCGCTGATCCAGAATATCCTGCACCATTTCGATCAGGGCGTCAGCCTGCGGTGCGCCTTCGGTCAACAACTGCCATCCCGCCAACGCCATGTCGGCAGCTTGATCCGGCGCCAGAAGCTGCACAACGGCGTCGCCCAGTTCGGTTGCCGTCTTAACCTCTTTGGCGGCGTTCACCTGTTGCAGGCTGGAATAGAATTCCTGATGGCGGTGCACATATGGTCCGAACATGATCGCAGACCCCAGCGCGATTGCTTCGGACGGGTCCTGACCGCCAGCGCCGCGTTCCAGCGAGCTGCCCATGAATGTCACTGGTGCCATGCGATGCCACAGGCCCAGGTTTTCGGGGTCCGATGTCAGGACGACCTGAGTGGTGTCTTCAATCATGTCCCCTTCATCCCAGTTGATGCAGCGCAGGTCCATCGATTCCAGCCGCCGTCTCAGCGGCGTGACTTCCGGCTCGTTTGCCACGTGCAACACCAGAACCAGCCGATGCAGCATCCGCAGCGCCTGACGGTGGGCTGTCAGAACCGAGATGAACTCCTTGTCCTGAACCCATGCTGCCAGCCAAACCGGACGCCCGGCAAGTGTATGAGTGGTCTCGATAAGTTCGTCTTCTGGCCAGGGCCGGGGGTTGGGGCTGATCCGCAAAGGCGGTGATTCCGCAACTTTTCCGGATTGGATTCCGAGGCGGCGGATCTGTCGAGCCGTCTCGGCGGATGGCGTGAGAATCTTGTGGAAACAGTCAAAGGTCACCCGTGTGATGTCCGGCAGCCAACGGGCGTTCCGGGACAGAGTGACGCTGAATTGGGCGTCGAACAGGACCAGCGGGATCGCCTTTTCGTCAGCGCGCGTGACAATGTTGGGCATCAGATCGCCACCGACCCACAACCCCATGTTCGGACGCCAGTATTCGATAAACTCGCGGGCGGCGCCACTCTGTTCCTGTGGCAGGTTGATCAAGGGGAACCTGCTGTCCGGCCAGTTGGACAGATCCTCATCCGGGGGGGCTGTCAGCAGGAAATTCAGCTTGCCCCTGATCTGCGACAGTCGACGGCAGAAGTCGGTCACAGCCCGCAGCCGATCCGGGGTGGCAACATGGATCCATAGCAACTCACCTTCGGGGCGCGGCAGGTTGGATTGCGGCGCAACCCCGTTGCGCAACCCCCATGACAACACCCTGTAGGCGGCCAGGCTGAGTGAGCGCGGTTTGCTCATGTTCCGATTCTCGGCCCGGCCGGATCCAGCAGTGCCGACAGTTGCTGATGAATCGAGGCGCTGGCGGCGATCACGCCGTTCAACCTGGGATGCAAGTTGTTGAAGATCAGCCGTTGACCCGTACGGTCGGAACACACGCCGCCGGCCTCTCGGATGATCAGGTCGCCGGCGGCAATATCCCATTCCCAACTGGGGCGCAGGGTCAGCATGCCATCGAACCGACCCTGCGCAACCAAAGCCATGCGATAGGCAAGTGACGGGCGATACGCGCGTTCGAATTCTGGCGCCTGCGCGTCGCGCCAATGCCGCGCGTCAAGATTTGGCTTGGCGGCCAGAATTTCTGATTGCAAAAGCTCTGCGGTGTCCGAGGTCGTTATCGTCTTACCATTGAGAGACGCGCCCTGACCCTGGGCCGCCGTGTACAGCAAATCCCGCATCGGCAGGTAAATGACCGCCGCCGTCACCATGCCGTTATCGGCGACGGCTATGGAATGTGCCCAGGTGCGCGCGCCTTCTGCAAAGCTTCGGGTGCCGTCGATCGGGTCGATGATGAAAGTGCTGCTGCGGTCCAGCCGGTCGGTGGAATCCTCGGATTCCTCACTGAGCCAGCCATAGCCCGGTCGCGCCGAACACAACCGCTCCTCCAGCATCGTGTTCACGGCAAGATCTGCCTCGGTCACTGGCCCGGCGCCATCGGGTTTGTCCCAGCGCTGCGCTTGCGTGCCGGAATAGCGCGTGGCGATCTTGCCGGCCTCCAGCGCCGCCTCGATCAGCAGGGGCAGATCAGTTGCCGGCAAGTGTCATTCCTTCGATCAGAAGCGACGGAACCACGCGCGACAGGTATGGGCGGGCATCGTTCGCCGGGATGATCCGGCGCAGCATGTCCCGCAGATTGCCCGCGATGGTGCATTCATTGACCGGATGCGTGATCTCGCCATTCTCGACCCAGAAGCCCGATGCACCCCTTGAATAGTCACCGGTATTGGGGTTGATCGTCGATCCGATCATGGATGTGACCAGCAACCCGGTCCCCATATCGCGCAGCAGGTCGGCGCGGCTTTGGTCACCTTGTGTCAGGCTCAGGTTCCAGTTGCTGGGCGATGGCGGGCCCGAGACCCCACGCGCCGCATTTCCCGTGGACGCCATATCCAGTTTTCGCCCGCTTGACAGGTCCAGCGTCCAGCCGGTCAGAACGCCGTTTTCCACGATTGCCCGGCGTTGTGTCGGCAAACCCTCGGCATCAAATGGGCGCGAGCCCGAAATGCGCGGGCGATGCGGGTCTTCGATCAGGGACAGGTGCGCGGGCAGAACGCCCTGCCCCAAGCAATCCTTGAGCCAGGATGCGCCCCGTGCGATCGCCGCGCCATTGCTGGCGGCCAGAAGGTGGCCGATGAGCGAGGACGAGATCCGTTCGTCGAAGAGCACCGGAAAACTTCCTGTCTCAGGTTTGCGCGCACCAACCTGTTGCACGGCGCGTTCACCTGCTGTGCGCCCGATTTCCTCCGCGCTGCGCAGGTCGGATTGGAACGTCCGGCTGTCGCCGTCATAGTCCCGTTCCATCCCTGTGCCTTCGCCCGAGATCGCAACACAGGAAACCGACCGGCTGCTGCGCGCGTACCCGCCAGTGAACCCGTTTGTCGCGGCCAGATGCACATGGTGGGTTCCATAGCTTGCGGCCGCATCCGACACCTGGGTAACGCCGGCGACGGCCAGTGCTGCGGCCTCGGCCGTCAGAGCATCCTGCATCAGGGCTTCGGCAGACGGGGCCGGGGCGGGGTCTGACAGTTCCAGTGACTCTATGTTCCAGTCTGTGACCAGCTGGTCCTTGTCAGCCAGCCCGGAAAACGGATCTTCGGGGGCCTCCCCGGCCATCGCGACAGCTCGTTCCGCCATGGCGCGCAGGGTTTCAGGGCGGCTGTCGGAACTGGACACAATGGCGGATCGTTTGCCCAGAAACACCCGCAATCCCAGATCAGTCCCTTCCGAGCGTTCGGCATGCTCCAGCGCGCCGCCCCGCACTTCGACGGAAACAGAGGATCCGTCGATAACGATGGCATCCGCCGCGTCCGCGCCTGCCTTGCGGGCCACGTCAAGCAAGTGATGGCTGATTTCTTCTGGTGAGCAGGTCATGAGGCCTCCGGGTTGATTGCCAAGGACCTAGCCTTGGACCGCCCGTCTCGCAAGACCTGTGACCAGATTGTGCGTTGAGGATCGCGGTGAACCCGCGCCGTTTCAGTGGTTTGGGCAGGGACTGGCAGGACAGAGAAAGGGCCGCATGTTGCGCGGCCCTTTCCGTTGATTGTCACTTGATACGTTGACCATTCGCCAGGATCTGGCCGTCTTCGGTGAACTCGATCTTCGAGTTCAGTGTGTCCGGTTCTTCGCCCGGCACTGCCATCAGACCCATCATCATGCGGGCACCCAGCGCGTCTTCGTCCGAGATGATTCCCATGCCGATCAGGGTGTCGATCAACTGGTTGGCGCCCACCAGCTGAAGGTTCGCCACGCCGCTTGGGCTGGGCAGGCCATCAAACTCTTCGGTATTGGTGTTGTCGAAAGCAAAATCACCGTTACCGGTCAGTTTGGCACCAACCAGCGAAACCAGCAGTTCGTTGATCTTCAGAGAGTGCAATTCCCCCGGCGCTTCGTCGGATTCGACGTCGATTTCAGGATCGAAGATATTCATCAGCACTTTCGCGGTTCCCGTCGCATCCAGCGCAATCGTCGCCGGATCACGCGGCAACGCGCCCGCAGGGTCGAAAATGCCCCACAATATGTCCGACATGGTGAAATCGGTCAGGTTCAGCCCAAAGCCGAAGGGTTGAACCTCGTCCGATTGCTGGATGGGGAATTCGAAGTTCAGGCCCGCCTTGGCCATCGAAAGTTCGATCGGGAACGGCAGGCCCGCCGTGGTAACGGCCATCTTCGTGCTGTTCTGGTCAATGTCATAGACGATACGCTCTGCATCGATGCTGGCTGCAAAACGCCCGCCTTCGGACGTGCTGTTCATCGAGAACGCCTGACCTTCGCTGGTCCCGCTCAGATCCGTGCTGCCCGCGGCATAGGTGAAGGTGCCGTCAAAGGAAAAACCGGCTTTGTAAAAGGCTTCTGGGTCCGAAAAGTCAAAATCCGGCGGGACGACGTTGGTGCCCTCGAATGCCAGTTGATCCAGTTGACCGTTGATCAACCCGTTTTCGCCGCTTTCAGGATCCTGAAAGTTCAGATCATAGGATAACGTGGCTGCGTTGAACGTCTGGCTGATGTTCCGATTGTCACCGATCTGCATCCGCGAGCTGCCGGACAGATCGCTTGCTTGGACATCGATACCAAACACATCATTGGGCAGAGCCTCACCATCGACTTCAATCGAATCCAGTTTCACGCCCAGATTGTCAGCCTTGTAGTCATAGGTCATGTCGTCCGGTGTACCTGACACGACCATGTTAAGTTGGCTATGGGAATAAGTGACAGTGGCTGCGAAGTTTTCGTCTTCGGCCTGACCGGTGATTTCCATGGGAAAGCTTTCCGGCAGGTCAATGGTAACGGTCCCGTCACCATTTTCGGTCAGTGTCATTTCCGGCATGACCATCTGAAACTGTCCGTCCTCTTCGGGAAGGGCAACTGAAAGTGTCATGTTGGAAATCGTGGTGACGTCGCCCGAGGTGCTTTCGTCTCCTGTGACGGTGTAACCCATCGAGGTGAAATAGCTCTGCCAATCGGACCAGACGTCATCGGCCGACAGATCGGCAAACGCCCCTTGGGTGGCAACGGCATAAGCCAGGGCAGCGCCGCAGCTGCGGCGAAGGAAAACGGACATAAGGTAACCCTTCTTGATCAATTTGTGGCGCATGGTCGGTTTTGTGGCGGGTATCGTCAAGGGGGCAAGGGCTGGACCCTTTCCCCGTTTACGCGCTACGGCTGTAGCCGACAGAGATTACAATGCGTGAGGAAGGGCAAATGCAGGGAAAAACTGTTCTCATAACCGGGGCCAGCCGAGGAATTGGGGCCGAGGCAGGGCGCGTTTTTGCCGCAGCCGGCGCCAATGTCGCATTGGTGGCTCGCAGCAAGGACCAGATTGACGCTCTGGCGGCCGCATTGGGCGATCAGGCCATCGCATTGGCCTGTGACGTCAGCGATTTCGCGCAGGTGGAACAAGCCGTGGCCACATGCGTGGACCGGTTCGGTGGGTTGGATGTTCTGATCGGCAACGCGGGTGTGATCGATCCGATCTTTCATCTCTCGAATGCTGACACCGAGGCGTGGAGCAAGGCCATCGACATCAACCTGAAAGGTATTTTCTACGGGATGCGCGCTGCGTTGCCGGTGATGCGGGCTGCGGGAGGGGGGAGCATTCTGACGATCTCGTCCGGTGCAGCATCGAACCCGGTCGAAGCCTGGAGCCATTATTGCGCCTCGAAGGCCGGGGCCAAGATGCTCACGGAATGTCTGCATCTGGAAGAAGCCCATAATGGTATTCGCGCCATGGGCCTGTCACCGGGGACGGTGGCCACCGATATGCAGCGGTCGATCAAGGCCAGCGGCATAAATCCCGTCAGTCAGCTGGACTGGGATGTGCATATCCCTGCGGACTGGCCCGCACGGGCGCTGTTGTGGATGTGCTCGGATGATGCCGATGAATTCCTTGGCACTGAAATTTCGCTGCGGCTTGAAGACATTCGCAAACGGGCCGGGCTGATATGATCGATTTGACCAAAGAGGACGGCCTGTGGACCGTCACGATCAACAATCCCGGCAAGGCGAACGCCCTGACCGGGGCCATGCTCGCGGAACTGGCCGAGATCGCCGAATCCGCGACAGAGGCCAAGGCGTTGATCCTGACCGGCGCGGGCAAAGTGTTCAGCGCTGGGGCAGATCTGGACGAAGCGCGCGCCGGTCTGGCCAAATCGGATGTCTGGGAAAGGCTGTCCGGCGCCATTGCCGCGTTGCCCTGTCTGACCGTTGCCGCACTGAACGGCACTTTGGCAGGCGGGGCCAACGGTATGGCACTGGCCTGCGATCTGCGCATTGCCGTGCCATCGGCCAAGTTCTTCTATCCGGTGATGAAGCTGGGGTTTCTGCCACAACCGTCCGACCCCGCGCGGCTGGCGGCTCTGGTCGGACCGGCAAGGGCCAAGTTGATCCTTTTGGCGGGTCAGAAAATCACCGCGCAGGAGGCGTATGAATTTGGCCTCGTGGACCGAATTGTGGATCCCGATCACCTGATGCAAACCGCACGTGATCTGGTGGCCGACAGCGTGAACGCCGACCCCGAGATCGCGGCGGGAATCGCAAGGTTGTGCTCATGAGGCTGTCTGCACTGCGCCTGCGGGTCGCCGACCCGGATCGGCTGGCCGCGTTTTATCGCGACATTCTGGGCATGTCCGTTGGCCCAGCAGAAACCGGCCACCGTGTCGGCTATGACGGTGCAGACGCAGAAATTGTGTTGCTGCCGGGTGGAGGAGGGTACACCCACGACACGGGGCAGCGGTACTGGAAGATAGGAATCACCGTGCCGGATGTCGATCTTGCTGCGGCTCATCTGCGCAGGTTCGACGTTCCAGTGAGCACGCCGAACCAGTTTCTGGACATCGGCTACATGTGCCATCTTGCGGATCCCGAAGGGTTCGTCATCGAGCTGCTGCAACATGATTTCGAAGGCAACCGGCCGCCGCATGCAGCAGACCCCGACGCGCCTTTCGCGCAGGCTCGGATCGGTCAAATTACCCTTCGAACCGGCGATATTGCCGCCGAAGACACGTTCTGGCGCGCCCGGGGCATGTCGTTGCTGTCAATGCAGGAGGTCGCCCCTTACGGCTTTGACCTGCATTTCTATGCCTTTACCAACGAAACCCCGCCCAATCCTGACCTTTGGGCTGTTGAAAACCGCGAATGGCTGTGGAAACGCGCCTATACGACGTTGGAATTCCAACATGTTGCGGGCGCACAATTCGCCCATGTGCCGGACTTTCAGGGTATCGAGATCGAAGGTCTGTCCGAACCATTGACGGATATTGTCGGCGGCCAGATCCTGCCGGGCTGATCAGCGCCCGCGCCGCTTGCCCGGAACTTTCGAACGAAACCCGGGTGGGCGTTTGCGGACCCAAGTCAGAAATTTCTCGAGCCTTGGATGCGCACGCAGGGCCGCGACCGTGTTGAAACTGCGTGCCAGTTCGGCTTCGGTCAGGGTGGCGTGCACCTCTTTGTGGCAGATCTGATGCAGCAGAACGGTAGGTCCGCCCTTGCCTCCTTTGAGTTTTGGGATCAGATGATGCAGGCTGCCAGCCCCGTCGGGGATCGGGCGGCCGCAAAGCGGGCAGATCGGATCGCTGTTCGTCATGATGATGTGAAACTTGCGCCTGTGACGGGCGAAGGCAAGAGGGTGCGAATGGCGCAGGCAGTGGTGATCGGAGCAGGCCCCGCCGGGTTGATGGCGGCCGAGCAGTTGGCCGCAGCCGGGCATTCCGTGTTGGTGGCCGAGGCCAAACCTTCGGTCGCGCGCAAGTTCCTGATGGCCGGGAAATCGGGGCTGAACCTGACCAAGGACGAGCCGCTTGACGACCTGATCCGCGCCTATGGTGAAGCGGCAGATTGGTTGCGTCCGATCATGTCTGACTTTGATGCCGAAGCTGTTCAGCACTGGGCGCGCGGGTTGGGGCAGACGCTGTTTGTCGGTTCGACGGGGCGCGTGTTTCCCCAAGCTATGAAGGCCTCGCCCTTGTTGCGGGCCTGGTTGGCAGAATTGGGCAAGGCCGGGGTCGAGATCAGGACCCGCTGGCGTTGGACTGGCTGGGAAAGTGATGCGCCGGTGTTCGACACTCCGGACGGGCGGCGCAGTGTTTCGACGGATGTCACCGTGCTGGCACTGGGAGGTGCAAGCTGGGCCCGCCTTGGCTCGGATGGTCACTGGGCGCAGATATTGGCCGGAAAAGACGTGGCTTTAGCACCCTTTGAACCCGCGAACTCAGCCATTTCCGTTGATTGGAGCCCACATATGCAGCCCCATTTCGGGGCCGCATTGAAATCGATCCGATGGATGGCAGGCGATTTGGAAAGCCGAGGAGAGGCAGCGATTTCCAGAACCGGTCTGGAAGGCGGAGGGCTGTACTCGCTGACACCGGCGTTGCGCGCGGGGCAGCCATTGTTTGCTGATCTGACGCCTGATCTGGACCAACAGGCTCTGCTGGCGCGGTTGTCCGCGAAACGGTCGAAAACAACGCTGTCCCAGTGGATGAGAAAATCGCTGAACTTGTCTGCTCAGAAAATCGCCCTGTTTCATGAAATGGCAAAACGCGGCGGACACTCTCAATCCGTGCAGGTGAGCATGTTGAAAAAGCTGCCTATCCGGCATGCCGGCCTTCGCCCGATGGACGAAGCCATTTCGACCGCAGGTGGTGTCAAACGGACAGCGCTGGATGACCGGCTGATGCTGACGGCCCTACCGGGTGTGTTTTGCGTTGGGGAAATGCTGGATTGGGAAGCCCCGACCGGGGGCTATCTGCTTACGGCTTGCCTGGCGACCGGGCGCTGGGCCGGTCGGTCTGCCGCGGACTGGCTGGAAAAGGCTGAGTGACCTAGCGGGATCGCGCCAACATCGCCAAACGGATCATCGCGCGTTCCACCAGCGCCATTGCGGGGGCTGTCTGCCCCGCAGACCGCAGCGCCAAATCCGTATCGGTCAGAACCGTCAGCGCGGTTTGCAGCTTGGCCGACCCCCAACCTTGTGCCTGCCGCAGGATACGGTCACGCCGTTTGCCGTAAACCGGCGGACGCAGCTTGCCGATGCCCTGCGCAGCACCACCGGGATCAGAAGCGCAGGCATAGAGTGTCCGAAAATGCCGCATCGCTCCGATACACAGAGTCACGCCATTGGTGCCCTGCGCCTGCAATCTCCGGATCAGCGGCCCGATCTCACCGGCGCGGCCTTCGGCAACGACGTTGAGAACATCATCCAGCGCCGCCTCGGTCGAGCGCGGGGCGCAGGCCTCGATATCTTCGATTGTCAAATCAGTGCTGTCACCGCGTTTGTAAAGAGACAGTTTTTCAATCGTTTGGGCGAAATCACCGGGGCTGAGGCTTACTGCCAATTCGCTGATTGCAGACATGACATCACGGGGCACGTTTTTCATACCCGACTCGGCAAGAACCCGTTCCACTTCGGCGCGTGAGGGAGGGTCGTCATAAATGCCGACGGCATAGGCGGCGGGGTGGCCTTCGAACGCCTTGCGGATCTTCGAGCTGGGTTTCAATTGCCCCGCGGTCACGATGATCTGGGCGTCTCCGGGGGCCCAATCTTCGAGCGCGGCCAGAATTGCCAGCGCCGCGGTTTCGGTTGCGTCTTCCACGAAAACGGCACGTGGACCGGGAAAGAAGCCGACCGCCTTGACCGCGTCCAGCAGCAGGGCGGGATCACCACGCAGATCGCCACCGGGCATGCGGGTCAGGCGCATTTCTTCTTCGGCTTGGGGGCCAAGCAGAGCGGCCAGCACCTGCTGCCGCTTGAGCGCAACCCGCATCGCATCCGCGCCATAGATAAGCAGCCCGGTCTTGTCCGCGTCCGGCTTGGCAAAATACCCCTCAGCCTCGCGCGGGCTCAGCTTCATGCGGCCAGATCCGGTGTGGCGTAAAGTCGGTTCATGATCTGACCCGACAGAATCATCATCAGCCGTCTCTTGGCATCGCGCTCATCCGCCAATGTGGAAACGGTCGATCCTGCGGCAGAATATGACACAAAATCCGCCACCGAGCCCGAGGCGATGATCTGACCGGTTGCGTTGGACCGCAGGTTGTATTGTGCGCTTCCGTCGATGGTGTAGCGCTGCGTTTCGTTTGTGGTGGTGATTGCTGCGCCACGCGTTACGGTCGAAACCTGAACATCCAGCTTGTAATCGTTCACCGACCCGACGCTTCGCCCCAGTTGTTGTTCCAGATTTTGGACCAGCAAATAGCTTTCCACGGTGTTGGGCGCCGACACCTCGACGCGGCCATACAAGGCCGAACCCGATCCGCCAGGTGCATAGACGGGCTCAAAGCCGCAGGCGGCCAGCGCCAGCGGCATCAGCAAAAACGTTCTGCGATCAAACGACAACATTCACAATCCGGCCCGGAACGACGATCACTTTCTTCGGCGCATTCCCTTCCAGCGCCTTTTGAACAGCTTCGGTGCTGAGCGCAATTTTTTCAACCTCGGCTTTGTCCAGATCCTGGGCCACGCTGATTTCCGCGCGACGCTTGCCGTTGATCTGAACCGGCAAGGTGACAGTGTCATCAACCAGCATTGCCTCGTCGGCGACGGGCCATGGCGCAACGGCCACAAGGCCCTCGCCGCCCTGATGGGCCCAAATATCTTCCGCCAGATGCGGTGTCATCGGCGACATCAGCTGTGCCAGCGTTTTGATGGCCTGCTTTTTGGCCGCAGCACCTGCCTTGGATTTCGCCAGGGTGTTGGTGAAGGCATAAAGCTTGGCGATGGCCGCGTTGAAGCCAAAGCTTTCAACACCCAATGTCACATCGCGGATGGTTTTGTGCATCTCGCGCAGCAGTTCCTCATCGCCTTCACCCGTGGCGTTCGGGTCCATGGCGCCGATCTTGTCGCAGAGATTCCAGACACGGTTGAGATGCTTGTACGCGGCCTCGGCCCCCGCAGCCGTCCATTCCACGTCCCGTTCGGGTGGCGAATCGGACAGCACGAACCAGCGCGCGGTATCGGCGCCGAAGGCCGAGATGATGCTGACCGGGTCGACAACGTTCTTCTTGGACTTTGACATTTTGGCCGATGGGATGATCTCGACCTCTGTGCCGTCAGCCAGTTTTCCGTCCGTGACCTCTTCGGGCAGGTGATAGACCGGACGACCGTTGGCATCGCGCGTCTGGTAGATCTCGTGCGTCACCATGCCCTGCGTGAACAACGCGTCGAAGGGTTCGATTGCTTTGTCCGGCAAATGCCCGGTGATGTTCATCGCGCGTGCGAAGAACCGCGAATACAGCAGATGCAGAATCGCGTGTTCGATCCCGCCGATATACTGGTCTACATTCATCCAGTATTCCGCCTCGGCCAGATCGGTGGGCGTTTCCGCGCGCGGAGCGGTGAACCGGGCGAAATACCATGACGAATCCACGAATGTGTCCATCGTGTCGGTCTCGCGCTTGGCAGGGGCGCCACAGTTTGGGCAGGCGCAGTCGCGCCAGGTCGGGTGGCGGTCCAGCGGGTTGCCCGGTTTGTCGAAGGTGACATCATCGGGCAGGCGAACCGGAAGGTTCTCTTTCTTTTCAGGGACCACACCACAGCTTTCGCAGTGAACGACAGGAATCGGACAACCCCAATAGCGCTGACGGCTCAAGCCCCAGTCTCGCAGGCGATATTTCGTGACCCCTTCGCCCCAACCGGCTTTTTCGGCGAAATCGATGGTGGTGTTGATCGCTTCTTCTCCGGTTGCTTCGGTCAAGCCTGCGAAATGGTTCACCCAGCGGACTTTCTCGGTCTTTGGCGGGACAAAGGCGATCTTGTCGACCGGCGTGTCGTCGTCCAGCGCAAAGAACGTATCGATCACCGGCAGATCGTATTTGCGGCAGAAATCAAGGTCGCGCTGGTCATGTGCCGGGCAGGCAAAGATCGCACCGGTGCCGTAATCCATCAGGATGAAATTGGCGATCCAGACAGGCAGTTCCCAGTTCGGGTCCAGCGGGTGCTTGACGCGGATGCCGGTATCGAAACCCAGCTTTTCGCCAGTTTCGATGGCCTCTTCTGTGGTGCCGCCCTTGCGGCATTCGGCAACGAATTCAGCGACTTCCGGGTTTTCGGCCTCAAGCTGTTTGGCGATCGGGTGATCGGGCGAGATCCCAACGAAAGATGCGCCCAGCAGGGTGTCGGGGCGCGTCGTGTAGACAGTGATCGGTTCCCCACCATCGGTGCGTTCGAACCCGAATTGAAGGCCGCGTGACTTGCCGATCCAGTTTTCCTGCATCAGCCGAACCTTGGCGGGCCAGTTTTCCAGAGTGTCCAGAGCGTTCAGCAGTTCTTCGGAATAATCCGAGATCTTGAAGAACCACTGCGTCAGCTCGCGCCGTTCCACCAGCGCGCCCGAGCGCCATCCCCGCCCGTTTTCCACCTGTTCATTGGCCAGAACGGTCATGTCGACCGGATCCCAGTTGACCACGGCGTTCTTGCGATAGACCAGCCCGGCCTCGAGCATGTCGAGGAACAGCGCCTGCTGCTGGCCATAGTATTCCGGATCACATGTGGCGAATTCACGGGACCAGTCGATCGACAGGCCCAGTGGCTTCATCTGGGCGCGCATGTCGGCGATATTGCCGTAAGTCCACTCTTTGGGGTGGCCGCCGATCGCCATGGCAGCGTTTTCCGCCGGCATTCCGAACGCGTCCCAGCCCATGGGATGCAGAACATTGTGCCCGGTGGCCAGCTTGTGCCGCGCGATGACGTCGCCCATCGTATAGTTGCGCACATGCCCCATATGGATTCGGCCGGACGGGTAGGGGAACATCTCAAGCACATAATATTTCGGCTTGTCCGCCTTGTGGTTGGCGGTGAAGATTCCTGCCTTGTCCCAGGCTTCTTGCCATTTTGCTTCGATTTCGGTGGCCGAATAGCGCGACATTGTGCGGTCCTTCGTGAATGAAAACGCCGGGTAGGAACCCGGCGTGGTATTAGTGTGATTTTCGGCGGAGTGCTAGAACTTGTTGTCCGCGATGCGCAGCTGACGCGCGCGGGACAGAATCGCATCCTCCACCGCGCGGGTTGTTGCCGCGCTTACCGGGGCGCCTCCGCTGGATTGCAGGGCGACGGACAAAGACCGCGCCGCAAGCGCCGGATCACTGATGTGTACGGTCGCCCTGTATGACCGTCCTCCGCCCGGAGGAGTGCCGTAACCCGTTACGATCACTCCGGTAAACGGATCGACCTCCTGCACAGGCAAGAAGTTCAATATGTCCAGAGAAGCTGCCCACAAGTACCGGTTTACATTGGTGGTCTGCTCGGCCGTGCTGCGATCGAAAATGTCCCACAGCGTCGAACGTTCAGGATCGTTCAGCTCGCGTTCATCGGAATTACCGCTGGCGGGATTGGGGGAATATGTCGAAGTGCTTCGATTCTGCCCGCATGCCGCAACAGTGGTGGTCAGCATGATTAATCCCAAAATCGTAGGCAGGCGCATTGTCAGCAGGTCCTGTTTCACTTGTTGTGCAGTATTCAGGGCATACTCCTAGCCAAGGACCCTCGCTGCAACAAGCCTATTCTTCTGAAATGTAAGCGTGTCAGCCTGATCCGGGCAAAAAGGAACTGTGGCATCCTTGCACCAATCTGACCCCAATGACGTGACCGGGTTTATGCCAAGCTTGCGCAATGGGGGCAAAAAGAGCGAAACGGTGTCCGTGCTGAGACATATGCCGAGGCATGTGTCGAGTAGATAACTCTTTTGAATGAAACCGAGGGAAACAAGATGAAAAAAGTTCTCTTCGCATCGACGGCGCTGATCGCGACCGCAGGCGTTGCAGCAGCTGAAGTTAACTTCAGCGGTTACGGCCGTTTTGGTATTGGCTACGTTGAAGACCGTACCGCAACCACAACCGTGAACGGACCTGGCGCAGACGGCCTGATGGGCACAGCCGATGACGTCTCCGCAACTTCGACCGCACAGTCTGACGACGCTATCTTGGTCTCGCGCTTCCGTCTGAACATCGACGGCATCGTAGAAACCGACGGCGGCGTTCGCTTTGAAGGTCGTGTTCGTCTGCAAGCTGACGAAGACGCCAGCACCGGTGAAGCAAACTCGGCCGGCCTGAACGGCGCACGCTTCTCGGTCATCTACGGCGGTCTGCGTGTTGACGCGGGCAACGTCGCAGGTTCGTTTGACAACCTGGCAAACTACTATGGCAACGAAGTTGGTCTGGAACTGTTCGCAGGTCAGTACTCGGGCGTTGACTATAGCTTCCTGGCTTACTCGTCGACCGGTTCGGGCGCGAACGCTGTGTTCTTCCAGTATTCGGTTGGTGACTTCTCGTTTGGTGCATCTTATGACCAAGCGCAGGTTACAACTGTTGCAGCTGGTGGTACCACTTCGACCACCGTTGACGCAGACCGCTGGGACATCAGCGCAACCTACACCTTCAACAACATCACTGCCGCTCTGGCCTATGGTCAGACCGACGGTGGCGCAGGCAGCGATCCGAGCCTGACCGTTCTGACCCTGGGTGGCGAATGGGGTGATTTCTCGGGTACTCTGTTCGTTGCAGACGACAAAACCCGAGTCGCAGCAACTGACGGCACCGCATGGGGTCTGTCGGCTGCCTACAACCTGGGCGCTGCAACCACCCTGCTGTTCACCTACGGTGACGGTAACGCCTCTGCTGACACTCAGCAGGTTGCTATCGGTGCGATCTACGACCTGGGTGGCGGTGCATCGCTGCGCGGTGGTATCGGCCGTGACGATTGTGACAGCTGCGCAAGCGACACAATCCGTGCCGACTTCGGTGCTCAGTTCAACTTCTAAGCTGATCTGAACCGTAAGGTTTAAGGGCGGGTCTTCGGACTCGCCCTTTTCTTTTCTGGCGACTTGGTGTTTTTCTGCGCCAAAGACAGATTGAGGGCCCCATGTCGTTGCAAGAAATCACCGCACGCATTGCAAATGCCGAAGCCAGATCGGACCGCCCTGCCGGTTCCGTCAAACTGATCGCTGTATCCAAAGTACAACCGAATGAGCGGGTTGAGGCGGTGCTGGAGCAGGGCCACAGGTGTTTTGGTGAGAATCGCGTACAGGAGGCGGCCAGCAAATGGCCCGCTTTCAAAGAGCAATTCGATGCCGTCGATCTGCATCTCATCGGCCCGTTGCAGACCAATAAGGCCAGGCAGGCGATGGAACTGTGCAATGCGATCCATTCGGTCGACCGCCCCAAACTGGCCAAAACCTTGGCGCGGCTGGCGCAAGAGGTGGGACACTGCCCCGACCTGTTCATTCAGGTCAATACGGGTGAAGAAGCGCAGAAGGCAGGCGTTCTTCCTGCGGATGCGGACGGGTTTATCGCGGAATGCCGATCGCTGGACCTTCCGGTGCGCGGATTGATGTGCATCCCGCCGGTCGATGAAGAACCCACTTTGCATTTCGCCCTCCTAGCCAAGATCGCCGCACGCAACGGGCTTGAGGGGTTGTCGATGGGGATGAGCGGTGATTTCGAGCAGGCCATCGCCTTGGGCGCAACCCATGTTCGTATCGGGTCGGCCATTTTTGGCGAGCGGGTCAAACCTCAGGGATGATCAGGCGCGTTCCAAGGGCAATTCGCCCTGCAATCCAGTGCAGATGGTCCCGACGGAAGGCAATGCAGCCCTCGGTGGGGTAGCCGGGCCTGCGCCACTGGTGCAGAAAAATCGCCGATCCCTTGCCGGGAACGGCATTCGGCCAGTTCCAGTCGGTCAACAGGACCAGATCATAAAGCGGATCAGCCCGGCGCAGTTTCTCATGACTGAACGCATAAGGGGCCGGCACCATGTGATTGTAGTGGCCGTCCTCGACGTCATCCGACCACAAGTCCTGCGGTCCAATCGGGATCGCCCAGAAGTTGGGGGCGACCAACCGGTCGGGCCGGTAGAGCATGCCGACGATTCGATGGCATCCGGTAGGCGTCGCCCCGTCACCCTCGTGTTTCGTGTTGCTCAATCCGCCTTTGCCAATCGAGCAGGGGAACGTCCTGCCAAGAAAGCGAACGCCACGCGGGGTGAGCACAAGATCGTCTGGGGTCACAACAGGTGCCCGGATTTCGCGGCTTTCGTGGCCAGGTATCCGCGGTTATGCGCGGTTTCACCCACTTTCAAGGGAACGCGCTCGGTCACGGCGATCCCCGTGCGTTCCATCATCGAGATCTTGGCAGGGTTGTTCGTCAGCAGGCGCACCGAGTTGAAACCCAGAGATTTCAGGATATCCGAGCCGAGTCGGAAGTCGCGCTCATCATCCTCGAAACCCAGCCTGTGGTTTGCTTCTACCGTGTCAAAACCCTGATCTTGAAGAAAATAGGCGCGCATCTTGTTGGCTAGCCCGATACCACGCCCTTCCTGGTTCAGATACAGAAGAACGCCAGCCCCTTCGGCCCCCATTTGTGCCAGCGCGCCGCGCAATTGCGGACCGCAGTCGCATTTCAGGCTGCCCATCAGATCGCCCGTGAAACAGGCGGAATGCAATCGGGCCAGCACCGGTTTGTCCCGATCCGGGCGGCCTATTTCGACCGCGTAATGTTCTTCTCCGCCATCTTCGGGGCGGAAAACATGCAGGCGACCGGCCTCGGATACTTCCATCGGAAGACGTGCGGCAACCACCTCATGCAGGGCGCTGCGGTCCGCCAGATGCGGGGCGGCGCGCGTGTGGTCAATGCAGGTCAGGCCGTGCGATACGGCAAAGGCCCGACCGTCTTCGACCGGCACGACGACCGCGGCGGGAAGAATGCGCGCGGACTTGGCCAACGCAATCGCGATGCGGTGCAAATTGGCGTTGCCATGGCGCTCGGTCATCAACGGACCTTTCATCGGCGCGTTCAGATCGTCAGAGGGATCAGCAACCGCCTGCACCCAAGTGATATCTGCATCGGCGGGAATCGAAACGCGCGCGAGATCGCCGTCATAGGCCCGCGCCTTGAGTGTTTCGGCCCGCCGCCCGGTAATGGCCACCACCGGGTCTCCGAGCTTTTTTAGATCGGCCAAGCGCTGCGGGTTGAGCGTTTCCGCAGAGATCGCCACAACGCTAAAGCCACTGTCATCGGTCAGCACCACTGGAACGCCCATGCGCAGATCGGCCCGTGCCCGGGCAAGAAGTTCGGTGATATCGGGAATGAGGCTCATCTATGTTACCCTATAACGCTCAGCCCTTCTCCTAGCTGTTTCGAAAGGAAATGTGAAACATTTCTGCCAACTCTGACACGAAGGCGTGAAACCGTTGCAGCAAATCTTGTTGATTGCATATTCCGCGCGCAAGTGATGGAAAAGCGTTTGGAGGATCGGGAAATGGCTCAACTCAAGAAAATCCTGTTGGTGGACGATGACGAGGATCTGCGCGAGGCGCTCAGCGAGCAACTTGTCATGACCGAAGACTTTGACGTTTTCGAAGCGTCAGACGGCCAGTCCGCGATGGAGCGTGCACGCGAAGCGATCTATGATCTGGTCATTCTTGATGTGGGTTTGCCGGATACCGACGGGCGGGAACTGTGCCGCCTGATGCGCAAGCAGGGCGTCAAAAGCCCGATTCTGATGCTGACCGGTCATGACAGCGATGCCGACACGATCCTGGGCCTGGACGCCGGCGCGAATGACTATGTCTCCAAACCGTTCAAATTTCCGGTATTGCTGGCCCGTATCCGCGCTCAGCTGCGGCAGCACGAACAATCCGAGGACGCGGTATTTGTTCTTGGCCCCTATACGTTCAAGCCGGCGATGAAGATGCTGATCACGGAAGAAGACCGCAAGATCCGTCTGACCGAGAAGGAAACCAACATCCTCAAGTTCCTGTACCG
The DNA here is from genome assembly GCF_013033125.1 of Ruegeria sp. HKCCA4008. Classification (NCBI taxonomy): domain Bacteria; kingdom Pseudomonadati; phylum Pseudomonadota; class Alphaproteobacteria; order Rhodobacterales; family Roseobacteraceae; genus Ruegeria; species Ruegeria sp. HKCCA4008. The sequence continues at coordinate 71,545 of NZ_WQDM01000012.1, forward strand.
ATCAACCGACGGTGTCGTGGCACGGGATGTGCTGTTGCACGAAGTGTGGGGATACAATGCCGGGGTCACGACCCACACGCTGGAAACCCACATCTATCGCCTGCGTCAGAAGATCGAGCCCGATCCGTCCAATGCGCGCCTTTTGGTCACAGAATCGGGTGGATATAGGCTCGTGTCTTAACTGGTTGTGGATTGATGTGGATCAAAGTGATACTCTGCACTCATAATTAGGTTACTCCCAACCCGTGCATGTCCGGGTTATGACATGTACCTCCCTGTTGGACTGCCGGGCCGAATGGCCCGGCTTTTTTTCGTTGCTGAGGGGCGGTTTCCACACGAAGGCAGACAGCAGCACTGACCGGTATTCGACCAATGGTGGAGGTGAGTTCTGCCGCGGTTCACCCTTCCGCCGGGGCAACGGCGCGCTGGTAAAGGTGCCACGTGGTGTGGCCTAAGATCGGAAGGGTAAAGATCAGGCCCAGAAACGCCGGAACCAGCGACAGCAGTATGGTGACCGAGATGATCGCCGCCCAGCCGAGCATGACCGCCGGGCTTTCGGATACGACGCGCAATGAGGTCAACATGGCAGAGATGAAGTTGGTGTCCCGGTCCAGCAGCAAGGGCATGGCGACGACGGTCACCGAAAACAGCACGGCTGACAGGAACGCGCCGACACAGGTGCCTACGGCAAGGAAGATCCAACCCTGCGGCGTAAAGAAAACAGTGTTCAAAAACCCGTCGAAGTCCGAGAAGGATGCGTTCTGGAGGATGATCGCCAGCCAAAGCCGAACCTGGTAGATCCACACCCAGAAAATGAAAAGTGTGACAAAGGCCATCCAGCCCAATTCACGTTTGCGTTGATTGGCCATGACGCTGAGGATTTCAGCCCAGCCAAAGCTTTCGCCTTTCTGCAAGCGGCGCGACATTTCATAAAGCCCGGCGGCGGCGAAAGGTGCGACCAGCGGAAAGCCGACAATGGCGGGAATGACCATCCAGATCTGGCCAAGCCAGATCAGAGCCCAAACCAGCAGAATTCCGAACACTGCATAGAACAGACCGAAAAAGCCGCTCAGGACAGGGCGGGCCAGAAAGTCGGAAAACCCGGCTTTCAACGACGCCCTGATGTCATCCGTCGTGATCTTGTTGACCTGCGGCATGTCCCGCTGCTGCGGCGTCAGATTCTCCGGTGGCGTGGAACCTGCGGTCTCGGATGCCATGACACACTCCTCCCAAAGCATGGTGCCGGGCCGGTCTGTTCGCGAACAGACCCAGCGGTGAAACAGACATTCCTCATTCGCAGACAAGTCTGCATCAGGCGAGATATCAGGGCAAGGGAAAGCACGAATGTGACGCCCGCCTAACTGCCGGCCTGTGGTCCTGGCGTCGGGCCGCCTTTTCTCGTGGCAACTGGCGTTGTGCCACGCTAACCTGCGCCAATCGCGACAAAGGAATCCCCGATATGCCTTTCACCCTTGCCACCTGGAACATCAATTCTGTTCGCCTGCGCGAGCCTATCGTGCTGAAATTGCTGCAAGAAGAAGCCCCTGATGTATTGTGCCTGCAAGAGTGCAAATCACCGGTTGAGAAAATCCCGACCGAAGGGTTTTCCGAGCTGGGCTACACCCACATGATCGCGCGCGGGCAGAAGGGGTATAACGGTGTCGCCATCCTGTCGCGCCTGCCGATGGAAGAGGTGGGCGACAGGGATTTCGCGGGTCTCGGACATGCTCGCCATATTGCCGGGCGGTTGGAAAATGGTGTCACGATCCACAATTTCTATGTCCCGGCGGGCGGCGACGTGCCGGACCGGAACGTAAATGAGAAATTCGGCCAGAAGCTCGACTATCTGACTGATATGCGCGATTGGTTCCGTGCGGAAAAGCCGGCTAAATCCATCCTTGTCGGCGACCTGAACATCGCCCCGCGCGAGGATGATGTGTGGTCACACAAACAATTGCTGAAGGTCGTCTCGCACACGCCCATCGAGGTCGAGCATCTGGCCGAGACACAGGAAGCAGGCGGCTGGGTCGATATCACCCGTCAGGACATCCCGGAAGGTCAGCTTTACAGCTGGTGGTCCTATCGCGCCCGGGATTGGGATGCGGCGGACAAGGGGCGCCGGCTGGACCATATCTGGGCCACGGCCGATATCTCGAACGCGGGCCATTCCAGCCGCATTCTGCGGAACGCCCGTGGATGGGAAAAACCCAGCGATCACGCTCCGGTCTTTGCCAGTTTCGACGTCTGATCCGCAACTCAGCCCTTGGTTTCCGCGGCAAGCGGCTGCATATAGGGCGCAAGTTCGAACGAAAGAGTGATTGCCATGGACCTTCTGAACGGCGGAAACGCCCCAGCAACCGATCTGATCAAAGACGGGACCGAGGCCACTTTCATGGCCGATGTGGTGGAAACCTCGCAGGAAACACCTGTGATCGTCGATTTCTGGGCACCTTGGTGTGGCCCGTGCAAAACCCTTGGGCCGATGCTGGAAGAGGCTGTGACAGCCGCGAAAGGCGCGGTGAAGATGGTCAAGATCAATGTGGATGAGGCGCAGACAATTGCCGCGCAAATGCGCATCCAATCGATCCCGACCGTCTATGCCTTTTTCAAGGGGCAGCCTGTGGACGGGTTTCAAGGCGCGTTGCCGGGATCCGAGATCAAGGCTTTCGTGGACCGTGTGATCGAAGCCGCAGGGGGGGAAAGCCCGGGGGGCCAACTGGATGATGCCGTGCAGGCTGCCGAGGAAATGCTTGCCGAAGGCGCGGCTGCGGACGCGGCTCAGACCTTTGTCGCAATTCTGGGCGAAGATCCGAACCACGCCGCGGCGTACGGTGGGCTGGTGCGGGCGCATATCGCCACCGGTGATCTGGAGCAGGCAGAAGCGATCCTGAACGGCGCTCCGGCCGAGATCTCCACATCGGCCGAGCTGGAGGCCGCACATGCGCAGCTGGAGCTTGCCAAGCAGGCGGCAGATGCCGGCCCCGTCGCCGAGCTGACGGCAGCGGTCGAGGCGGATCCGGACAACCATCAGGCCCGCTTTGATCTGGCGCAGGCGCTGCACGCGAACGGCAATGTGGAAGAAGCCGTGGCACAATTGCTGGAACTGTTCCGCCGGGATCGTGAATGGAATGAAGGCGCAGCCAAGACACAGCTTTTCACCATCTTCGATGCGCTCAAGCCCAATGACCCGATTGTTCTGAACGGACGTCGCAAACTCAGTTCTATGATATTTGCCTAATCTCTCATCAGAGCTAGAGTCGGGAACATGATGCATCCCGCCGACCTGCCGGAAACGGTATCAGTTTTTCCCTTGCCCGGGGCGCTGCTGCTCCCGCGTTCGCGCTTGCCGCTTCACATATTCGAGCCGCGCTATCTTCAGATGCTGGACGACGCGCTGAAAACCAAGGAACGGTTGATCGCAATGGTTCAGCCGAATCCTTCGGTCAATGACGAAGACAAGTTGCACCGTATTGGATGCGCAGGGCGGGTGACGCAGTTTTCGGAAACCGAAGATGGCCGGTACCTGATCACGTTGACCGGTATATCCCGGTTCAGGGTCATGTCAGAGCTGGACTCGTTCACGCCCTACCGGAGGTGCGCGGTCTCGTGGGACGGGTTCGACCGTGATCTGGGAAAGGCCGAGAAAGACAACGGGTTTGACCGCAACGCGTTCCTGACACTGTTGGAGCGTTTCTTTTCATCCCGTCAATTGTCCACCGACTGGGATTCGCTCAAGGACGCAGAGGATGAGCTTTTGGTGAATTCCCTGTCGATGCTTCTGGATTTCGACCCCGAGGACAAACAGGCCCTGCTGGAAGCCCCCTGCCTGCGCACCCGGCGCGAAACGTTGGTGACGCTGATTGAATTCGCCTTGCGCGGCGGATCAAACGAGGAAAAACTGCAATGACCGACCCTCAACACGCCTTTGATCGCCACATGCTCGAGGCGATGATCTGCCCGAAGACACATACGACCCTGCACTATGACGCCGAAAAGCGAGAGCTTGTTTCAAAAGCGGCGGGTTTGGCTTTTCCCATCCGCAACGGCATTCCGGTCATGCTGGTCGATGAGGCCCGGCAGCTGGATTAAATCGGGCGCCCTTGCAACAGCTTGGGCAGATCACCGGTCAGCCCGGCCGCTTCGCGAACGAAACCGCGACGGAGGCCGGGCAAAGCACCGACAACCCCCATACCAATGTCACGTCCAAGCCGCAGCAGCGGGTTGTCGTTGGAAAACAGCTTGTTGAAGACATCCGTCGCCATCGCCAGCGAGGCCGTGTCGAAACGGCGCCATTCCTGATAGCGCTCCAGTACCATCAACGAGCCGATATCCTCGCCGCGCCGTCCCGCCAAAGTCAGAACCTCAGCCAGAGCGCCGACATCGCGCAGGCCAGCGTTCAGGCCCTGACCGGCAATGGGGTGCATTCCGTGCGCGGCATCCCCGACCAGCGCCATGCGATCGCTGATGAAGGAATTGGCGATGGTCAGGTTCAGCGGATAAGTGAAACGATCACCCGCCAGACTGATTTCACCAAGAAAATCGCCAAATCGCGGGCGCAGCACTTGCACGTAGTCGTCCTCGGGCAGGGCGTTGATGTGCTGTGCGGTGTCGGTGCGTTCGCTCCAGACGATGGAACTGCGATTGCCGGTCAACGGCAGAATCGCCAGCGGACCCGGTGGCATGAAAAACTGATGCGCAATGCCATTATGCGGCAGCTCATGTTCGATGGCGCAGACCAATGCCGTCTGGCCATAATCCCAACCGGTGCGTTTGATGCCGGCCCGAGACGCGGTTCCGCTGCGGCGACCGTCACAGCCAACCAGCAGGATGCCGCCCAGGGTTGTGCCGTCATCCAACGTCACGGTCACGTTGGCAGTGTCGGCCTGTTGCGAAACGACGGATTTACCGCTTACCTGGGTGATGCGCGGCTCTTCGGCCATCGCGTCCAGAAAAGCACGGCGCAGGTGGCGATCCTCGACCATATACCCCATCGGGCCTTCTTCGATCTCGGCATGGTCGAAATGCATAAAAAAAGGCGATGGCCCCGTTCCGGCATGGCCATCTGTGACCTTGATTTCCAGCATCGGTTGGGCGTGCTGCGCGACGCGGTCCCAAATGCCGATGGCATCCAACAACCGCTGTGAGGCCAGAGCCAGCGCATAGGCGCGCCCGTCGAATGCCGCGTCCTTGCGCACCTTTTCGGCCAGCGCATCGATCACCGTGACCGAATGACCGGTTTGTGCCAGTGCCAGCGCCAAAGCAGGGCCGTTCAACCCGCCGCCCACGATCAGAATGTCAGAAGCCTGTGTCATGCCCTGCAATATGCGCGCCCTTTCGGGATTGTCCATGTGCAGTCCTGTCGCTACCGTCACCCAAAGCCGAAAAACCAGGAGGGATGAGATGCAGGATTGGTTGACAATGACCGCGTGTGATTTGGGCCGTGGCATTGGCATGGGTCAGATCGATCCGGTCGAACTGACGGAAACCTACCTGTCCGCTATTGACGCTCATCCGCATCGGGACCGCATCTATGCCCGCGTCACCGATGACCGCGCCCGGGCCGAGGCTGAAGCCGCTCGGCAACGCGCGCAACTGGGCCTGCGCCGGTCGTTGCTGGACGGGGTTCCGATCAGTTGGAAAGACCTGTTCGACACCGCCGGCACCGTGACCGAGGCGGGTTCGGCTCTGCTGAAGGATCGCGTGCCGGATGCGGATGCGCTGGTGCTGCGCAATGCGACTCAGATGGGCACCGTTTGCCTGGGTAAAACACATATGAGCGAGCTGGCCTTTTCCGGCCTTGGGTTGAATCCGATCACCGAAACCCCGCCCTGCATTCATGACGAGGCAGCAGTGCCCGGGGGGTCGTCTTCGGGGGCGGCGGCCTCGGTCGCCTGGGGGTTGGCGGCGTGTGGCATCGGCTCGGACACGGGTGGTTCGGTGCGTATCCCGGCGGCTTGGAATGATCTGGTGGGGCTGAAAACCACTGCGGGGCGGCTCAGCCTGGAAGGTGTGGTGCCGCTGTGCCTGCGTTTCGACACGGTTGGACCTGTGGCGCGTTCGGTCGAGGACGCGGCGCATGTGCTGGCTCTGCTCGAGGGGGGAACGCCTGCCGATCTGCGTGGCGCTTCGCTGAAAGGACGCCGTTTTGCCGATTTGCAGAACATTGCCAAGGACGACCTGCGCGACACACCGCGCAAGGCGTATGACGAAGCCGTAGCCAAACTTGCGGACGCGGGGGCCGAGATCGTGCCGTTGGAAGTGCCCGAGTTGAACGAGGCCATGACGTTGACCAGCGTCGTATACACGACCGAGGCCTATGGGCTGTGGCGCGATGTCATCGAAGCCAATCCCGAGGCAATGTATCCCGAGATTCTCGAACGCTTCCGCATTGGCATGGGCTATTCGGGCCCCGACTATGTGGCGGCCTGGGCCAAACTCAAGGCATGCCGCAGCGCCTGGGACGCGGCAACCGCCGGGTTTGACGCGGTTCTGGCGCCGACAGCGCCGATTTTACCGCCCAATCTGGAGCGCTTGCTCAGCGATCACGACTATTACGTAACCGAGAATCTGCTGGCCCTGCGGAACACGCGGATTGGCAATCTGATGGGGCTGGCGGCGCTGAGCCTGCCCACCGGAACACCCGGCTGCGGGTTGATGATGCTGGGCTATCCCGGCTCGGAAGAGGCGTTGTTGCGGCTTGGTTCAGCAGCAGAAACGGTGCTGGCCTGAATGCCACAATCCCCTGATTCGGAACCTCTTTGTCTGGACGAAGAGGCGCACGGACTGTAATCTGCCAAAAAAACGGGGCGCCAATGACCCCGATATTGAGGCAGTATTATGGTTTTCCCCGAGCGGTTTTCGAACCTACCGGCTTATGCATTCCCGCGTCTGCGCGCCCTGCTGGATCATCACCAGCCGGGCGGTGACGTCGTTCATATGACCATTGGTGCGCCGACACATGAATTTCCGGCCTGGGTGACGGATGTCATCATGGAAAACGCCGCCGGGTTCCAGGGATATCCCCCGAACGAAGGGTCGGATGACCTGCGCAGTGCGATCACGGGCTGGATCAAGCGGCGATATGGGGTTCAGATGGACCCTGATACCAACGTAATGGCGCTGAACGGCACGCGCGAGGGGCTATACAACGCCGCCATGGCTTTGTGCCCGGAACAGAGGAACGGTCAGCAGCCGATCATCCTGTGCCCGAACCCGTTTTATCAGGTCTACATGGTCGCCTCGCTGTCGGTGGGCGCGCAGCCTTATTTTGTGCCCGCCACCGCCGCGACGGGCCATCTGCCGGACTATGCCGGCCTGCCTCCGGACGTGCTGAACCGCACCGCCGTGGCCTATATCTGTTCACCCGCCAATCCGCAGGGGGCCGTTGCCTCGCGCGAGTATTGGGCTGACCTGATCCGTCTGGCCGAGCAGTACGATTTCCGTATTTTTGCGGATGAGTGTTATTCCGAGATTTACCGTGAAGAAGCCCCGACAGGTATTCTGACTGTCGCGCAGGAGCTGGGCGCTGATCCTGAACGGATCACGCTGTTCAACTCGCTGTCCAAACGTTCGAATCTGGCCGGTTTGCGGTCGGGGCTTATCGCCGGTGGTCCAAGGACGATCAAACAGGTCAAGCAGCTGCGCACCTATGCCGGGTCGCCTCTGCCTCTGCCCTTGCAAGCCGCCGCAGCAAAGGTTTGGGCGGATGAGGAACACGTTCGCGAAAACCGCGCGCTGTATCAGGAAAAATACGCCATTGCGGATGAGGTATTCGCAGGCGTGCAGGGCTATATGCCGCCCGAGGCCGGATTCTTTCTGTGGCTGCCGGTCGAGAATGGTGAAGACACCGCATTGAAAGTCTGGAAGGAAACCGGTGTCCGGGTCCTGCCGGGCGCATATCTTTCACAAGGCGATCCGGGAAAGAACCCGGGCACAGGATTTATCCGGGCTGCATTGGTGGCCCCAAAAACAGAGTTGCAGCGTGGTCTGATCACACTCCGCGACTGCATCTATTCGTGAGGTACGAGGGCAAAATGGCATCATATAACGCGCGCAACCGCGATCCATTGCTGGACAGCACAACGCAGGCAGCCCTTGAGCGACGCAGCAAAGAGTTGATCGGCATCGCCCTGATCCTGCTGGGTTTGGCTGCGGCCGCGATGATCTGGTCCTACACGCCCGATGATCCAAACTGGATGGTGTCCACCGACGCGCCGGTGCAAAATTGGATGGGGCGGATTGGGGCCTCGATCGCCGCACCCTTGTTCATGATCGTCGGCTGGGGAAGCTGGGGCATCGCATTGGTTCTGATCGGTTGGGGTTTTCGGTTTGCGGGCCATTTCGGGGAAGATCGCGCCATTGCGCGTCTGATTTTTGCGCCGATCTGGATCGCCGTCGTCTCGGTGTATGCCGCAACCCTCGTTCCTGATGCAGACTGGCGCGCGACCCACAGCTATGGTCTGGGCGGTTTGTTCGGCGATACGGTCATGGGCGCGTTGCTGACGCTGCTGCCGATTTCGTCACATTTTCTGGTGAAGCTGATGTCGCTGGCCATGGCGGTCGGGATGATTGCGCTGGGTATTTTTGTGCTGGGTTTCACCAAAACCGATGTCAAGCGGGGTTTCAGAGCCTTCCTGCTGGGGCTTGTGATGGCATATGACATGCTGATGACCCTGATGGGCCGTGGTGCGGCCTCGGCTGCGCAGGCAGCGCGAGATCGTCGCGCGCAATGGGAAGAGCGCAAACTTGCGCGAACCGCAGCGGCCGAGGCCGTGTTCGAGGATGATCTGGCTTATGCCGATCCAATCTTTGAAGAACCTGAACCGGAAAGTCCCGAACCTCCGGTCAAGTCCGGTCTGTTGGCGCGCATGCCGTCACTCATCCGGCGTCCCGATCCCATGCCCGAGCCAGAGCTGGTCGATCCGGAACCAATCGCGGGTTTCGACGAAATGCCGGGCGAGGACCGCATCCGTTCGAAAATCTCGGCCGCTGTGCGCAATCGCAAAGTGGCGACCGGTGAGTTGACACCCGAACCCGACCCGAACCTTCCGCTGACCAAGGGCCGTGGTCGTCGCCCTAGCCCGCTGATCCTGAACGCAAGTCAGTCGGATGACCTGCCAATGGAGCCGCCGGTGACAGCAGCAGGACTGCCGCCCGAGCCGCCCGTAACAGCGGGTGACATGCCAGACTGGCAAGAATCCACGCCGTTTGAAAATGCGCCCGAACCCATGCGGAACAACTATGCATCCGAGCCGGATCTGGAGGACGAGGTATTCGAGGATGTCGAAGAAGCAGTTTTGCAACCACGTCCGGCGATGAAAATCCCGGTTGCCGAACCGCGCAAGCCCGTGGTCGCGCAACCGGTACGCCGCACACCGCAACCGTCTCGCCGCGCACAGGCCGAGGCACAGCCTGCATTGTCCTTTGAAGAGCGGCACTCGGATTTCGAACTGCCACCTCTGGGCCTTTTGTCGAATCCGGCCAGCATTCAGCGCCACCATCTGAGCGATGAAGCCTTGGAAGAAAACGCGCGGATGTTGGAAAACGTTCTGGATGATTACGGCGTGAAGGGTGAGATCGTCAGCGTTCGCCCCGGCCCGGTCGTCACCATGTACGAACTGGAGCCTGCTCCGGGGTTGAAGGCAAGCCGCGTGATCGGCCTGGCCGATGACATCGCGCGTTCGATGTCGGCCCTGTCGGCGCGGGTTTCGACCCTTCCGGGCCGTTCGGTGATCGGTATCGAACTGCCGAACGAAAACCGCGAAATGGTGGTTCTGCGCGAAATCCTGGCCAGCCGCGATTTCGGCGATGGCAACCAGGCACTGCCGTTGGCCTTGGGCAAGGATATCGGCGGCGAGTCCGTCGTGGCGAACCTCGCCAAGATGCCTCACCTACTGATTGCTGGTACAACCGGTTCCGGTAAGTCGGTGGCGATCAACACCATGATCCTGTCGCTGCTGTACAAGCTGACGCCGGATGAATGCCGCCTGATCATGATCGACCCGAAGATGCTGGAACTGTCGGTCTATGACGGTATCCCGCATCTGCTGTCGCCGGTTGTGACCGACCCGAAAAAGGCGGTGGTTGCCCTGAAATGGGTCGTGGGCGAGATGGAAGATCGCTATCGGAAGATGTCCAAAATGGGTGTCCGCAACATCGCGGGCTATAACGGCCGGGTGAAGGATGCGCTGGCCAAAGGCGAGATGTTCAGCCGCACGGTGCAAACCGGGTTTGACGATGAAACCGGCGAACCCACATTCGAGACGGAAGAATTCGCGCCCGAAGCGATGCCCTATATCGTTGTTATCGTCGATGAGATGGCCGACCTGATGATGGTGGCGGGAAAGGAAATCGAAGCCTGCATCCAGCGTCTGGCGCAGATGGCGCGGGCTTCGGGCATTCACCTGATCATGGCCACACAGCGCCCCTCGGTCGACGTGATCACCGGTACGATCAAGGCGAACTTCCCAACGCGGATTTCCTTCCAGGTGACGTCGAAGGTCGACAGCCGCACCATTCTGGGTGAAATGGGGGCCGAACAGCTGCTGGGGCAGGGCGACATGCTTTACATGGCCGGTGGTGCCAAGATTACCCGCTGCCACGGGCCGTTCGTGTCGGATGAAGAGGTCGAAGAAGTCGTCAACCACCTGAAACAGTTCGGCCCGCCGGATTACGTGGGCGGTGTCGTCGACGGTCCGGCCGAGGAAAAGGCTGACAATATCGACGCCGTACTGGGCCTGAACACTGGCGGCAATACGAACGGAGAGGACGCGTTGTACGATCAGGCGGTGGCAATCGTGATCAAGGATCGCAAATGCTCGACCTCGTATATTCAGCGAAAACTTGCCATCGGCTACAACAAGGCTGCGCGGCTGGTTGAGCAAATGGAAGACGAAGGTGTTGTTTCGTCAGCAAATCATGTCGGGAAACGCGAAATCCTCGTCCCCGAGCAATAGGATATTTAATAACAAGGGCAGAAGACCTATCTGTACGGCATGAAACAGATTGCTTTTGCCCTTGCTTTGACACTGGCCGCACCCGCCGCATGGGCGGCGGAGAAGCTGCCGCTCTCGCAGATTTCCAATTACCTGAACGGGTTGAAGACGGTTCAGACGACATTCACCCAGGTGAATGACGATGGCTCGCTGAGCACCGGCAAGCTGTGGATGCAGCGCCCCGGCAAGATGCGGTTTGAATATGACCCGCCCAACAGTGCCGTGGTGCTGGCGAGATCCGGAAGTGTTCAAATCTTTGATCCGAAATCGAACCAGCCGCCCGAGCAATACCCGCTTAAGCGCACACCACTGTCCATCGTGCTAGCGCGCAACGTGAACCTGAGCCAGGCGAATATGGTTGTAGGTCACAGTTTTGACGGCACGGCCACCGTCGTCACCGCGCAGGATCCCAAGAACCCCGAAGCGGGCCGGATCGAACTGATGTTCACGGACAATCCGGTCGAGCTTCGCAAATGGGTGATACACGACAATGCGGGCAGCCAGACAACGGTATTGCTGGGCGCCCTGAATGAAGGCGGTCGCCTTGATCAGAAGCTGTTCTCGGACAAAAAGAGAAGCGGGTCAGGCAATCGCTGACCCACTTGTACGTATCAATACCGGCAGTTCGCCAACTGTGCCTGATATAGTTGTGCGCGTGCGTCCACGTCATTGGCAACGTTCAACAACCAAGATTTGCTGTTGTAGGTGCCACGGGCGTACCCTGTATGGCCTTCGTGATAGGCCAAGTATTGATTGCGTGTATCTGCCGGGTGGATTCCGTTACGCTCGTAGCTTTTGTTCATGTACCAGCCGATAAAATCCGAGGCGTCGCGGATGCGATCGCGCTTGGCCCGGCGTTTTCCTGTTTCACGCTGGTACTGTTCCCATGTGCCGTCCAGTGCCTGACCATAGCCGTAAGCGCTGCTTTGACGGCCCATCGGGATGACGCCCAATACGTATCTATGCGGAGTGCGCGCATCATGCCGATAGCGGCTTTCCTGATAGATGGTCGCCATCTGAACGTGAACCGGAACGCCCCATTTGCGCTCGGTGTTCTTGAAGGCTTTGATATAGTCGGGTTTTTCACGCGCAATACTGCACGCATCGTTTAATCTGCTGGGCGGCTGTTTAGAGCCGCCCCCACAGGATGCCAGAAGCAGCACCCCTAGGAGTACGAAAAGAATTCTGCTCATGTGCCTCGTGCCTTTTTTTGTTTATTCTAGCGCAGATTGAGCGCTGAGGAAATCACAATCGCTATAAAATGATAGCCAGAACAGCCGGTAACGCCGCTACGGAAAGCACTGTGGACACCATGACCATGCCGGCTACGGCGTCGGAATCGGCCCCAAACCGTTCGGCCAACAGGTAAGAGGTTACGGCAACCGGCGTACAGATTTGAAGAACCAGAACGCCAAATGCGATCGTATCCAAATCAAACCATCTCCCGATTCCCCATCCCAGCGTAAAGCACACCGCCAGTTTCAGCGCTGACAGCCACAGCGCCCGCCCCAAGCTGTGCGAGGTCAGACGGGCGATTGCCACACCCAACGTGACCAACATCAGCGGGACAGCCATTTGCCCCAAAAGCTCCAGCGTGTTGGTCAGAAATGTCGGCGTCTTCCATCCTTGCCACAAAAACACTGCGCCAAGGATCGTCGCCCAGGCCATAGGTTGGCGCGCAACCTGTCCCCACGCCCCTTTCCCAGCGACCAGATAAATCCCGTAAGTGAAAGAAAACAGCGCGGTTACTGACAGAAAGACAACAGCATATCCCAGACCAATCTGACCAAAGGCAAAGATGCACAGCGGCAGACCCAGATTGCCTGTATTGCCGAAGATCAAAGGTGACAGGTTAGTTCGCGGGTCCAGTCTCAGTCCTCGAACGATCAACCAGAACACAACCACCAGCAGCAGATTTGCGACCAGCGTCGCCATCGTGAAGCGCGAGAGATCATTGCCCGGGATTTCGGTTTGCATCAGGGCAACAAAGATCAGACTGGGCATTGCCAGCATCGTTGCAAAGCGCGTGACGAATTGCAGGCGGTATTCGAAACCCAGCTTAACCCATGTAAAACCAACAGCCGCCAACAGAAAAACCGGCGCCACGATTTCGAACACTGTCAGTATAAGGTTCACAGACTGTTTCCCTGATTTTCACATCAATGATTGGCTTTTCCGCCCGGAAACGGGTAAAAAAGCGTTGGGGGCTGATACAATGCTAAAGACACGTGCAAAATACGGCTTGGGCCAGGTGGTTCGTCACAAGAAACACCCTTTTCGAGGGGTGATTTTTGACGTGGATCCCGAGTTTTCGAATACCGAAGAATGGTATCAGGCCATTCCGGAAGACAGCCGCCCAAGGAAAGAGCAACCGTTCTACCACCTGCTGGCCGAGAACGACCAATCCTTCTATGTTGCTTATGTTTCAGAACAAAATCTGGTTGCAGACTATTCAGGCGAACCGGTCGAGCACCCGGATATTCCCAATATGTTCGGACCGTTCGAAGATGGTGCATACCCCCTGCATTTCCACCTGAACTAGATGGGCCGAACCGGCGGGCATGGGTCTGCCGCAGATCAGTATCCAAGCGCACAGCCATCCTTGCGTGGGTCGCTGGCGCCTTCCAAAACGCCGTCGTTTCGGATTCGGATCGCTTGCGCTCCGCCAAGTGGTGTTTCCGGCACTTCAATATTGTGGCCGATATCGGACAATTGTTTCGCGATGGCCTCGCTGTAGCCACGTTCCAGTTTCAGAGCCGATCCGTCAAAGAAGGCGCGCGGCGCATCGATGCTTTCCTGCAACCCAAGCCCGAAATCGACAAGATTTGACACGAAACGCGCGTGTCCGGTTGGCTGATAGGCACCGCCCATGACACCAAACGGCATCGTGACCCGACCGTTCTGCGCCAACATTCCCGGAATGATCGTGTGCATCGGGCGTTTGCCGCCGCCCAGTTCGTTGGGGTGGCCGGGCTGCAATGTGAATCCTGCCCCGCGGTTTTGCAGCAATATGCCGTATTTTTCCGACGCGATACCGGACCCAAAGCTGTGAAAGATCGAATAGATCAACGAAACAGCCATTTGGTCGCGGTCGACGACGGTGATGTAAACCGTGTCCCTGTGAACTGCTTCGGTCAGAGGCGCCGCAGCAGGCATCGCCTTTTGGGGATCGATCAAAGCAGCCAGTCTGGCAGCGATATCCGGATCCAGAAAGCGCTCCACTCTTGCCATGTGGTCGGGATCCGCGATGAATCGGTTTCGCGCGTCATAGGCCAGTTTGGTGGCCTCGGCTTCGATATGAATACGCTCCGCTCCGAATGGATCCATCGCGGCCATGTCAAAATGCTTGAGGATATTCAGCAGCAAAATCGCCGTTGCGCCCTGGCCGTTCGGCGGATGTTCCACCAAATCCACACCTTTGTAGGCCCCATGTATCGGCTGCGTTTCAGTACATCTTGTGTGATGAAAATCCTCAGCGGAATGGACACCACCCCTTTCCGAAAGTGCGGTGATCATATCATCGGCGATTTCACCTGAATAGAACGCGTCGCGCCCGTGGGCTGCGATCTGGCGCAACACCTCCGCCTGTCCAGGCGCACGGAAAACCTGTCCGATCGACGGGGCTTGCCCGCCGATCAGATAGTGGGCGCGGGCGGCGCCCTGAAGCGTTGCGGCACCCGATTTCCAATCGAAAGCGACCCGAGGAGCCACCGGAACACCCGCTTCAGCATAGTGAATCGCCGGTTTCAAAATCGCGCCCAGCCCCAGGCGACCCTCGGTCTGGGCCAGGTGGCAGAAGGCATAGACGGCTCCGGGAATGGTCACGGCATCCGGCCCATTCAAAGGTACGGATGACAGGCCCTGATCGCGCAACAACTGGGATTGCGCGGCAGCCGGCGCGCGACCCGATCCGTTGAGCGCGCGTATCCTGCTTTCGCCGGCACGATTGAACAGAACGAAGCAATCGCCGCCCAATCCGGTCATCTGAGGTTCGCAAATCCCCAAGAGAACAGCCCCGGCAATCGCGGCATCCATCGCGTTGCCGCCCTGGCCCAAGATATCGATGGCCACTTTGGCGGCCAGCGGATGCGACGTTGCGCACATGCCTTGCGTGGCAAAAACTTCGGATCGGCCCGGACTATGCAGATCACGCATGGCGAATTCTCTCTCGTTGGAACAAGAGAAAGCTATTCACTGATCAGCGATTGTCCAGCGATTTCAGGATGGGAAGTTCCTCGGCGCCATTCACTGGGTGGGGGCTGTGATATGTGGCGCCGAGGGAAGCTATCTGAGCTACGAGTCACTGTATGGCGGTTGTTTGCGGCGCTACAATGTTTCGAAAATGACCTTATTGTGACCAATTGTGGTCGATCACCCGTTGGGTTCAAAGTCAAACCGCAGGGACAGACGATTGCATCCCCCGCGCCGCTCGTACCGGATATCACTGGTGAGGCGATGAATCAGGAACCAGCCGAACCCACCTTCGGGGAGGTCTTGCAGATCCGTTCCAATCGGAGCAGGGGTGCCATCCGGCAGTCGGTATCCAGGCAGCGGGCGACCCGTATCCGAGATCAAGATGTCCAGAAGATCCCTGTCCAATCGGCAGGTGACCTGAACCTTGGCCGCGGCGATGCCATTGTAAGCGTGTTCCACGACGTTGTTGATGGCTTCAGCCAAAGCAATCTTCACATCACCGGCTTTATGCGGGGGCAATCCCCGTTCCGCCAGACCGACGCTGAGCTTTGCAATGCCCTCGCTGGCCTCTGATTCCGTCGCAGGGAAGGTCAATTCCAGACAGGTCTTGTTTTCAATCGGCTCCACGCCATCTATCCCCTGCTGCCGTCAGGCGTTTGTCTCTGACAACGCGTCATCCAGTGTTTCAAAAAGCCTGAAAACCGTATCCATGCGTGTCAGGCGAAAGACCTTTTCGACCACTGGCTGCAATCCGGCCAGATCAAGCCTCCGATCCTTGCCCAGCTGCTTCATTGAGGCAACGATTGCACCCAGACCGCTGGAGTCAATGAACTCGACATCGGACAGATCCAGCACAACGCGATGAGCGCTGTCCTCGGTATTGGCGCGCATGTCTTCCTTGAACTGAATGGCCATTGCAGCATCGATCCGGTCGGCATGAACGGTGATGATCTGAGTTTCGCCGGTTGTCTTGCTGGTCAGCCCCATGATCCTGCCGCCTTCCAAACTGAAATTGAGTCGTAGAAATACGCTAGACGGCAATTCTTACCATTCGGTATTCAAGAGCCGGAAAGAAGGAGGAAAACCCGGATGAGAGACGTTGTTATAGCAGGGGCCGCCCGTACACCGATGGGCGGGTTTCAGGGCATGTTTGACGGTGTTGCTGCGGCTGACCTCGGGGGCGAAGCAATCCGCGCGGCTTTGCAGCAGGCAGGGGTGCAGACGGTCGACGAAGTGCTGATGGGCTGCGTTTTGCCGGCGGGGCAGGGCCAGGCACCTGCGCGGCAGGCCGGATTCGCGGCGGGATTGGGCGAAGAGGTTCCCGCCACGACGCTGAACAAAATGTGTGGTTCGGGGATGAAGGCGGCAATGATGTCCTTTGACCAAATTGCATTGGGTCACGCAGATACGATGGTTGCGGGCGGCATGGAGAGCATGACCAACGCGCCGTACCTTCTTCCCAAGATGCGCGGCGGCGCCCGCATTGGCCACGGCCAGGTGGTTGATCACATGTTCCTCGACGGCCTTGAAGATGCCTATGACAAAGGCCGCCTGATGGGGACTTTCGCCGAAGACTGTGCCGAGGCGTATCAGTTCACCCGTGAAGCACAGGATGAATACGCGCTGCAATCTTTGTCCAACGCGCTGTCTGCGCAGGAAAATGGTGCATTCGATCAGGAAATCACGCCCGTTACCGTCCGGACGCGCAAGGGTGAAATTCTGCTGGAGTCAGATGAGCAGCCAAAATCCGCCCGCCCCGAGAAGATCCCGACGCTGAAGCCTGCGTTCCGCAAGGACGGTACGGTGACGGCGGCCAACTCGTCTTCGATTTCGGACGGCGCGGCGGCGCTGGTTCTTGCGTCGGCAGAAACCGCCGAAGCGCAGGGCATGACGGTTCGGGCCCGGATTTTGGGGCATGCGAGTCATGCTCAGGCGCCCAGCCTTTTCACGACGGCTCCGGTTCCGGCGGCGCAGAAGCTCTTGTCACGCATAGGCTGGAGCAAGGATGACGTTGACCTGTGGGAAGTGAACGAGGCCTTCGCGGTTGTCCCGATGGCATTCATGCACGAGATGAACCTTCCGCGTGACAAGGTGAATGTGAATGGCGGCGCCTGCGCCCTGGGCCATCCCATCGGTGCCTCTGGTGCCCGCATCATCGTTACGTTATTGAATGCGCTGGAAAAACGTAACCTCAAACGGGGCGTCGCGGCGATCTGCATTGGCGGGGGGGAAGGCACGGCCATTGCCATCGAACGCGTTTGACCCTTCATCTTTTTCCAAATACTCCGGGGGGTTCGGGGGCCGTGCCCCCGACCATCCGAAGGGGTTGCAATCAATGACTGCCGATTATGAAACGCTTGCCAAAACCATCGCGGCCCTGACTGAAGGCGAAACGGACCAGGTTGCTCTTATGGCCACAGTCGCCTGCGAGGTTCACCATTCCGACGATCGTTTTGACTGGACCGGGTTTTACCGTGTCACCGAACCGGGCGTTCTGAAGATCGGCCCCTATCAGGGTGGGCATGGTTGTTTGGTCATCCCGTTCGAACGGGGCGTCTGCGGTGCTGCGGCAAGAACGGGCGAAACGCAACTGGTGCCGGATGTCGATGCGTTTCCGGGTCACATCGCCTGCGCCAGTTCAACTCGGTCCGAACTGGTTCTGCCCGTGCGGGATTCGTCGGGAAAAGTCATCGCCGTTTTTGACATTGACAGCGACCAGCCGGATGCTTTCACGCAACAGGATGCGCGAAATCTGGAAGGCATTTTGACCGCCGTGTTTGCCGGGCACTGACCGTTGCGGTCGTTGCGGATGTGCATCAACCCAAGGGATTCCCGGGCGATTGAACGGCCCGGCTGACTTCGTCTTGCAGGCTTCGAAGCGATCTCCTATCAAAATCCTTAGCGAAGTTTCGTTTTGGGGTGTTTCTCAGGGATGCAAGAGTCTGACATCAATCCGACGGTCGCGGATGAAGCGCCTCCAAAAGGGATCAGACGCGCCCATATGGCGACATTCCCGGATCGCATCGGCGTATTGCCCCATTCGGTGGCAAGCATCGCGCATCAGGTCGACAGAGTTTTCATCTGCCTGAACGAATATCAGGAAGTTCCCGATTTTCTGGGCGAGTTCGACAACGTCACCGCCGTGATCCCTGACCGGGATTACAAGGATGTCGGCAAGTTCATTTTCCAGCCGGATCCGGCAGATACCGTTTTTCTGGTCGACGATGATATCGAATATGCGGACAACTATGTCCGTCAGACCATACGCCGGGCGCGGGGGGTCGGACTGGAAAAACGTGTCTTCGGCTATCATGCCACGACGTTCACAAACCCGACGCCCAGGTCGATACGGCAGCGCACGTTGTTGCGTATGAACCAACGGCTGACCTACTCGACCAGGGTACACCAGCTGGGAACCGGAACCGTCATGGTGTCCGGGTCGCTGTTCCCGACACTGGAATACATGGAAGGCAGCGAGAAGTTCGTCGACGTGCGTTTTGCCCGTTACTGTTTCGAAAACGGCATCGAAATGTGGACGCTGCCCAGAAATCGCCGCCGCTTTCCCAGCTTGCTTGCCGGGCTGGAGCCGGAAAAGCGTGAAACGATCGCCGACAGTTTCACCCGTCGTTGGCCTCAACATGTGTTGGATGAAGTGAAGGTTTTTGCCGGCCTTCAACTCTAAAGCCAGGCGGGCTTTGCACGATTCAGGCTTTTCCAGATCTGCCTCTGTCGCGAAGGTTTTCCCATGTCGCCGCAGCGCCACGGGGGAGCGATATGTGCTGTCTTTTTGAAATGAAGTCCTTGTACGGCAAAAACTGAAATTCGGCTGCTGCACCCCTGCGGTTTTTCTGGTGTTTCAGGGGCCTGTGCGCCTGCTGGTCCTCAATTCTGTCTTTCGCACACGATGATGATCGACACCCAAATGAAACCGAGCGTGAAAAAACGCTTGGAAATTTCACCAGCTTGCTCCATCGTGAAAAACGAAGGAAGAATTTCACGAGATTCGGAGCGGCCTGTGAACAGCCAAGCCCCCCAAAGCGCAACCCTTGGTGCTGACCTGAGGGCCTTGCGCAAGGCCAGAGGGTTGACCCTGACCGAGATTGCAACTCGGCTGGATCGCTCTGTCGGTTGGTTGAGCCAGGTAGAGCGCGATTTGTCCGAGCCTTCAATCTCGGACCTGCGCCAGATTGCAGAATGCCTTGGCGTGCCAATGTCGATGCTGTTTGCGCATTCCGCTGCCCCAGCAGACGAACAGGGCTACGTCGTGCGCGCCGGGTCGCGTCGCCCGATGGGGTCGGGCGAAGAAGGGCTGATCGAAGAGTTGCTGTCGCCGGATCTGACCGATGATTTCGAAATGGTGCATTCCACGTTCGAGCCAAATTCACGTATGCAGACACCGGCCAACCGCCCGACCCAGGAAGTGGGCTATATGATTTCAGGTCGATTGAAACTGACGATCGGGTCGCGTGAATTCCTGGTGGGGCCAGGCGACAGTTTTCGGATCAAACATGAACCTTATCAATGGGCCAACCCCTATGAAGAGCCTGCTGTGGCCATCTGGGTCATTGCTCCGCCGGTGTACTGATGAGCTTCGAGGCCTGGACCATATTCGCGCTGTTCTGGGTGGTATTCGTCACCACACCGGGGCCGAACGCGGTCAACTGCATCTCGAACGGGATGAGCCTGCCGTTCCCAAAGGCCATGATGGTTGTATTGGCCATACTGACGCAGGCCAGCATGTTTTTGATTCTGTCCGCGCTGGGCGTCACAGCCCTGATTGCCGCTTCTCCGACCGGGTTTTTCGTGGCCAAGCTGGTCGGCGCGGGCTTTCTGATCTGGTTGGGCGTGCGGGGATGGATGAATGCCGGCAAGCCCGCTCCGGTCTCGGAACGCCCGGCCCGGCACGTTTATCTGCACGCGCTGGCAGTGGCCACGATCAACCCAAAAAGCGTCGCGGGCTATCTGGCCGCGTTTTCGCAATTCGTGCAGCCGGACGTGCCGATCTGGCAGCAGATGGTCGTGATCATGCCAACCGCACTTTTCATCACAACGCTCAGCTATACCGGTTTTACCGCGTTGGGCGCTTTGATGGGCAAGGCGGCGCTGGGCGCAGTGTTCAACATCTGGGTGCGCCGGGTGATGGCGGCCTGTTTCATAATCTACGGCGTGTTGTTGGGAACCAGCACCGCGCCTGCGGCAAGGGGATAGCCTTATGTACAGAGGGTCCTGCCTTTGCGGTTCAGTTGCTTTCACCATCGACGGAGACCTTTCTCCGCCTTCGGTCTGCCATTGCGGGCAGTGCCGAAAGCAATCCGGCCATGTCTGGGCCTCGACCACGACCCATCAGGACAACCTGAGTTTCTCGGCCCGCGACACGCTGAACTGGTTTCGCGCATCAGACATCGCACGGCGCGGGTTTTGCATCAAATGCGGTTCATTTCTCTTCTGGCAACATACCGAAGAGGACACGATTTCGATTGCCATGGGCGCGTTCGATGCGCCCACGGGCCAAAAGCTCTCGAGGCACATCTTTGTGGCTGACAAGGGCGACTATTACGACATCACGGACGATCTGCCCCAACGGGCACAGTAACAGGGACCAAGACACATGAGTGATTTTCCGACAAAAGCCCGCGTGGTCATTATCGGTGGCGGTGTGGTGGGGGCTTCCTCGCTATATCATCTGGCCAAGAAAGGCTGGACCGACTGTGTTCTGCTGGAAAAGAACGAACTTACCGCAGGCTCGACCTGGCATGCGGCCGGTAACGTTCCGACCTTTTCGACCTCGTGGGCGATCATGAATATGCAGCGCTATTCGACCGAGCTGTATTCGCGTCTGGGCGAAGAGGTCGACTATCCGATGAACTACCATGTTTCGGGGTCGATCCGTCTGGCGCACAGCAAGGAACGGATGCAGGAGTTCCAGCGGGCCATGTCGATGGGCCGCTATCAGGGAATTCCCATGGAGATGTGGACGCCGGAGCAGGCCAAGGAACGCTACCCTTTCCTGGAAACTCATGATCTTGAGGGAGTCCTGTATGACCCGACCGATGGGGACATCGACCCGGCGCAGCTGACGCAGGCACTGGCCAAGGGCGCGCGTGACAAGGGCCAGAAGATTATTCGGTTCTGCCCTGCCACAGGCGTGAGCCAGCATGACGACGGCACCTGGACCGTCCATACCGAAAAGGGCGATATAGACTGCGACTATGTCGTCAACGCCGCCGGCTACTACGCGCAGCGTGTGGGTGAATGGTTCAAGCCCTATGGTGGCCGTACCGTGCCAGCGATGGTCATGAGCCACCAGTATCTGCTGACTGACGAGATCCCCGAGGTCGAGGCCTGGTCGAAGGAAAACGGCGGCAAGCTGCCGCTGCTGCGCGACGTGGATATTTCCTACTACCTGCGGCAGGAAAAGCATGGCTTCAACCTTGGCCCCTACGAACCCAACTGCAAGGGGCACTGGATGACCGAGGACGACCCGATGCCCGAGGACTTCAGCTTTCAGCTGTGGAACGACGATCTGGACCGGATCGAGGATATCGTCACCGACGCGATGGAACGGGTGCCGCTGATGGCGACCTCGGGCGTAGGGCGCGTGATCAACGGCCCGATCCCCTATGCGCCCGATGGCCTGCCGCTGATCGGTCCGATGCCCGGCGTCAAGAACGCCTTCGAAGCGCATACCTTTACCTTTGGCATCGCCCAGGGCGGCGGCGCGGGCAAGGTACTGGCCGAATGGATCGTGGATGGCGCCACCGAATGGGATATGTGGGCCGTCGATCCGCGCCGCTATACCGACTACACCGATCAGGACTACTGCAACCAGAAGGGCATGGAAGTTTACGGCAACGAATACGCCATGCACTTCCCCCATCACGAATGGCCCGCCGCGCGCGACAAGAAGCTGTCGCCGGTGCATGCCAAGGTCAAGGAACTGGGCGGTGTCATGGGCGCCTACAACGGCTGGGAACGCGCCAACTGGTTCGCGCAGCCGGGCGATGACACTTCCGAGGAAAGCACCCACACCTGGGGCCGCTCGGGCCCGTGGGAGCAGCGCATCAAAGAAGAATGCGAGGCCGTGCGTGACCATTGCGGCGTGCTCGATCTGCCGGGCTTCTCGCGCTTCGTCGTCAAGGGGGAGGGCGCGGCCGAGGCGCTGCGCGGGCTGGTCACCGGCGGCCTGCCCAAGGTGGGCCGGATCAACCTCGTCTACATCGCTGACGACCGTGGCCGCATCCTGACCGAGATGTCCTGCATGCGACTGGGCGAGGATGATTTCGTGATGATCACCGCCGCCACAGCGCAATGGCACGACCGCGACATCCTGATGAACGCGATGCCCGCGGGCGTCACCGTCGAGGACGTGACCACCACCCGCGACACGCTGATCGTGACCGGGCCGAAATCGCGCGAGATCCTGTCGGGTCTGACCGATGCCGACCTTTCGTTGGGCTGGCTGACCCATCAGGCCGCCACCGTGGCCGGGCAACCCGCGCACCTGATCCGCGTGTCCTTCGCCGGTGAACTGGGCTGGGAGGTGCACGCGCTAAACGAGCACATGCCCGCGATCTATGACGCGATCCTCGCCGCCGGGGCCAAGCCGTTCGGCATGTATGCGCTGAATTCTCTGCGCATCGAAAAGGGCTATCGCGCGTGGAAGGGAGATCTGAGCACCGACTACTCGCTGCTGGAAGCGGGCTTGGAGCGGTTTGTCAAACTGGACAAGCCACAGGACTTCCCCGGAAAGGCTGCAATCCTGAACGAAAAGCAGCAGGGCGTGAAAAAGTCGTTCGTCACCCTGACTGTCGACGCAGGTGATTGCGATGCGCCTTACATGTCGTGCATCTGGCAGGGTGATCAGATCGTGGGCGAGACCACTTCGGGCGCATGGGGTTACCGCGTCGGCAAATCCATCGCGCTGGGCATGATCAAGTCAGAACTCGCAAACCCAGGTACCGAGGTCGAGGTGGAAATCTACGGCCAGAAGTGCCGCGCCGTGGTACAGGAGGATCAGCCGCTGTGGGATCCCGCAAATGAGCGGCTGCGCGCCTGACAAAAAGGAGGCCCGCATGCGCCCGCGATATTCCAAGATGGGACCTGGTGAAGGTCCCAACTATGACTGGGAAAACGACCATACCTTCGTGAAAGTTTCCGGTCAGGACACGGGCGGAGCCTACACACTGATGGAAGACAACTTGAAGGCCAGCTTCGCGCTTGGCCTTCATCGCCACGACAGCCATGCCGAGACGTTCTATTTCCTGGAGGGCGCCGTGGATTTCTATGTCGACGGAGACTGGCACCTGTGCACGCCGGGCACCACCATGCATGTTCCGGCGGGTGTGCCTCATGCCTGCCGGGTTGCCGACAACAAACCGGCACGGATGCTCATGATCTTTCAACCATCCGGGTTTGATGGTTTCCTTGCGGAACTGGCAACCATGACCCCGGCGGATTTCGAGGACGAGGCCAAGATGGCCGACCTGAATGCCCGATATGACATCGTGCCGATGGGACCGGTTCCGCCCCATCCCGACGACCAGACCTGAGAAGCCAGCGAAATGAATGCTCCAAAGACGATGTCCGGTGTCTATCTGACGGGTCACGGTGGCCCCGAAGTTCTGGAATGGCGAGATGATATCCCGGTTCCTGAACCTGGTGCAGGGCAAGTTCTGGTTCGGGTCGCCGCCGCAGGCGTGAACAACACGGATATCAACACACGGGTCGGTTGGTATTCCTCGGACGTCACCGGCGCGACGGATGCCGTTGATCAGAAGGTCGAAGCGGGCGGCTGGGGCGGTGCATTGCACTTTCCCCGCATTCAGGGCGGAGATCTTTGCGGCATCGTGGAACAGGTTGGGCCGGGTGTTGCCTTCAAACCGGGTCAGCGCGTGACCTGTCCGATAAACCTGCCGCGCCCGCGCCCGGCAAACCCGCAGGGCTTCATTGCGCTGGGTTCCGAGATTGACGGGGCTTTTGCGCAGTATTGTCTGGTTGAAGCCGATGATCTCTATGACGTCAGCGCCTCGCCCCTTTCGGATGTGGAAATCGCCGCCATTCCCTGCGCCTTCGGGACGGCGGAAAACCTGCTGACCCGCGCCGGCGTGACAGCCGGGCACAAGGTGCTGATCACCGGCGCCTCGGGTGGCGTCGGGCTGGCGGCGGTGCAACTGGCCGCCCTGCGCGGGGCGTCGGTTTGGGCTGTAACAGCGGGCACGAAAGCCGAGATCGTGAAATCCCAGGGGGCCGAGAACACGTTTGACCGGAACGACCCGCTTCCGCAGGATATGTTCGATGTGGTGATCGACGTTGTGGGTGGCCCGGCCTGGCCATCGCTGATCCTTTCCCTGAAACCCGGCGGGCACTATGCCGTTTCGGGGGCCATAGCAGGCCCGATTGTCGAAGCTGATCTGCGGGACATCTATCTGCGCGACATCACCATACATGGGTGCACGCACCAGGCACCCGAAGTCTTTGCCCGTCTTGTGGAACTGGTGAATACCGGACGGATCAAGCCACTGGTTTCCCGGACCTATCCGTTGAAGGATATTGGTATTGCACAGGCTGATTTTCAGTCAAAGACTCTTCCGGGAAAACTGGTATTGGTGCCCTGAGGAGTAATGACATGGCAGATATCACTCTTTTGGACGGCTCTATCGGGCAGGAACTGGTAAAACGCAGTGGCGATCAGGCGACACCGCTGTGGTCGACGCGCGTGATGATCGATCACCCCGATTTGGTCGCGGAAGTGCACCGCGACTATTTCAGCCGGGGTGCGACGGTCGCAACAACCAATACTTATGCCGTCCATCGCTCTCGTCTGGTGCGGGTGGGGATGGAGGATCAGATGCCCACCCTGATCGACACCGCCCTGACACAGGCCGAACGTGCCCGCGCGGCAACCGGGGGGCGGATTGCGGGTGCACTGGGGCCATTGCTCGCTTCATATCGCCCCGACCTTAACCCAGACCCTGCGGATGCGGCTGAAAAGTTCGCCGAACTTGTGGCCATGATGGCCGCGCGGGTCGATCTATTTTTGATCGAGACCGTCTCGTCGGTGCAAGAGGCCGAGGGCGCATTGCGTGGCACGGCAGGATGCGGAAAACCGGTTTGGCTGTCCCTGTCGGTCAATGATGACGATGGCAGCCTTCTCAGGTCCGGCGAACCGTTGGCGGACATTGCTCTGCTGGTGGAGGAGTTTTCGCCCGATGCCGTGTTGATCAATTGTTCGTGCCCCGAGGCGATCCCGGCGGCGCTGGAGGTT
This sequence comes from Ruegeria sp. HKCCA4008, assembly GCF_013033125.1. Lineage (NCBI taxonomy): Bacteria > Pseudomonadati > Pseudomonadota > Alphaproteobacteria > Rhodobacterales > Roseobacteraceae > Ruegeria > Ruegeria sp. HKCCA4008. The sequence continues at coordinate 96,997 of NZ_WQDM01000012.1, forward strand.
CTGTCCGGCATGAATCGGCCCTATGGGGCCTACGCCAATGGCTTCACGCATATTTCGGATGATTTCCTTCAGGATGCGCCGACCGTGGATGCGCTGCAAAAACGGCATGACCTTGGCCCTAGGACTTATGCGGATCAGGTGATGCGGTGGATCGATCAGGGGGCAACGATTGTTGGCGGATGCTGCGAAATCGGGCCGGATCATATCGAAGAACTGGCGAACCGGTTGCGGGCCGCCAGTCATAACATCGTTTAAAGAAAATGGCGGCAAAATCTACTTCGGACGCTCCAAAACAGGCCATCCGGCATTTCGACATCCTTGTCGCGCCGGGCTTCGTGCTGTTGGAGCTGGCGTCGTTGGTAGAGGTATTGAGGCTGGCCAACCGTGTATGCCCAAGCCCTCCGTTCACCTTCACCTATCGCTCGCTCAAAGGTGGCCCGATTGCCAGCAGCAGTGACGCCGTGGTTCAAACAGAAGCAGTGCCGTCACAGCCAAGGGCGGATTACCTGTTCGTAATTGGCAATTCAGACCCGGACCATCCGGATTTGTCTTTGGGGCGGGTGGTGTCGGACTATACCTTCCGGGACGCCAAGGTGTTCCTGCTGGCCGAAGCCGCCAGCCGCTATATCGACGAGCAGGGAACGGCCGACCTGGCAACCCATTGGGAAAACGCATCGTTCCTGCGGGAACGCGGTGCCCGGTTCGAAGCCAAACTGTCGATCGCAACCGAACAGGGCGCGGTTGTGACATGTGCCGGGATGGAGGCCACGACGGATATCGCCTTGGCGGTGATCGGGCGCCATATCTCGGGGCCTGCGAAGATGACCGTGGCCGACATCATGCTGCATGAGAACATCCGCGATTTCGCTTCGATGCAGCCATTCTCGGGCGCCAAGTTGACGGCGACAGGCGACTCGAAGCTGGATCAGTGCATAAAGCTCATGCAGGCCAATATCGAAGACCCTCTGCCGATCAATCAGATCGTCGAATCGCTGCACCTGTCGAACCGGTCCCTCGAGCGCAAGTTCAAAACCTTTTTTGGAACCACTCCCAACGGATTCTACCGGGAAATGCGACTGGCCAAGGCAAATAACCTGTTGCTGAACACCACGATGAGCGTTCGCGAAATTGGTTTGGCCTGTGGTTTTCCGAACGGGTTTTCGTCCGTTTACAAAAGCTTCTTCGGGGTCACGCCCTTTGTCGTACGCCGACAAAAGCGAGCGGCATCACATCGGTGAAAACTGCGAATTCTGTGACGCTTTTGGTGCATTTGTTGTCGATCTTTCATGGCAACCTACGCCAAACCTGACACAGCGGAGATTTCAGGATGGTTGATCTTCCCAGCAAGGCCCGAGCGGTCATCATCGGCGGTGGCGTCATCGGATGCTCGGTCGCTTATCATTTGACCAAGAAGGGTTGGAAAGACGTCGTGTTGCTTGAGCGAAAGCAGCTGACAAGTGGCACCACCTGGCATGCAGCGGGTCTGATCGCACAGCTGCGCGCCACCGCAAACATGACCAAGCTGGCGAAATACAGCCAGGAGCTGTATGGCGCGCTGGAAGAGGAAACCGGTGTCGCCACGGGCTTCAAGCGCTGCGGGTCGATCACCGTGGCGCTGACCGAGGAACGCAAAGAGGAAATCTATCGTCAGGCTGCGATGGCGCGGGCGTTTGGCGTCGAGGTCGAAGAAATCTCGAATGAGCGCGTGCAGGAACTGTATCCGCATATCAATCTCGAGGGCGTCAAGGGTGCAGTTTATCTGCCGCTGGACGGGCAGGGTGATCCGGCCAACATCGCGCTGGCTCTGGCCAAGGGCGCCCGCCAGCGCGGCGCCATCGTCAAGGAACGGGTAAAGGTCACCGATATCGTCAAACAGGGCCGCAGCGTGACCGGCGTGGACTGGGTGGCCGATGACGGCAGCGCCTCGGGCCATATCGAGTGTAACATGGTGGTCAACTGCGCCGGCATGTGGGGGCACGAAGTTGGCCGAATGGCGGGCGTAAACGTCCCGCTGCACGCCTGCGAACATTTCTACATCGTGACCGAGAACATCGACGGCCTGACGCAGCTGCCGGTGCTGCGGGTGCCGGATGAATGCGCCTATTACAAGGAGGACGCCGGGAAAATCCTGCTGGGCGCCTTCGAGCCCAACGCCAAGCCTTGGGCGATGGCGGGCATCCCAGACAGTTTCGAGTTCGATCAGCTGCCCGAGGATTTCGACCATTTCGAACCGATCCTCGAAGCCGCCTGCAACCGCATGCCGATGCTGGCCGAGGCGGGCATCCACACCTTCTTCAACGGCCCTGAGTCCTTCACGCCCGACGACGCCTATCACCTTGGGCTCGCGCCCGAGATGGACAATGTCTGGGTCGCCGCCGGCTTCAACTCGATCGGGATCCAGTCGGCGGGCGGCGCGGGCATGGCGCTTGCCGAATGGATGGACAGCGGCGAAAAACCCTTTGACCTGGGCGATGTGGACATCAGCCGGATGCAGCCGTTCCAGGGCAACAAGCAGTATCTGTTTGAACGGTCCAAGGAGACGCTGGGCCTGCTCTATGCCGACCACTACCCCTATCGCCAGAAAGCCACCGCGCGCGGCGTGCGCCGGACGCCGTTCCACCACCACCTGAATGAACACGGTGCCGTCTTCGGCGAGCTGGCCGGGTGGGAACGCGCCAACTGGTTCGCCAACGAAGGGCAGGAACGCGAATACAGCTACAGCTGGAAACGCCAAAACTGGTTCGAGAACTCGGCCGCCGAACACCGCGCGGTGCGCGAGAACGTAGGCATGTATGACATGTCCTCCTTCGGCAAGATCCGGGTCGAGGGCCCCGATGCCGAGAAGTTCATGAACTATATCGGTGGCGGCGACTACGCGGTGCCCAATGGCAAGATCGTCTACACGCAGTTTCTGAACCGTTCTGGCGGGATCGAGGCGGATGTCACCGTCACCCGCTTTTCCGAGACCGCCTATCTGGTGGTCACCCCGGCGGCGACGCGCCTGGCGGACCAGACGTGGATGATGCGCCATGCGGGCAATTTCAACGTCGTCATCACCGATGTCACGGCGGCCGAAGGAGTTCTGGCGGTGATGGGTCCGAATGCGCGGGCCTTGCTGGAGAAAGTCTCGCCCAACGATTTCTCGAACGCGGCAAACCCCTTCGGCACCGCGCAGGAGATCGAGATCGGCATGGGCCTCGCCCGCGCCCACCGCGTCACCTATGTGGGTGAGCTGGGCTGGGAGATCTACGTCTCGTCCGACATGGCGGGCCACGTCTTTGAAACGCTGCACGAGGCGGGGCAGGACATGGGGCTGAAGCTGTGCGGCATGCACATGATGGACAGCTGCCGGATCGAGAAGGGCTTCCGCCATTTCGGCCACGACATCACCTGCGAAGATCACGTGGTAGATGCCGGGCTGGGCTTTGCCGTCAAGGTGGACAAGGGCTGTGACTTCATCGGCCGCGAGGCGGTGATTGCGCGCAAGGAAAGCGGCCCGAAATCGCGCCTTGTGCAATTCCGCCTGACCGACCCCGAGCCGCTGCTGTTCCACAATGAACCGATCATCCGCGATGGCGAATATGTGGGCTATCTCAGCTCGGGCAACTATGGCCACACGCTGGGAGGCGCGATTGGCATGGGCTATGTGCCTTGCGAGGGGGAGAAGGCAGCCGACGTTCTGGCCTCGACCTACGAGATCGACGTGTGTGGCACGAAAGTTCGGGCCGAGGCGTCGCTCAAGCCGATGTATGATCCGAAATCCGAACGGGTAAAGGTGTGACCACGGGGTTTGGTGGGGGCTCTGCCCCCGCCGCCTTCGGCGACTCCCCCGGGATATTTTCGGCCAGATGAAGAGCGGGTCCCTTGTCCATCTGGCTACAAATATCCCGGAGCGCGAGGCAGAGCCTCGCATTTCAGACCTCACCTAAAAAGCGTGGTCTGACAACTCATCAAACACTGTTATGTGACACTTCACTGTTTTCAGAGTTTTCAACCCGTTCATTTCTGCCTTAAACCGAACCGGTATCAACCGGAGACCCGATGTGGCAGACGCGCTTCTACCTTCACAGAACACGGACACACCAAAGGGGCTTGCGCTGGCAGTCACGGCCTATGTCCTGTGGGGGTTCTTGCCTCTGTACATGAAAGCGCTGGATCATATGGGCGCGGTCGAGGTTGTGGCGCACCGTGTTATCTGGTCAGTGCCTGTGGCCGGGTTGTTGCTGGTTGTCCTGGGCCGAACCCGGGATCTGAAGGCCGCGCTTGGCAATCCGAAGATGTTGGGTATGGCCGCTTTGACCGCTGCGCTTATTTCCGTGAACTGGGCGATTTACGTGTGGGCCATTTCCACGGGCAACGCACTGGATGCGGCGTTGGGTTATTACATCAACCCCCTATTCAGTATCGCGCTGGGGGCAATCCTGTTGAGGGAACCCCTGACGCGGACACAATTGTTCGCGGTCGGATTGGCCGCGCTGGGTGTGGTGGTACTTGTGGTGGAAGCCGGTCGTTTGCCTTGGGCAGCTCTTGGGTTGATGATCAGCTGGGGATTCTACGCGTTCTTCAAGCGCTCGCTGCCGATTGGGCCGAACCAGGGTTTCCTGCTTGAGGTCCTGATCCTTTTGATTCCGGCGCTGGTCTACGTAACTTTTCTGGGTGTGCGGGGCACTGGTCATTTTGGTGTCGCGATGTCGGACACCTTGTTGTTGTCCTGTGCAGGGGTCGTGACGGCGGTGCCGTTGCTGGTCTATGCAAACGGCGCCAAACTGGTGCGCCTGTCCACGATGGGCATCCTGCAATACATCGCGCCGACCATGATCTTCATTACAGCGATAACCCTGTTCGGCGAGAAGATAGACACGGGCCGGATGATTGCATTCCCACTGATCTGGGCGGCTCTGGTCGTTTACTCGATCCCTATGATCCGGCAGGCGCGCGGTCAGGCCTGAAGCAACAGACGCGCGGCCGCATCCGCCCAAAGCGCATACGCCCGGGGGCTGGGATGATAGCCATCCGGTGCAGCCAATGCCGGGTCGTCCGGCAGATCGAGGGGCAGGTGTTGTACATGCGGAAATGCAGCCGCAACCTCTTGCAACCCCTGATCCAGGCGCGCAGCCTGGCATCCAAGCGCCCAGGCCAGCGGCTGAGGCAGGGCCGGAAACCTGTTCATCTGCGGGACTGCGGTTACGACGATGCGACGAGCCCCCAGGTTTTCTGAAAGCAAGCGGATAAGGCGGGTCTGGCGGCGCGCAAATTGCTGGCGTGTCACAGCCCGGGTGACATCATTGACGCCGAGTGCCGTAACGACAGCATCGAATTCGCCTTCCATTTGCGAAAGACGCTCGATCGTGTCCTGGGTGGTGTGCCCGGTTGTCGCTTCCAGCCGCCATTCGACCGCATAGTGCCCGGCCAGACGGTTGACCAGATGGCCGGATAACGCCTGATCCTGCGTGCCTGCGCCCACTCCGGCTGCCGAACTGTCACCGGTGATCAGAAGCCGCAGACGCGGCCCGCGCCCTGTGCGGCCTTCGCGCGGGCCTGTCGGTTCCGGCAGCAACTGCGCGTTCCTGCGTACCGATAGGCCCTGCGCGGCAAGCACGGGAAGCAACGGAACCCGCAAAATCTGATCGGCAGCCAGTGAACGAGGCATTGTCAGCTCAGCGCGTTTTTGAATTCCAGAAAACGAGCGTCTGTCATGACCCGCGCCATCATGGCATCCCGCAAGGCACCTACCGTTTTGTAAGGGCGCATGACGACCTCGAAAACCTGGATCAACCCATCGTCGTTCAACGTAACAAGATCCACGCCGATACCATCCAGATCACCGACTTTGCATTGAAACTCCAATGCCCAGTCTTTCCCGTCGCCCATGACGCGCCGATAACGAAAGTCTGAAAACACCTGCCCGACATGCCCCAGAACGGCAGCGACCGGTGCGCGCCCTGTCCAGGTGCTGTAGTATGTGGGCGGCAGGAACTGCACATCTTCGGCCAGGAGCTGATGGATCAAGGCCTCATCGCCCTTTGCGACAACCTCTTGCATGCGTTCAATTGTCGGGTGCATGGCATCTCCTCCGCTTTTGAAGAGAAGGTCACCGAACATGGGCGGGCATGCAAGGACGACGTTGCGGGAGGTCACGAGCTGCGATAGGCACCCTGCATGAGCGACACCTATGAACCCCCTCAAACCCCACTGGATGTGTTGCATGAAGATGCACAGCTGATCGTGGTGAACAAACCATCGGGCCTGCTTTCGGTTCCGGGGCGGGGCGCGAATCTGTCAGATTGTCTGTTGACCCGGGTGCAGGATGCATTTCCACAAGCACTGCTGGTGCACCGGCTGGACCGGGACACGTCCGGCGTCATGGTCTTTGCCCAAACGCCGCACGCGCAGCGCAACCTGAGCATGCAATTCGAGCAGCGTCAGACCCGCAAAACCTATGTCGCCCGTGTCTGGGGGCAGCTGGAACCCAAGACCGGCACCGTGGACTTGCCTCTGATCGTGGACTGGCCCAACCGGCCCAAACAGATGGTTTGCCATGCGACGGGCAAACCTGCCGTGACGGACTGGCGTGTCGTGAAGACCGAAGGCAATACGACGCGTGTGCGTCTGTTTCCCAAAACGGGCCGGTCTCATCAACTTCGCGTTCATATGCAGGCGCTGGGCCACCCGATCCTGGGCGATCCATTCTATGCGACAGGCGACGCGCTGGACTTCCCCAGATTGATGCTGCATTCAGAAGAGCTGCGCCTGAAACACCCGGAAGGTGGGGTTTCGATGAAGTTTCGGGCCCGGCCCGAGTTCTGATCTCAGGCCGTGCTGGTCCAGAGCATCTTCAGATTCCCCAGCGAAAAACGTTTGGATCGTTTCTTTGATACGGGCTGCTTGCACTGCCGGGCCATGGCGATTTCGCGCTCGATCTCGAAGGCGCGCAGGGTATGGTCCTGAGACCATTGCCCCAACCTTAGCGTCATCATGACATGGGTGTCGAGGTATGGCATTTTTCGTGCTCCTTCTTTCGATGCCATTCCAATCTGGCCCATCACTCCTGACACCCTCTTGTCAGTGGGGTGTGCTAGGATGTCAGCATGTTGACAGGAGGATGTAATGCGCCGTTCGACCCGATTGTTTGAAATCATCCAGATCCTGCGGGCTGCGGGCGCTCCGGTCACGGCAGAGGCTCTGGCCGCAAGGTTGGAGGTGTCCGTGCGCACGATTTATCGGGATATTGCCGAGTTGCAGGCGCAACGGACGCCCATCGAAGGTGAGGCCGGTATCGGGTACGTGATGCGGCGCGGCTATGATCTGCCACCGCTCAATTTCGATGCAGAAGAAGTTGAGGCCTTGTGGGTCGGCCTGTCTCTTCTTGCGCGTACCGGCGACAGTCACCTGCAAAGGGCCGCCAGCCGGATATGCCAGAAGATCGACGCATTGCATTGCCCAGCGGATTGGTTGCAGGTTGCCCCATGGGGTGCCCCAGCGGATGACCCAAACAAGGGTTGCGTTTCGATCGCGCATTACCGCGAAGCCATCAGGGCAGAGCGGAAAATCCGTATCACCTATGAAGATAGCGCAGGCAAACGCACGGTTCGGGTCGTGCGCCCTTTGGCGCTGATCTATCACATCGAATGCACGATGCTGGCAGGCTGGTGCGAATTGCGTAACGGGTTTCGCCATTTCCGCACCGACCGTATCTGGTCCAGTGAATGCACCGAAGATAGCTTTTCAGGACAAAGCAGGTCGTTGCGCGAGCTCTGGCAGGAACAGCAGAATGCAGAAACGTTCGTTGAAGCGGTTTGAATACGTGTTTGGCGGGTATTCGCCGACTTCACCGCATTGTTGCTTGAGCCGCCAAGCCTGCACAGTGATATACTGAGGAAAACGAAGCACGCCCGAATAACGGGTGCTGGAGCAGAAGGTGATATCATGACGATTTCCAAGTTTTTCGTGGCCACAGGTTTGTGTTCAGCCCTTGTGTTGGCGGCCTGTACCGACCCGGGCACGCTGAAAGTACAAGACGACCCGAACCAGAACGCCAAACAGGGCGCCGTTCTGGGTGGGCTGGTCGGCGCTGGAATCGGGGCGATTGCCAATAATTCGAACCCCGGTCTGGGCGCGTTGGCCGGTGCTGCAATCGGTGCTGCCGGGGGCGGCGTGATCGGCAACCAACTGGACAAGCAGGCTGCGGAGCTGCGTCAACAGCTGGCGAATGACGGAATTACAATCGTCAACGCAGGCGATCGCCTGATTGTGACTGTCCCGAATGACATCACCTTTGACACCGACAGTTCGACCGTGCGCCCGGCGTTGCGGTCTGATCTGGTGAAAGTGGGCCAGAACTTGGTCAACTACCCGAATTCGAACGTGCAGATCATCGGGCACACTGACAGCGACGGAGACGCAACCTACAATCAGGGCCTGTCAGAGCGTCGCGCGAATGCCGTGGCCGACATCCTTCAGGCCAACGGTGTCAGCTACAACCGTATTCGCACGATCGGGCAGGGCGAAAACAACCCTGTCGCGTCCAACCTGACGCCCGAAGGAAAATCGCAAAACCGGCGTGTCGAGATTGTCGTGGTGCCCAGCGGAAACGCGTAACCACTGCGCGGCGTGAACAGCGGGGCCGCCCAATGGGCGGCTCGGATTGCGCAATGACTGTGCGTCAAATGGGGTTTGGATCGGGGTGATCTCGGTCTAACTTGCGGGAAACACAGAAACGGAGTTTTCCCGATGTCCCAACCGACCCTTCTTGGCCTGTCCGGGTCCCTGCGCCAGAACGCGACCAACCGCAAGCTTCTGCGCGAGGCGGCACGGTTGTTCGATCCGGCAAGCTTTGTCGAAGCGGATTTGAACCTGCCCCTCTACGATGGTGATCTGGAAGACGGAGAAGGGATTCCCGAGGCGGTTCAGACGCTGGCCAATCAGATCGCACAGGCCGATGCAGTGATCATTTCGACACCTGAGTACAACAAGGGTCCATCAGGCGTTCTGAAGAACGCGCTGGACTGGGTCAGCCGAACGGAAGGCAATCCATGGGCCGACAAACCGGTTGCGGTAATGTCGGCGGCCGCTGGTCGTGCGGGCGGGGAGCGGGCGCAGATGATCCTGCGGGCCTGTATGGTTCCATTTCAGCCGCGCATCCTTCAGGGGCCCGAAATCCATCTGGCGAACAGTTCGAACGAATTCGACGATCAGGGAAAGCTGCGTTCGGACCGGTACGAAAAGTCTTTGCATGATTTGATGCAGAAACTCCGGGCCGAGGCCGGCTTCTGATCGCGGGTCAGGTAAATGACGCAAGAGCGACAGACCGATCTCTTGGATCCGGCCCGCGCGGCGGCATTTCAGGTGGCGCTGGGCGGTGTGGCAACGATCGCCAGTGGTTCGGAATTGCCGCCCTTCTTCCATCAGCTTTATTTCTGGACCCCGCAACCGGCCGCCGAATTGGGTCGGGATGGGCATCCCAAGGTTGGGGGCCTGATCCCGGATATGGGATTGCCGCGCAGAATGTGGGCCGGCGGGCGGTTGACCTTTCACGTTCCTCTGATCGCAGGGATCACCGCCGAAAAGAAATCGGTTCTTGAAAGTCAAAGCGCCAAGGTGGGGCGGTCCGGCCCGTTGGGCTTTGTCACTTTGCGGCACGAGATCTGGCAGAACGGTCAGTTGCGCGTGACAGAGTGGCAGGATCTCGTCTATCGCGAAGATCCTGCGCCGGATGCTGAAATGCCCCAACCGCCCAAAGCGCGCACCGATGAGACCGAATGCCGCGAAGTCGGGTTCGATTCAACGTTGTTGTTTCGATACTCGGCCCTGACCTTCAATGGCCACCGTATTCACTATGATCTGGACTATGCGCGCGATGTGGAAGGATATGACGGGCTGGTCGTGCACGGGCCGCTTCTGGCGCAGCTTCTGATGTTGTTCGCGGTTGACTTGACCGGTCCGCTAACCTCGTTTTCATTCCGCGCGACTTCGCCATTGATGCATTTCGAAAATGCCCAGTTGTGCCGGAGGGGTGAAAACATGTGGGTGCGTGGCCCTGACGGGCGGCAATGTATGCAAGCCGTCGCGCAGTCACAATGAGGCTTCGGGCCGGAACTCATCAGGGATCGTATCCCGATCTTCAAGCATAAGATCGGCCATGACCTCGGCGATTTTGGGGGCCATGCCGAAACCGATTTTGAACCCGCCATTGGCGATGTACTGCCCTTGATGCAGGGGATGGGCGCCCAACATCGGCGCTCGGCTTTTGCTGCGCGGGCGCACACCAGCCCAGCGTTCGATCACCTCGGCCCCGTGCAACAGGGGCAGGACGCGCGTGGCGCGGTCTATCACTTCGTCCAGAGCTTCGTCCGTGCTGGTCGGGTCCTCATAATTCCGTTCCGAGGTCGATCCGATCGCAAGTGTTCCGTCAGCATGCGGGACAATGTGAATCGCGTCGGCGAATAGTTGCGGCACTTCCCCCGCGTCGAAGCGCAACAGGGCGGCCTGCCCTTTGACACCATTTCCGACGGTCTTGCCGTAGGCGTCGTTCAGTTCCTGCAATCCTGCAAGGCCCGTGGCGTGGATGACCTGCCCCTTGTCCCTGGCTTCACTGACAATGTGAACGCCCATGACCTCCAGGGCTGCGACCAGCGCGGCACAGGCCCGCCGGGGGTGCATTCGTGCCGTCAGCGTATCGCGAATGACAAAGCCTGTGGGGCTGGGTGGGCACCAAGAACCCGCTTGGGCCGTGGTGATGACACGCCATTCCGCCCGACCTTGCCAAAGCTCATCTGCGGTGCCTTCGCGCTGGCGGGCCCGTTCCAGACCACGCGCGTCCGGGATCGGCTGAAGGCGGCCCAGCCGGCCATAGCCGGGAGAAACCCCGCCGGTGTCTTCGATCTGTCGCCAGAACGGTTCAGCCATGATCAGACTGTCGAACTGAAATGCTTTCTTGGCGTTCCAGTTTTCCGGCACATGCGGGGCCAATGCGCCGACCAGACCTCCGCTGGACCCGGCGCCGGGACCGGACGGATCGACAACCTGCACTTTCGCACCGCGGCGCGCACAAATCCAGGCGATGGACAGGCCGAAAATTCCTGCGCCGCGAACCGTCACATCGACCATTGCCAATTCCCTTTTCCTTGTTCAGTGTCGCGCCGCTTAGCTACAGGATTCCCCAATGGCAGACCAGCGCGCCGAATTGACGTGGACCGAAGATCAGATACCGGTCTCGGACCGCTTCGACGACCCATATTACTCGTTGCAGAACGGGCTGGAAGAGACGCGCCATGTGTTTCTGGCGGGAAATGATTTGCCTGCGCGGTTTGCACCGGGGTTTCATATTGCCGAGTTGGGTTTCGGCACCGGCCTGAACCTGCTGACCGCCTGGTCGGAATGGGAGGCATCCGGTCACAAAGGGCCATTGCGCTTTACCAGTTTCGAAGCCTTTCCCATGGCACCGGACGACATGCAGCGCGCGCTTGGGGCCTTTCCCGAATTGCATCCGTGGAGCAGTCGGTTTTTGGCGCATTGGACAGGGCGCACATGTATGTTGGATTCGCTTCGGTTTGAGGTGGTGATCGGCGATGCACGCAAGACATTGCCGAACTGGGACGGAATGGCAGATGCCTGGTTCCTCGACGGGTTTTCACCAGCCAAGAACCCTGAATTGTGGGGCGCGGACCTGTTGCAGGACGTGGCAAACCACACTGTCACGGGCGGTACCGCGGCCACGTATACGGCCGCGGGTTTCGTGCGCCGGGGACTTGAGAGTGCAGGTTTCAACGTAACCCGCATGCCCGGCTATGGTCGCAAGCGGCACATGACACGGGCACACAAAGCATGACCCAGAAGAACAATGTCGGCGCGGGCATCGCTTTGATGGTGGGCGCGACAATTGTCTTTGCGTTGCAGGACGGTATCTCGCGCCATCTGGCCGGAACCTACAACACCTACATGGTGGTCATGATCCGCTATTGGTTCTTTGCGGCTTTTGTCATCGCTCTGGCCGCGCGGGCCCCCGGTGGGCTGAAGGCGGCCACAAAGACAAGTCAGATGGGTTTGCAGATCCTGCGGGGCTTGTTGCTGGCGGCCGAGATCTGCATTGCGGTGTTCGGCTTTACGGTCCTTGGCCTGATCGACAGTATGGCGGTTTTCATCTGTTATCCTCTGCTTGTCGCCGCGCTGAGCGGGCCGGTGCTGGGCGAAAAGGTCGGATGGCGGCGATGGGCTGCGATCGGTGTCGGCTGCATCGGCGTTCTGATCATCCTGCAACCGGGCGCCGGGGTCTTTAACCCATGGGCTGTCATACCTTTGATTTCTGCATTGCTGTTTGCGATCTATGGTCTTTTGACGCGATATGTCGCCCGTCAGGACAGCGCGGCCACCAGCTTTTTCTGGACCGGTGTCGCCGGTGCCGTGGCGATGACCGTGTTTGGCATGTGGTTCTGGGAGCCGATGGCGCACGACGACTGGCTCTGGATGGCGCTGCTTTGCGTCAGTGGGGTGTTCGGGCACTGGTTGCTGATCAAGTGCTACGAAGTGGCCGAAGCCAGTGCGGTTCAACCCTTTGCATATTTCCACCTGGTTTGGAGCGCGATCCTGGGTATTTCGATCTTTGGCGAAACGTTGCGCCCCGAAGTCGTGGCGGGCGCAACCATCGTCGTAGCCGCAGGTTTGTTCACCTTATGGCGCGAACGCCGCCAGAGATGATCCGATCAGCTCCTGCGAGAAAGGAATTGGAAGGGCGGGTTGCCCCAGGCGGGCACGGTAGACCGGCAGGCTTTCGGTCACGCGCATCACGTAGTTCCGCGTTTCGCTGAACGGGATCGTCTCGATCCAGTCGACGATATCGACCTCGCCTGTGCGTGGATCACCATAGCGTTCCATCCACGAGATCGGGCGTTTTGGCCCCGCATTGTACCCCGCCGCCATCATCACAACGTTGCCGTTGAAATCGGCTGCCAGACCGGAAAGATAGTTGGCCCCAAGCTTTGCGTTGTATTGCCAGTCCGTGGTCAAACGTCCCGTCTGATGGCCGCTGAGAATGCCCAGCTCGCCCGCGACCAGCTTGGCCGTGGCGGGCATTACCTGCATCAGGCCGCGCGCGCCCGCACCGCTGACGACGACCGGGTCGAACTCGCTTTCGCGGCGCGCGATGGCCAATGTCATTTCCTTGGCCATCGGCAATCGCATATCTGCAACGGGATGGACCGGGTAATAGGCTGCGGGCAGAACAGTGCCCGTGGTCGCCGCCCGTTTAGCGATCATCACGGCCAGATGCGGCTGTTTCAGTTCGATCACCAGGTCGCCCAATTGATTGGCCTGTACTGGATCAAGGCTTTCGACCAGATGGGTCAGGAACCGCTCGGACAGGTTTGCTTCTCCGGCTTTCAACAACAGCAATCCGGCCTCCAAAACGCTGGAATCGGCAAACTCCGCCTGCCGCCAATGCGGCGCGCGACGCGGATTGGCCAGTTCCGCATCAAACGGTCGTCCGATCCGTTCTGCGGCCAACAGACCGTAGAATGAGGTCTGGTAATCGGCCCCCATTGCATAGGCGTCATACGCCTTGTCCGAGTCACCCAGTGCCGCGTAAGCGCGCCCAAGCCAATAGCCACCACGGCCTTTCGAGATCGGAGATTTCACGGCGTCCGAAAAGTTCTGGAAGTGGCGAACGGCGGTGGCAGGATCGTTCAGTTTGCGAAGCGCCAGAAAACCGGCCAGCCATTCAAGATCGGCATAGCCATAACCCATTTCGGGGGTCATGTGATGATTGGCGGCCACGTCATATGCGCGCGCCGCACGGCCCGATCGCATCTCAAGCCGTGCAAGACGGCGCCGTCCCTCCGCCCATTTGTCAGGCTCACCCAGGGCGTCAGGCCCGGTAGAGCGTGCCAGCATCAGATCGACGGCGCTGTCATCCAGTTCTTTCTTGTCGCGCCAGACAAAACGATCGAAGGCCAGCCCGGGCGCATCCGCCAGAGACTTGGGAACTGCCGCCACCTTGGTGTCCACACCGGGTTGGCGTTTCTGCAATGCTATGCGCGCTTCGGCCAGTTTACGTTCGTCCGGACCGACCAAAGGCAACATCTGCCCGGCGCTTACAAGATGACCGTCCCAAAGCATTCTGTCCAGCCGCGCCGCGTGATGCGGTTTCAGAAGTTTGGCAAAGTTCTCCAGATAGCTTTTTTGCAGACCCGAACCCATTGGCATGGTGCGCCAAGCGGTCACAATGTCGGCCTCCGCCTCTCCGATGCGTCCCTTGGATTTCAGGGCGACGGCATAGTTCAAGGCGCCCTCTGCCGTCTGAGGTGGAATGCCGGCATAGAATTTCAGAACCCTGTCTGGATCGGCACCGGTGAAAACAGGCTCGCTCTTGCGGCGCAGCCATGCCAGCCCGGGCCAGTCCGGGCGACGTTCGAGAAACACCAAAACGTCGCCAGAGCTGCCGAAGCCCTCGCGCAGCCAGTGCCAGACAATGATATCGCGCGATACGGAACCTCGCTGGCCGGATACGCGCAACGCTGCGTTCCAGTCGCCTTTGCGCATTTCGTTAAGTCCAGCGCGCAAATCAGCAGCAGCATCTGCCCGTGCTGAATGCGTCGCAGTCACCGAATACAGAATCACAGCAGTCAACAGTGCCAGAAAGCGTGTCATCCCTTGCATTTCCCAACCAACCGAGGATAGAGCCTGTGAGGATAAACCGTGCGTCGCTGGGATCAACTCACAAAGCTGGAAACGTGAGGAACCGCGGCGTAAAAACTGCAAAATGCACCTTGAAGGAGCGTGTCATGTTCAAAGGCTCGATGCCAGCCCTCGTCACCCCGTTCAACAACGGCGAGTTGGACCTGAAGACGCTCAAACATCTGGTGGACTGGCAGATATCCGAAGGCTCGACCGGGCTGGTGCCTGTGGGAACAACCGGTGAAAGCCCGACGCTCAGCCACGAAGAGCATGAAACGGTGATCGAAGAGGTTGTTAAAACCGCTGCGGGCCGCGTTCCTGTCATTGCCGGTGCCGGGTCGAACAACACGGTCGAAGCTGTCCGCTTCGTTCAGTTCGCGGAAAAAGTCGGAGCGGATGCGGCACTGGTCGTCACGCCGTATTACAACAAACCAACTCAGCGTGGCCTGATCGCGCATTTCGAGGCGCTGCATGCGGCCGCGGATATCCCGATCATCATCTACAACATTCCGGGCCGCTCAGTCATTGACATGACGCCTGCCACGATGGGTGAATTGGCCAAGCTTCCCCGTATCGTCGGGGTCAAGGATGCAACGGGCGATCTGGCCCGTGTCAGCCAGCAGCGTGCAACTTGCGGCGCGGATTTCTGCCAATTGTCCGGCGAAGACGCCACCGCACTCGGCTTCAACGCGCACGGCGGTGTTGGCTGCATTTCGGTCACCGCAAACGTGGCCCCCAAGCTATGCGCTGAATTCCAGCAGGCCACGCTGGCCGGAGATTATGCAAAAGCGTTGGAGTATCAGGACAAGCTGATGCCGCTGCATGAGGCGATCTTCATCGAGCCGGGCCTTGTCGGTGCCAAATATGCACTCAGCAAACTGGGCCTTTGCAGCACCGAAGTCCGCTCACCCCTGACCGAGCTGGAAAACAGCACCAAGAATGCAATCGAGGCCGCAATGGCCCATGCCGGCCTGATCTGACGGTATTTCAGAATACGACGAAGGGCGGCCTCGAACCTCGAGCGCCGCCCTTTCTTTTCCATGTATCCAGACTTCATCTGGCTAAAAATATCCCGGGGGAGTCGCGGCTTGCCGCGGCGGGGGCAGAGCCCCCTCAGCGTTTGCCGTAATACAGCCCCACGACATGTTCGGCCTGCGCAAAGAACAGCCAGCGCGACGTTGTAACACCTGCCAGATGCGAGGCCACGGCCAGCAGGGCGAAGACGTGATTGAACGGCAGCAACAACAGCAGAACCGGCAGCACGAATGCCAGAACGAACGAGATCAGCCGCAGTTTTTCGGCGTGTTTGCGCCCGACCACGTGAACGAATTCTCGCAGCAGGTAATTGGTGCCGGTATGGGGCGGCTCAAAGGCGCGGACGGATCCGCGTGCGCCAAGCCCGGTGGCTGTTCCCAGATCCGTTCCCGATAACGCAAACGCCTGATCCCCCTTGCGCCAGTACAGTATCTGCACCAGCGCCGCGATCAGCAGCAGCGGCAGAGCTGCGCTTGTCTGACCTGCCAGCAATGCACCACCGGCCAGGCTGAAGCTGAGGAACATGGCAGGTGTCAGGTTCATGTTCCAGCGTGGGATGGTCTTGAGCTGCGTGTAGATCATCGAGGTCGTGAACACTGTGGCCAGCGACAACCCTGCGCCGATCCAGCCCAGAAAACCCCAGCGCTGGTCCAGAAACACCACGCCAATCGCGTAGAGCCCCATGATGACCAACGCGAGTACGGCGCACCAACCTTCACGGCTGAGCCAGCTGGTTTTCCATTGAGTGAAGGCCTTCAAGGCCCGCTCCGGATGGCCCAGGTGGAAGGTCGAAGCCAAAAGCCCGCCGACGGCTAGACCATAGGCAATGGCGAAGAACACAAAAGCCACCCAACCCGAGACAGCCGGAAACCCCAGGCCAAGAAAGAACAGCAGTCCAAATCCCAGACCGGACAGGGTGGTGAACAGAATGACGGAGGGTGCGGGATGCATCAGAGTTTCTCCAACGTCTTGTCGAGCCAGCCGAGGAACCCTTTGGGCTCGTCAGCGATGGGGGCCAGCAGGGGGGCCAGTATGTCGATCTGGTCTTCCACGGTGTCCTTGGGGCGCGGGGGCAGGTATTTGTTGACGGGTTTGGTGCCCATTTCCGGCATCAGGTCCATGCCACCCCGTTCTGCAACCAGCTGGCTGACATCGCTGTCGGGATCGCCCAGATCACCAAAGTGCCTTGCGCCCGCAGGGCAGGTGCGAACACAGGAGGGGATACGGTCGACCTCGGGGAGGTTTTCATTGTAGATGCGGTCCACGCAAAGTGTGCATTTCTTCATCACGCCTTCGGCCACATCAAGTTCCCGCGCACCGTAGGGGCAGGACCAGGCGCACAGGCCGCATCCGATGCAATCGCTTTCATTGACCAGGACGATGCCATCCTCGACCCGTTTGTAGCTGGCGCCGGTGGGGCAAACGGTAACACAGGGCGCGTCTTCGCAATGCAGGCAGGATTTCGGGAAGTGGATCAGCTGGGCATGCCCGTCGGCAGGTTGCACTTCGTAGGAATGCACGCGGTTGAGAAAGGTGCCCGAAGGGTTTGCACCGTAGGCGTCCTGATCCGAAAGAGGGGCGCCGTAATTTTCCGTGTTCCAGCCTTTGCAGGAAATAACGCAAGCGTGGCAGCCGACACAGGTGTCCAGGTCGATGACCAGGCCCATCTTGCGGTCAGTGGAGTTTGGTAGCTGGGTCATGTCAGGGAACCTCTGCTGTGGAGGGCAGGTGAGGGGGCCAGCCCCCTCTTGAGCTTGCGGCTCAATTCACCCCCGGGATATTTTTGGCCAGATGAAGTGCGGATCCGGGTCATTTGCCCACCTTCCAGGCCAGGTTCTCAGGGCCGGTTCCGACAGGAGATTTGATCGGGTCGAAATTCGGCTGGCTTTGCGCATCGGCAGGTGCGTCGGATTTTTCGATTTTGACCTTCAGGTCGAACCATGCCGCCTGACCAGTGATCGGGTCCGAATTGGCCCAGCGCATTCCATCATCTTTGGACGGCAGCAATTCGTGAATCAGGTGATTGAGCAGGAAACCTTTGGTCGCTTCTGGCGCGTCGTCCTGCAAGGCCCAGGCGCCCTTGCGTTTGCCGATGGCGTTCCATGTCCAGACCGTGTTGTCGTTCAGCGCGGCCATCTCCATCACCGGCACGGTGATTTCACCGTGGGGGGAGCTGACTTTTGCCCAGTCGCCGTCTTGCAGGTTGTGTTCTCGCATCAGTTTGGTCGGGACGTACAGCGGGTTTTGCCCGTGCAACTGGCGCAGCCACGCGTTCTGTGTGCCCCAACTGTGATACATGGCCATTGGGCGCTGGGTCAGAGCGTTGACGGTGAAGCCTTCATTGCCCTGCTGGTCGGTTTCGTACCAGATCGGCAGCGGATCCATGGTGTCCTTGATGCGCTGGCGCAGGTGCTCGGGCGGCTGGCGGTCTCCGTGACCTTCGGCAGCCAGCTGGAACCGGCGCATCGGTTCGGAATAGAGCTGGAACAGATAGGGCTGAGGGCTGTCATAGATGCCCATCCCGACGGCCCAGTCCTGATAGGCGGTGTTCCACGGTTTGTAGTAATCCGCGCCTTCCGGGATATGCGCCACATAAAATCCGCCGTTTTCGATATACCGATTCAGCTGATCCGGATTGACCTCTCCGCGGCCTTCCTTGTCGCCGTCTGGACCCCGGAAACCGGCCAGCGGGCCGATGCCAGGGCGTCGTTCGTGGTTTACGATGTAATCCGCGTAGTCTTTCCACTTTGGGCTGCCGTCTTCATTCGTGAAACCCGGCAGGCTCATACGGTTGGCCAACTCGATCAGAACCGACTGGAAACCACGCACGTCACGGTCGGGTTCGACCACTGGCCAGCGAATGGCGTCTGCTGCGGCGTCGGCCTCGCAGATCGGGCGATCCAGCAGCGAGATACAGTCGTGCCGCTCGAGATAGGTGGTGTCGGGCAGGATCAGGTCGGCATAAGCCACCATTTCCGAAGAATAGGCGTCGGAGTAAATGATGCGCGGGATGACGTAATTGCCGTCATCGGTCTTGGCCGTCAGCATCTCCATCACACCTTTGGTGTTCATGGAGGAATTCCACGACATGTTCGCCATGTACATGAACAGGGTGTCGATCTTGTAGGGATCACCAGCCGCTGCGTTCGAAATCACCATGTGCATCAACCCGTGCACGGACATCGGGTTTTCCCAGGTGAATGCCTTGTCGATGCGTTGCGGCGTGCCGCAGTCGTCCAGCAGCAGGTCTTCGGGACCACGTGGAAAGCCCAGATGCGGGCCGTTCAGCGGGCGTCCCGGACGCCTGTCGCCATGGGGCGTCGGGTGTGCTTCGACCGGTTTGGGATAGGGTGGCTTGAAGCGGAAACCGCCCGGTACCTCGACTGTTCCCAGCATGATCTGCAGCACATGCAGAGCGCGGCAGGTCTGGAATCCATTGGCATGGGCTGATACGCCCCGCATGGAATGGAAGCTGACGGGACGGCCAATCATCTTCGAGTGCTTTTCACCCCGAAAATCAACCCATTCCTGATTCAGTTCGATCGCTTCGTCAAAAGCGACCCTGGCGATTTCAGCGGCAATGGCCCGGATACGTTTGGCCGGGATGCCGCAGCGATCGGCCACCGCCTCGGGCGCGTGTTCGTCGCTGAGGTATTTTTCAGCCATCAGGTGGAAAACGGGGCGGTGCGTCACACCGTCCTTGTCATAGGTCGCCGACAGGTCCGGGCGCACGCCGGGCTTGTCGAATGCGGTTGGCTCGCCCGTCTTGCGATCAATAACCAGCGGCTTGCCGTCCTCGTCGCGCAGGAACAGGCCCTTTTCCGCACCCTCGCTTGCGTTCACCAGAACCGGCGCATTGGTATAGCGGCTCAGGTAATCCAGATCGATCTTGCCGGCTTTCATCAGAACGTGGATCAGCGACAAAATGAACAGCCCGTCTGTTCCGGGTGTGATGCCGACCCAGTCGTCGGCAACAGCGTTATAGCCCGACCGGATCGGATTCACTCCGATCACCCGTGCGCCGCGCGCCTTGATCTTGCCGATCCCCATTTTTATCGGGTTGCTGTCATGATCCTCGGCGACGCCGAACAGCATGAACAGTTTGGTGTGATCCCAGTCGGGCTGTCCAAACTCCCAAAACGCGCCACCCATCGTGTAAATGCCACCGGCCGCCATATTGACCGAGCAGAAGCCTCCGTGAGCTGCGTAGTTCGGAGTGCCGAAATTCTGGGCCCAGAAACTGGTGAAACTCTGGCTCTGGTCGCGGCCAGTAAAAAAGGCCAGCTTCTGCGGTGCGGTTTCATGCAGTTCGTTCAGCCAGCCCACAGCAGTGCTGAGCGCCTCGTCCCACTCAATCTCGCGAAATTCACCCGAGCCACGTGGGCCGACACGCTTCAGCGGTTTGCGCAGGCGAGAAGGGGCGTTGACCTGCATGATCCCGGCAGAGCCTTTGGCGCAGAGCACACCCTTGTTTACCGGGTGGTCCCGGTTTCCTTCGATATAGGCGACCTTGCCGTCTTTCATGTGAACGTTGATGCCGCAGCGGCAGGCGCACATATAACAGGTGGTTTTGCGGACCTCGTCCGAAACTTTCGGAGACGTTTCAAGGATCGGCTGCTGATGGGTCATTGGCGGGTCCTGTCGGTTGTGTCGGGAGGACTTTGTCACTTTCCTTCCGATTTGAGAACATCGTTCTGGAAACGACGTGAGTTCTGAGTTTTATTCCCTGATAGCTTGCAGTGCCGTCACGGCGATCATCTGGGTCACATCTTCGGCGCTGCATCCGCGGGAAAGATCATTGGCGGGTCGGGCCAGCCCCTGCAAAACCGGGCCGATCGCGGTGTAACCCCCCAGTCGTTGCGTGATCTTGTAACCGATATTGCCCGCGTCGAGATTGGGAAAGATCATCACGTTGGCCTGACCGGCGACCGAAGATCCGGGCGATTTGCGATCCCCGACCGAGGGCACGAAGGCCGCGTCGAACTGAAGCTCGCCGTCGACCTCGAGATCCGGGGAACTTTGGCGCAGTGTTTCAGTGGCCTCGATCACCTTGTCGACATCGGGATGCTTTGCGCTGCCCTTGGTCGAAAAGCTGAGCATGGCGATCTTGGGGTCAACCCGCAGCAGTGCCCGCGCCGATCTGGCCGAGGCGACGGCAATTTTGCTCAACTCGTCAGCGCTGGGATCGATGACCAGGCCGCAGTCCGAATAGAGCATCGCCCGCGCTCCGGGCTGAGCGTTTTCCGGCGGGTACATCAGGAAAAAGGATGATACCATTCCGGCATCTGGGGCCATGCCGATCACCTGAATGGCCGCGCGTACAATGTCTCCGGTCGTGTGAACGGCACCACCTACGGTTCCAGTGGCCCGCCCGCTGCGTACCAGCATGGCGGCATAGACTGGCGGTGTTTCAACGGCGGCACGGGCCTTGGCCGGATCGACGCCCTTGTGTTGGCGCAGTTCAAAATAGGTTTGGGCAAATTCCTCGGTCAGGTCCGAGGTTGCCGGGTCGTGAACCATGACGCCGTCAGAGCGAGCGGTATTCTGGTTCTTGAGGGCGGCTTCGACCTCGGCTTGTGGACCGACCAGAATGACATCGGCCAGTCCGGCCCGGTGGGCGGCCAGTGCCCCCGCAACAACGCGGGGATCACTGCCTTCGCATAAAGAAACCACAGGGTGCGAGGCCGGGGCGTTCTGACGCAACAGTTCAATTGGTGTCATTGTCATACGCTCTGGCCTCGTCCTTTGATCACGCTTCCTGAGCTTTCATGTCTTCGGCCGAGATTCCTGCGACGGCGACGGGTTTTTTCATTGCGTCGCGGCGGAAGGGTTCGCCGAGCTCCTGGTTGATCAGGGCCTCGATCAGCG